>NZ_JAYGQQ010000006.1:0-368604 GCF_035012785.1 Xanthomonas sp. WHRI 8932A
GCACCTACCGATGAACACGCCCGAAGGAAACCGATCAACGGTCGCGGATTGAGGTCCTGACCAACACAGTTGCTACAGGGACGTACTTGCGGCGTGTCCCGCGCTGGTAGGCGGGCAAGGACCCTGCAACCAGCAAGCACCGTAACGGCCTTTAGCGAATCCCCAATCCCGACCCCCCAATCCCAGCCCCTCAGGCATCCAGCTCCAGCACCATCCGCACCAGTTCCGGCGAATCCGGATGCGCCTGCGGCTTGAAGCCCAGCGATTCGGCCAGCTGCAGCATCGGGACGTTGCTCTGCAGCACGTCGCCGAACAGGCAATCCAGATACTTGCGGCGCGCCCACTTCACCAGCTTGCGCATCAATTGCCGTCCCAGGCCCTGGCCGGCGACGAAGCTGCTGACCAGGATGGTGTATTCGGCCTGGCGGGTGCCCGGCACCAATGCTGCGCGCGCCACCGCGCCGACCAGGGCTTCGCCCGGGGGCAACTGCTCGGCGGCGACCAGCACGATCTCGGTCTTGGGGTTGGGATGGGTCAGGCGCTGCACCATCTCCGGGGTGATTTCGGCGGAGGAGCGTACGAAGCGCGCGCGGATTTCCTCCGGTCCCAGCAGGCTGAATGCCCCTTGCAGCGGCGGGCCGTCCTCGGGACGGATCGGGCGGAGCAACAGGGTGCGGCCATTGGGCAGGCTGAAGTTTTCATGCCAGGGAGGCATGCGATTGCGAATGGCCATGACCGGTGTTCCTTAAAGATCGGAAGATTCTGGCACCAGCCCGGCGCGCAACCATGAATGAATCCGGTGCGCCGCTGAGGGCCATCAAGGGGTGGCAGTGCTTCCCAGACAACTGTAACGAGCGGAGCCGTGAGCCGGTCGTGAGCTTGCCCGCACGCGATCACCCCCGCAGTTGCCGCCTGTTGGCGGGGGCTGGATGGCGGCCTGCTGGATCGATCACGCCTGTTTGAGACCAGGCCCGGCGGTCGCGCCAAGGCCCTGCCTCATGCCAATGCCAGACTGCTGCGGCCATCAGCCAGCAGCCGATGCGCACTGACGCCGGTGCAAGGCGCACCGTGCGACGTGTGCCGTCGCCGCAACTGCGGCCAGGCGAATGCTCCACGGATTGCCGGGTGTATCAGGCGTCCTGGCGCAGCCATTCCAGCCGCGTGGAAGCGCCAAGTTCGCCAAGATGCTTCTTGAGCACCGGCAATGCCGGTGCCAGCACCTTGTCGAATTGCCAGGGCGCGTTGACGATCAATAGCCCGCTGCCGGTCAGGCGCAGTGGCGAGTCGTCCGGGCGCACCTGCAGCTCGGCCACCAGCACCGACTTGGCCGGCAACGTGGCCGCTTTGCGCATGAACGGCTGCAGGCTGCGACGCAGCTTGATCGGGTACCACACCATGCAGATCGCCTGCGGCCAGCGCGCCAACGTCTCGCGCACGCTATGGATGATCTGCTGGTATTCGGCGTCCTGCGACTCGTACGGCGGGTCGATCAGCACCAGCCCGCGGCCGATCTTGGTGTCGCCGGCGCGCGGCGGCAAAAATGCGCGGATGGCCGCATAGCCGTCGCCAGCATGCACGCGCACGCGGCTGTCCTTGGCGAACAGGGTCTTGAGCGCCTCCGCCTCGTCCGGCTGCAATTCGCAGAACGCCATGCGGTCCTGCTCGCGCAGGGCCTGCGCGGCCAGCAGCGGCGAGCCGGGGTAATGGTTGAGCTGGATGCCGGCGGTGGGGCGGGCCGGCTTTTGCCCAGGTACGGCGGGGCGGGCGACGGTCTGGTTGTCGGCCTGCACCGCACGCAGATAGCGCTCGACCACCTCCGGCAAGGTGGACTCGGCCATCAGCCGCATCACGCCGGCATCGGCTTCGTTGGTCTTGCGGCTTTCTTCGCCACCGAGTTGGTAGCGGCCGCGCCCGGCGTGGGTGTCGAGCACGAAAAACGGGGTGTCCTTGCGCTTGAGGGTGTCGATCAGCGCCAGCAAGGCGATGTGCTTGAGCACGTCGGCATGGTTGCCGGCATGGAAGGCGTGGCGATAGTTCATCGGGGAAGTGTAGAGCGTGCGCGGCCCTTTGCGCTGCGCGCGGGTGCGCGGCGTGGCGGGATGCACCAGCGGCATGGTCCTGAGGGCGGGGCGCCGGGAGCGCGCAGCCGCCCCGGCCATCTGTTGCCAACGTCTGTCGCCGACGCTTGCGTGCGTGCCGCGGCCTGGCAGCCTGCGCGCTATGGGCCGCGCCGGCATGCGGCTATGCTGCGCGCCATGTCCGACTCTCCCGCCCGCGTACTCGTCGTCGAAGACGAAGCCGCCATCGCCGATACCGTGCTCTACGCGCTGCGTAGCGAAGGCTATGCGGCAGAACATTGCCTGTTGGGCCGCGACGCGCTGGCGCGGTTGCGTGCCGACCCGGCCGATGTGGTGGTGCTGGACGTGGGCCTGCCGGACATCAACGGCTTCGAGGTATGCCGCAGCCTGCGCAGTTTCAGCGAGGTGCCGGTGATCTTCCTGACCGCGCGCAACGACGAGATCGACCGCGTGCTCGGGCTGGAGCTGGGCGCCGACGATTACATGGCCAAGCCGTTCTCCCCGCGCGAGCTGGTGGCGCGGGTGCGCGCACGTCTGCGCCGCCGCAGCGTGGCAGCAGTGGCCGAACCGGGTTGGCAGCCGCATGGCGCGTTCGCGATCGACCGCGACGGCAGCCGCATCCGCTACGGCGATGCCTTGTTGCCGCTGACCCGTTACGAATACGCGTTGCTGGCTGCGTTGCTGCAACGCCCCGGTGCGATCCTGAGCCGTGCGCAGTTGATGGATCGCGGCTGGGATGCCAGCGCCGACAGCGCCGATCGCACCGTCGACACCCATATCAAGACGCTACGCAGCAAGCTGCGCCTGGCGGGCGTGCCGGCCGACCCGATTCGCACCCATCGTGGCCTTGGCTACGCCCTGGAGCTGTAGCCGATGGACTGGCGTGTGTGTGGTGCGTTGAACCGAGTGGGGTGCTGACATGCGGCTCGGTCTCAAGCTGTTTCTGGGCTTCTTCCTGATCGTGGGCCTGGCCGCGTTCTTCGTGATGCGGGTGTTCGTCAACGAGGTCAAACCCGGCGTGCGTCAGGCGATGGAATCCACGTTGGTGGATGCGGCCAACGTGCTGGCAGAAATGGCCAGCAGCGACCTGGCCGCCGGGCACATCGTCGACGGCCGCTTTGCGCACAACCTGGCGCAGGCGCAGCAGCGCGACCCCAAGGCCTGGGTGTGGCGCTTCCGCAAGAACAATGTGGATTACCGCGTCACCGTGACCGATGCGCGCGGGGTGGTGGTATTCGATTCGCTGGGCCGCGATGTGGGACGCGACAACTCGCGTTGGAACGATGTCTACCGCACCTTGCGTGGCGAATACGGCGCGCGTTCCAGCCCGGAACTCGATGGCGACCCTAAAGCCACCGTCATGCATGTGGCCGCACCGATCTACGCGCCCGACCAACCCGGCAAGTTGATCGGCGTGCTCACCCTGGCCCAGCCCAATCGCAGCATCGACCCGTTTATCGAAGCCAGCCAACGCAACATCCTGCAGCGCGGGGCCTGGTTGATCGGTATTTCCGCGTTGATCGGCATCCTGATGACCTGGTGGCTGATGCGCGGCATCGGCCGGCTCAACCGCTATGCGCAGGCCGTGAGCGCCGGTATCCCGGTGCCGCCACCCAAACCGCGCGGCGATGAAATCGGCGACCTCGGCCAGGCGCTGGAAACCATGCGCCGCAAGCTGGAAGGCAAGGCCTACGTCGAGCATTACGTACAGTCGCTGACGCATGAAATGAAAAGCCCGTTGGCGGCGATCCGTGGCGCATCGGAGTTGTTGACCGAGCCGTTGCCGGAAGCCGATCGTCAGCATTTTGTCGCCAGCATCCGCGCGCAGGAACAACGGCTCACCGAAACCATCGACAAGCTGCTCGCGCTGGCTGAGGTGGAACAGCACGGTCGGCTGCAGACGCGCGCGCGCATCGCTGTGAGCAGCGTGCTGCAAGCGGCGTTGGAGGCGGTTGCGCCGCGTGCCGCCGCAGCGGGTGTGCAGCTGGAGAGTGCCGCGCCGCCCGATTCGAGCGGCGAGCAGCACGTATCTGGCGATGGATTTTTGTTGCGTCAGGCGCTGATCAATCTGCTGGAAAATGCGATTGCGTTTTCGCCGCAGGGCAGCAGTGTGCAGCTGCGTGCGCACATACATGCAGGGTACTGGCAGCTGTCGGTCGAAGACCGGGGCAGCGGGGTGCCGGACTACGCCATCGAACGCGTCTTCGAGCGCTTTTACTCGTTGGCGCGGCCGCAGACCGGGCAACGCAGCTCCGGCCTCGGCTTGCCGTTCGTGCGCGAGGTGGCGCGCCTGCACGGTGGCGATGTGGCGCTGGGCAATCGCGACGGTGGCGGTGCGATTGCGACCTTGCGGCTGCCGATCGGCTAAGCGCGGCTGACACAGCGTCGCGAGCAGTTGTCAGGTGAGTGTGGACGGCGTGCTCAGATCCGGAGAGAGGGCCATGCCGTATCGGCCGCGCCCGCCTGGCGGTGAGCGCAGGCATGTTGTTGGCCGATC
The DNA here is from genome assembly GCF_035012785.1 of Xanthomonas sp. WHRI 8932A. Taxonomy (NCBI): domain Bacteria; kingdom Pseudomonadati; phylum Pseudomonadota; class Gammaproteobacteria; order Lysobacterales; family Lysobacteraceae; genus Xanthomonas; species Xanthomonas sp. WHRI 8932A. The sequence goes on from NZ_JAYGQQ010000006.1 coordinate 4,576, forward strand.
TTGGTGTTAAGCAGAGCTTGGTGTTAAGTAGAGCTTGTGCAGCAGTAGGACGCCGAGAACGCACCATCGCTGCAGGAAATGCGGCATGCGGAATACGGCATGCACCAGCGCGCATGCCGTATCCGTATCAGCCGCACATCGCAGTGCGCTTCTGCGGTGCGCTAGTGCACCACGTCGGCGCCGGTGACGTCCTTGGCCACCACCGACCAGGACAGCTTGCCAAAGCCTTTGTTGCCCCACTCGGTGCCCCAGCTGTTTTCGACGATCAGCCCTTCGCTGTCGTAACCCAGCGCGATCACCGCATGCCCGCCCAGGATCGGGGTCTTGATGTCGTAGTCGACCTGATTCTTGGGGGTGAGGTCCTCAAAACCCTGCCGCACATAGAAGCCGATGGCGACCGGCGTGGACGAGGCCAGCGCCAGTTTGATCTGCTCGATCAGGGCGCGCCCGCCATCGCCGTTGCCCGCATACAGCACGGTGTACTTCCGGTAGGGCGTGGGGTTTTTGGCGGCGTTGGCGCGGTCGGCGGCGGTGGGTGGGTTCTTCCAGTTGTAGTTGCCCCACGAATAATGCTGCTCGGTAGCGATGCCTTGCGCCAGCGCAACTTCCAGCGGGGCTTCCAGCGTGGAGCCGTCATCGACGCCGCCGTTGACCTGGCTATAGAGATACATCGGGGCAAAGCGAGTTTGCGCCTGTTTGCTGGCATTGGCGTACCAGCCGGTCAAGGTGTGCGCGGTGGCCCACGACGCACACGATCCCACCTGGCCCTGATCGCCCGGCGTGATCGCCCAGGCGGTTAGGTCCACCGAGGCGGGAAGGGATTTGGCCGCGCTCGCGGTTCCGAATAGCGGGGTGACCGGCTGCATCAACGACGATGGCTTCAAACCCATTCCGTGCGTTGCCGCCTGCGCTGCGGCGGAGGACAGGCTCAGGGCGGCGAGCACGCAAAGCGCAAGTGAACATTGCTTGTTCATGGAAGACAGACTCCAGGGAGTAGAGGAATGCAGTCGTGCGCACTGTTGGAACCACGGCCGGCAAGCGGGCACACGGGTGGGACGACACCGATGCGGTGCACGCAGAAAAAAGGAAAGAGACGCCGAAGGCCGACAAAACCAGAAAGCCGTAAGCGGAATAACTCAGGAAAAGAAGGGATGGCCCTGAAGTGCGTAGCTGCGTGCTCATCCTTGCGCCTGGCGCGAAAGAACGCGGCGGTGATGCGAAGTGTCATCACTGAAACGGAAGCGTGCACTGGGCCTGCGTTGCACTTTTAAAGCGTAAAAACGCGATTTCCTGACTGGGTCACAGTGTCGGCCGGCGCGCGTGCAGAGGCGGCACTTCACATTCGCTTCAAATTCACCTCAAACCCTGGACACCGTCGCCTTGCACCCTGACCACCTCCCAGAATGAGGATGGCCGATGAAATCCCTGAAACTGTTGTTGCGGTTCGCCACCATCGGCGGGCTGATCCTGTTGTTGCTGATTCCCTTGTTGCTGATTCGCGGCACCGTGCAGGACCGTGCGCAGTACCGCGACCAGGCGGTGGAGCGGGTGGCGCAGAGCAAGGCCGGCGAGCAGCAGTTCATCGCACCGGTGCGGGTGCTGCCGTACACCGAAGATGTGCAGGTGACCGAGCCGGACGAGGAGGGCAAGTCGCACAAGGTCTGGCGCAAGCGCGATGGGCAGCTGCTGCAGACCCCTCGCACGCTCAACCTGAGCGGCGAGTTGCTGCCGTCCGAGCGCAAGATCGGCCTGTTCCGCGTGCAGGTGTATTCGTGGAAGGCCAAGCTCAAGGCCGAATTCGACCCGCTCGAGTATCCGGCCGTGGCCGGGCGCAGCTATGGTCAGCCGCATCTGGCCGTGGGCATTTCGGACGTGCGTGGCTTGGTCGGCACGCCAACGCTGCGGGTGGACGGCCGCACGCTGACGCTGGAAAGCGGCGCTGGCGGCCTGGCATCGCGCTCTGCCGGCATTCACGCCGATCTGCAGCCCTTGGGCGATCCGCTGGCCGGCAAGCTGGTCGATGGCAATGCGGTGGATATGGCATTCGTGCTGGATGGCACGCGCAGTCTGACCATCGCGCCGATTGCCGACAATAACGACATCGCGCTGCGCTCGGCGTGGCCGCATCCGTTGTTCGGTGGGCGCTTTCTGCCGAATGCGCCGACCATCAGCGAGCGTGGCTTCGATGCGAGTTGGTCGCTGTCGTCGCTGGCAACCGGTGCGCAGACGCAGCTGCAGTCGTCGCAGTCGTCGCTGGATACGCTGGAAGTGCGTCTGGTCGACCCGGTGGATGTGTATACCCAGGCCGATCGCGCCAGCAAGTACGGCATCCTGTTCGTGGTGTTGACCTTTGTGGCGTTCGTGTTGTTCGAGCTGATCAAGCGCTTGCCGATCCATCCGTTGCAATACCTGCTGGTCGGCCTGGCGCTGGCGATCTTCTTCCTGTTGCTGCTGAGCCTTTCCGAGCACATCGCGTTCTGGCAGGCGTATCTGGTGTCGGCGGCGGCGTGTATCGGCCTGCAGTTCTTCTATCTGTCCGGCGTGTTGCGGAGCTGGGTACGCGCTGCCGGGTTCTCGGTGATGCTGACGGCGTTGTATGGCGTGCTCTATAGCCTGCTGGTCTCGGAAGACAACTCGTTGCTGATGGGGGCGCTGCTGCTGTTCGGCATCCTGGCCAGCATCATGTGGGTGACGCGTAAGGTCGATTGGTACGAGCTTGGCAACAGCCTGCGCTGAGGTCGACATGCGCGCGCATGCACAGGTGTACCGGCGGGCGCAGCGTTTGCTGCCCGCCGGAATCGACACGGTGGCGCTGCTTCCCGCAGCGCCACTGTCGCAATGGGAAGGCTCGCCGCTGTCGGCGTTGCCGCTGGCGCGCGAGGGCCGCCGTGGGGTGATCGGCCTGCGCCTGCATGCGCGCACGGCGCAGGCCTTGCGTGTGGATGGATGCAGTTTTTTGCAGGCGTCGCGGCAGCAGCAGGCGCCGGCACCGGACGCACGTGTGCGCGGCTACGGGCCGTGGCAGCGCTTGAGTAACGGTAGTTACTGGGCGCGCAGTACCGATGCGCTGCTTGGGGTGCTGGTGGCCCAGGAAGAAGCGGCGGTGTGGTTGATGTGGCAACAGCCCGGCAACGCGGCCCAGCGCCATGACGGCTGGCTGCGTTGAGCCGCGGCAGTGCAGCAGCGCAACATGGCCAGGCTCGCTTACCATGGCCGCATGACCGGCACCTCCCTGATCGTTGAAACAGTTCACGGCAACGCGGTGTTGCCGTATCTGGATGCGCTAGCGCAGTTGCGCATCGCGGTGTTCCGCGCATGGCCGTATCTGTACGACGGCGATGCCGGCTACGAACGCGACTATCTGGCTGCCTATGCCGCTTCGCCCGATAGCGTGTTCGTCCTGGCGCGCGATGGCGATGCGGTCATCGGCGCCTCCACCGGCTTGCCGTTGCTCGACGACAGCGCCGCTTTCCACACGCCATTCAGCGCCGCCGGCATCGACCCGGCCAGCGTGTTTTATTTCGGCGAGTCGGTGTTGTTGTCGGCGTATCGCGGGCAGGGCATTGGCCATGCCTTCTTCGACAGGCGCGAGGCGCATGCCCGAGCATTGGGCCGCTTTACGCTCGCCGCGTTCTGCTCGGTGGAACGTGCAGCGGACGACCCGCGCAAACCTGCCGACTATCGCCCCAACGATGTGTTCTGGCGCAAGCGCGGTTACGCGCCGCAGCCAGGCATGCAGGTGCAGCTGGAGTGGGCGGAGTTGCAACATGGGCAGATCGACCACAGCTTGAGTGTGTGGACGCGCGCGCTGAAACCTTGAGCGTGGTGCAGTCGATTGCGTTGCTGCGCACGTTTTACGTCGCTATAGAGCCGTTAAAGGAAGCTTGCCGATGAATGCTCCGCTCACCATTGCCGTTGCCAAGTATCCGATCGGCAAACCCGTGGATTTCGCAGCCTTCGCCGCGCGCATGTCGGCACTGATCGGCGAGGCTGCGGCTGCCGGCGCGCGGGTGGCGGTGCTGCCGGAATATCTGTCGTTGGAGCTGGCGGCCACGTTCGGCACGCAGGTTTCGGCCGGCCTGCCTGAGTCGTTGGCGGCCATCCAGGCGCTGCGAACGGCGTGGCTGGAGCTGTTTGCCGGCCTGGCGCGGCAGCACCGGTTGCATCTGATTGCCGGGAGTTTTCTGCTGGATCTGGGCCATGGCCGCTATCGCAATCGCAGCGACTGGTTCACGCCCGACGGCGGCCACGGTTGGCAGGACAAGCTGCAACTGACCGGGTTCGAAAAAGCCACCGGGCTGATCGAGCCGGGCGATGCATTGAAGGTGTTCGAGCTGGACGGCGTGCGTGCGGCGATTGCGATCTGCTACGACAGCGAGTTCCCGTTGCCGGTGCGCGCGCAGTACGAAGCAGGCGCGCGCCTGTTGATCGTGCCCAGTTGTACCGACACTGCCGCCGGCGCCACCCGCGTGCGGGTCGGGTGTCTGGCGCGCGCACTGGAAAACCGCATGTTCGTCGCGCAATCGGTCACCGCCGGTGAGGCGCCCTGGAGCCCCGCGCTGGACATCAACACCGGCGAGGCGGCGGTGTTTGCACCGATGGATGTGGGCTTCCCCGCCGACGGCGTGCTGGCGCAAACCGATGCAGACACCGTCTGGGCGTATGCCGCGCTGGACTTCGATGCGTTCGAAGCCAGCCGCGCCCACGCGCAGGTGGCCAACGACCGCGATTGGTCGGGGCAGTTGGCGCCGGAAGTGGCGCGTGCCAAGCTGGCCGCGTTCGATTGACCAAGAACGATTGATCCCCTGCTCGCATCGTGCGCAGGCGCGGAGGTTGCAAACGCGGTGGGTGCGCTCAGCACCTGCCGCCGCATGCAGCGACCGCGCAGCTACGTGCGCAGGCCTTCAATCGCCCAACTTCGTAACACCACCCACCAGGTTCCCATGGCCAAGAAAACCCTGATTCCGCACAGCGTCCGGCTGGAGTTCGCACCCGGCGCGCTGGTGCACAGCAATCTGTCCGGCGCGGCGTTTACCGACGACTGGCTGTGGGTGGCCGGCGACGAAGCCTGCGCGGTGGATCGCCTGCGCAAGCTGCAGCCGACCCAGCGTGAGACGCTGCGCTTCGGTGAGGGCCAGAGTTTCCCACTGGCCGAGCTGCTGGATCTTCCGGGGGAGGACGCAGAGGAAGCCGATCTGGAAGGCATGGGCCTGTCGGACGGCTATCTTTGGGTGATCGGCTCGCATGGCTTGAAGCGCAAGAACGCCAAGCCCGGCCGCGACGATGCCGACAACGCCAAACGCCTGACCAAACTCAAGCTCGACGCCAACCGCCGCCTGCTGGCCTGCCTGCCGATCGAGTCCGATGCCGATGGCACGCCACGGCTGGTGCGCGAGGCTGCCGATGGCCGCCGCGCGCTGCGGCTCAAGGGCGACGCCAAGCACAACCAGCTCACCGAGCTGCTGGCCGACGACGCGCATTTTGGCCCGTTTTTGAAGATTCCCGGCAAGGACAATGGCTTCGATATCGAAGGCATCGTGGCCGACGGGAAGCGCCTGCTGCTTGGGCTGCGCGGGCCGGTGCTGCGCGGCTGGTCGGCGCTGCTGGAAATCCAGGTGGAAGCGCATGGCGACCATCTGCGCCTGGCGCCGCTGGACGACGACGGCACGCTGCTGCGCAAGCACTTCCTGCAACTGGGCGGGCTGGGCATCCGCGATCTGCATTATTCCGGCGACGATCTGTATCTGCTGGCCGGCCCCACGATGGTGTTGAACGGCGAGATCCGCCTGTTCAAATGGCCGGACGCACGCACCGTGCTGGCCGCCAACCGCGAGCCGGTGCGCTTTCAGCATGCCTTGTTGGAATCGGCGGTGCTGCCGCATGGCAAGGACAGCGACCGCGCCGAAGCCATCTGTAACCTGCCGCCGCAGCTGGCCGGCAAGGTTCCCAGCTGGCTGGTGCTGTACGACGCGCCCGGCCCGGCGCGCAGCGATGGCGAATGCGTGGTGTACGGCGACTTGTTGCGCAATCGCTGAGCCAGGCCGACGCCGGCCGCAGCGTGCAGTGCGCAGCCGGCGGTCGAGCTTCAAGGGTCTGATCGCAGCGCAGACGCGAGCGGCTGAAGGCGTTGCGCGGCAAGGACACGGGCATGCCGGCACCACCGTCGATGCGCGATGCGGCGCCGCTGCGGCACCCGACATCACCGCCGCCGCACCCGGCCGGGCAGGGCCACGCTGCGCAAGGTAAAATCGGCGCACTCCCGTTTCGCCGAGCGTTCCATGACCTGCCGCACCCGCTTTGCTCCCAGCCCCACCGGTTACCTGCACATCGGCGGCGCCCGCACCGCCCTGTATTGCTGGTTGGAGGCGCGCCACCGCGGCGGCGAGTTCGTGCTGCGCATCGAAGACACCGACCGCGAACGCAGCACCCAGGCGGCCATCGACGCCATCCTGGAGGCGATGGACTGGTTGGGCCTGGGCTACGACGAAGGCCCGGTCTACCAGACCCAGCGCATTGCCCGCTATCAAGAGGTGGCCGAGCAGCTGCTGGCGCAGGGCAAGGCCTATTACGCCTACGAAAGCCGCGAAGAGCTCGACGCCATGCGCGAGGCCGCGATGGCCAAGCAGGAAAAGCCGCGCTACAACGGCGCCGCGCGCGAGCAGCAGCTGCCGTACCGCGACGACCCCAACCGGGTGATCCGCTTCAAGAACCCGGTCGGCGGCACGGTGGTGTTCGACGACCTGATCAAGGGCCGCATCGAGATCGCCAACAGCGAGCTCGACGACATGGTGATCTTCCGCCCGGACGGCTTCCCCACCTATAACTTTGCGGTGGTGGTGGACGATTGGGACATGGGCATCACCGAGGTGATCCGCGGCGACGACCACATCAACAACACCCCGCGCCAGATCAACATCTATGAAGCACTGGGCGCGCCGGTGCCCAAGTTCGCGCACATGCCGATGATCCTGGACGAGCAGGGCGCCAAGCTGTCCAAGCGCACCGGCGCGGCCGATGTCATGCAGTACAAGGACGCCGGCTACCTGCCGCATGCGCTGATCAATTACCTGGCCCGTCTGGGCTGGTCGCATGGCGACCAGGAGTTGTTCAGCCAGCAGGAACTGCTGGACCTGTTCGATGTCAAGGACGTCAATTCCAAGGCTGCGCGCCTGGACATGGCCAAGCTCGGTTGGGTCAATCAGCATTATCTGAAGACCGATGACCCGGCCAGCATCGCGCCGCAGCTGGAATATCAGCTCGCCAAGCTTGGCCTGGACATCGGCGCCGGCCCGGCCGCTGCCGATGTGGTGGTGGCGCTGCGCGAGCGCGTGCAGACGCTGAAGGACATGGCCGAAAAAGCCGTGGTCTGGTACCAGCCGCTGGAAACCTACGACGAAGCGGCGGTGATCAAGCACCTGAAGCTCGGTGCGGAAGTGCCGCTGGGCAAGGCGCGCGAGATGCTGGCGGCGCTGAGCGAGTGGAGCGTGGAAAGCGTGTCGGCGGCGCTGCACGAGGCCGCCGCGGCGCTGGAACTGGGCATGGGCAAGGTCGCCCAGCCGCTGCGGGTGGCCATCACCGGCACCCAGGTCAGCCCGGACATTTCGCAGACGGTGTACCTGGCTGGTCGCCAGGGTGCCTTGAAACGCATCGATGCGGCACTCATCAAGATTGGAGCGGCCTGACGCCGGAGCCTGTATGACCAAGCACACGCACACCCAACCGCACGACCAGGACCATGCCTGCACGGCCCCGCATCATCACGTGGACGATGCCAACAGCTTCGTGCGCGCGGTGGAGCGCGCCTGCAGCGAGCGCGGCCTGCGGCTGACGCCGATCCGTGCCAACGTCCTGCGGCTGATCGCCGACGCCGGCAAACCAGTCAAGGCTTACGAACTGCTGGACTGGGTGCGCGAAGGCAAGGGCGTGGGCGCCGATGCCCCGCCTACGGTGTACCGCGCGCTGGATTTTTTGATGGCCAATGGCTTTGTGCACAAGCTCGAATCGGTCAACGCCTTCGTCGCCTGCCACCACCCCAACAGCGCCCAGCATTCGGTGCCGTTTTTGATCTGCGACCGCTGCCATAGCGCCGTGGAACTGGAAGACCGCGAGGTGGTGGCGCAACTGGAAGCCCGCGCCAAGGCGCTGGGATTCCAGCCGCAGGCGCAGACGCTGGAAGTGCATGGCCTGTGCGCCAAGTGCGCAGTGTCGGAGTAAGCCTCCCGCCAGGTCGCGCAACGCGCGGCTTCGGCACGCCCGCGGCGCGATGCCAGGGCAGTAGTGTGCGTAGTGGTGCAGTGAGGCGGCGGTAGCGCGCAGCCGGTTGAATGCGGCAGATCACCGGTTCCGATGCCGCCAAGTGGCGGCACCATGGGTGTCGCTGCGTGGTACAGCAACGCGTTGACGGCCCGCAGCGTTCAAGCCAGCGGGTCATCGATCATCGGTCAGCGAGCGCTCGCTTTCCCGATGCCTGACCTGCGCGCAGCGTCACCGACATTTCAAACCCGGTACGGCGCATGGAGTTCACGCGGCGCCTCCAGGCCGGGTTGGAACAGCGCGTTCGTTGAGCCGGTTCCATGCCTGATCGCGCTGACGGCGCGGTCATTTCAGTGTTCAACCACCACGCAAGCCGATGCACGCGTGATGCGCCCGCCTGCGCAGGTGATGGTGCGCGCAGCACAAACCGCAACGGCGCGGACGCAGCGCTTTAGGCCGTCTTGCCCGCCTCGCAGCCATACGCCGCCAGAAACATCTCCACCGCGCGTTGCGTGGCGTCGCGCAGATACTCGGGCGACGGATCTTTCAGCGCACCGAACAGGCAGGGCATCAGCGTTTCCGCTTCGAACAGGGCGCCCAGTTGGCGTGCGGCCAACGACGCGTCGGTACGCCGCATCAGGCCACGGTCGATCTGCAGTTGCAGAAAGTCGGCGACGCGCTGCATGCCTTCTTCCGGACCGGCATTGAAGAACAGCGCGCCGACTTCCGAGCGGCCGGAGACGCCGATGATGGTCTGCCAGATGGTGATCGAGGAGGGGGCGCACAGGAAGGTGAGGATGTCCTCGCCAAAACGCTGCAAGGCCACGGCAATGGGGCCGCTGCTCTGCGACAGCGCATCCAGCAAGGGGTCGATGTAGCTGTCGGACATGTCTTTGGCAAACGCAACGAACAGCTCTTCCTTGGACGGAAAATAGCCGTACAGCGTGCGCTTGGAGCCGCCGACCCGGGCCGCGATCTGCGACATCGACGCCCCTTCGAAGCCCAGTTCGAGGAATACCTCGCTGGCAGCCTGAATGATGGCGTCGCGCTTTGCTTCGGTTCTGACCCGCATCCCGTCCTCCTGCTAATTCATAAGTATACCAACTGGGCAGAAATGCTTGACGCCCACGGTTGAGCTTATTAGGATACCGAACCGTACCGTTTATATTTTTAATCGCGCGTCTTCGGAGACCTTCTCGTGCGTTCTCAAGCCTCTTACCGCCTGCCGTTGTTTGCTGTTGCCGCCACCGTCCTGCTCAGCGCCTGCGGCAGCCCGCCGGGCGGACCACCGCCAGAAGAGGGCACTCCCGAGATGGCGGTGCTGACCGTCAAGCAGCAGCCAGTGCCGCTGACCACCGCGCTGCCGGGGCGCACCGTGCCGTACCTGATCGCCGAAATCCGGCCGCAGGTAGGCGGCATCGTGCAGTCGCGCCAGTTCACCGAAGGCGGCGACGTCAAGGCCGGGCAGACGCTGTACCAGATCGATCCGGCGACCTACCGCGCCAGCTACGCCAGCGCCCAGGCCACGCTGGCCAAGGCGCAGGCAAATCTGCGCACCGCCAGGCTCAAGGCCGAGCGCTACACCGAGCTGGCGCAGATCAAGGCGATCAGCCAGCAGGAAGGCGACGACACCGACGCAGCGCTGGGCCAGGCCGAGGCTGACGTGGCGGCCGGCAAGGCCAGCGTGGAGACCGCGCGTATCAACCTGGCGTTCGCCCGTCTGGACGCCCCGATCTCCGGCCGCATCGGCCGCTCCAGTGTCACGCCGGGCGCGTTGGTGACCGCCAATCAGGCCACCGCGCTGACCACCATCCAGCAGCTGGACCCGATCTATATCGACGTCACCCAGCCCAGTGTGGCGGTGTTGCGGCTGAAGCAGGCGATGGCGCGCGGCGACCTGGAAAAGGCCGGCGAAGGCGCGGCCAAAGTGTCGCTGCTGCTGGAAGACGGCAGCCGCTATCCGTTGCAGGGCCAGCTGGCGTTCTCCGATGTCACCGTGGACCAGAACACCGGCTCGATCACCCTGCGCGCGGTGTTCCCCAACCCCAACGCGGATCTGCTGCCGGGCATGTACGTGCGCGCAGTGCTGCAGGAAGGCGTCAAGCAACAGGGCGTGCTGGTGCCGCAGCAGGCGGTCTCGCGCAATGGTGCCGGCAAGCCGACCGTCTTCGTGGTCGGTGCCGACCACAAGTTGCAGTTGCGCGTGCTGGACACCGACCGCGAAGTCGGGGACCAGTGGCTGGTGCGCAGCGGCCTGAAGCCCGGCGAACAGGTGGTGGTCGAAGGCGCTTCGCGTGCGCGCGACGGCATCCAGGTCAAGACCGTGCCATGGCAACCAAAGCGCAGCGACGCTGCGGGCGCGCCATCTGCGCCCAGCACGCCGCGTGCGGCAAATTAAGGCGGATCACACGACATGGCACGCTTTTTCATTGACCGTCCGATTTTCGCGTGGGTGTTGGCCATCATCGTGATGCTGGCCGGCATCCTGTCCATCGCCACCTTGCCGATTGCGCAATACCCCAGCATCGCGCCGCCCGCCGTCGCCATTACCGCCAATTATCCGGGCGCCTCGGCGCAGACGCTGGAAGACACCGTCACCCAGGTCATCGAGCAGAAGATGAAGGGGCTGGACCATCTCAGCTACATGGCCTCCACCAGCGAATCCAGCGGTGCGGTGACCATTACGCTGACCTTCGACAACGGCACCGACCCGGACACTGCGCAGGTGCAGGTGCAAAACAAGTTGTCGCTGGCCACGCCGTTGCTGCCGCAGGAAGTGCAGCAGCAGGGTGTGACGGTGACCAAGTCGGCCACCAATTTCCTCAACGTGCTGGCCTTCACCTCCGAAGACGGCAGCATGAGCGACTCGGACCTGTCCGACTACGTAGCTGCCAACGTGCAGGAAACCATCAGCCGTGTCGAAGGCGTGGGCGACACCACGTTGTTCGGTTCGCAATACGCCATGCGCGTCTGGCTTGACCCGGACAAGCTGAGCAATTTCAATCTCACCCCGGTGGATGTGCGCACTGCCATCCAGGCGCAGAACGCGCAGGTGTCGGCCGGCCAGCTCGGCGCGTTGCCGGCGGTGGCCAACCAGCAGCTCAATGCCACCATCACTGCGCAGACCCGGCTCAAGACCGCCGAGCAATTCGAAAACATCCTGCTGCGCACGCAGGCCGATGGCGCGCAGGTGCGGCTGCGCGATGTGGCACGTATCGAACTGGGTAGCGAAAGCTACAACACGGTAGGCCGTTATAACGGCAAGCCGGCCGCAGGTCTGGCGATCAAGCTGGCCACCGGTGCGAATGCGCTGGATACGGTGCGCGCCATCGACAAAAGCCTGGAAGAACAGGAGAAATTCTTCCCGCCGGGCATGAAGGTGCAAAAGCCGTACGACACCACACCGTTCGTGCGCATCTCCATCGAGCAGGTGGTCCGCACCTTGATCGAAGCGGTAGTGCTGGTGTTCCTGGTGATGTATCTGTTCTTGCAGAACTTCCGTGCCACCTTGATTCCAACCATTGCGGTGCCGGTGGTGTTGCTGGGTACCTTCGGCGTGCTCGCCGTCTTCGGTTTCACCATCAATACGTTGACCATGTTCGCGATGGTGCTGGCGATCGGCCTGCTGGTGGACGATGCCATCGTGGTGGTGGAAAACGTCGAGCGCGTGATGGGTGAGGAGCAGTTGTCGCCCAAGGACGCCACACGCAAATCGATGGACCAGATTTCCGGTGCGCTGGTCGGTGTTGCGCTGGTGCTGGCGGCGGTGTTCGTGCCGATGGCGTTCTTCGGCGGCTCCACCGGGGTGATCTACCGCCAGTTCTCGATCACGATTGTCTCGGCGATGACCTTGTCGGTGCTGGTGGCGATGATCCTGACCCCGGCCTTGTGCGCCACCTTGCTCAAGCCGGTGCACAAAGGCCATGGCATGGCCACTACTGGCTTTTTCGGCTGGTTCAACCGCGTATTCGATCGCGGCAATCACCGCTATCAAGGCGTGGTGCGGCACATGCTGGGCAAGGGCTGGCGGTACATGCTGGCCTATGCGGTGTTGCTGGCGCTGGTGGTGTTCGGTTTCATGAAGTTGCCGGTGGGCTTTTTGCCGGACGAGGACCAGGGCACGTTGTTCGTGCTGGTGCAGTTGCCGCCCGGTGCTACCGATACGCGGACCAACGAGGTGCTCAAACAGGTGGAGCATCACTTCCTGGTCGATCAGAAGGATTCGGTGTCAGGCGTGTTTGCGGTGTCCGGTTTCAGCTTTGCCGGCACCGGGCAGAACGTGGGGTTTGCCTTCGTCAAATTGCGTCCATGGGACGAGCGTACCGGCAAGGGCCAGAGCGTCACCGACGTAGCCGGCAAGGCTGGCGCTTTTTTCGCCAGCATCCGCGATGCCAGGGTATTTGCGTTCGCGCCGCCGGCGGTGTCGGAGTTGGGCAATGCCACCGGCTTCGATCTGATGTTGCAGGACCGCGCAAATCTGGGCCATGACGCCTTGATGCAAGCGCGCAATCAGTTGCTGGCCGAGCTGTCGCAAGACAAACGCCTGGTGGCGGTGCGCCCGAACGGGCAGGAAGACACGCCCGAGTTCAAGCTGGAGATCGACCCGCACCGTGCGCAGGCGATGGGGGTGTCGATCGCCGACATCAACAACACCTTCGCCAGTGCGTGGGGCAGCGTGTACGTCAACGACTTCATCGACAAGGGACGGGTCAAGAAGGTGATGCTGCAGGCCGACGCGCCTTACCGTATGAACCCGCAGGACGTCGACCGCTGGTTCGTGCGCAACAGCGCCGGCACCATGGTGCCGTTCAATGCCTTCGCGACTGCCAGCTGGCAATCGGGCTCGCCGCGGCTGGAGCGCTACAACAGCGTGCCGTCGGTGGAGATCCTGGGCATGGCGCTGCCCGGCGCGGCGTCCAGTGGCGAAGCGATGCAGATCGTGGAAGCGGCGGCGGCCAAATTGCCGCCGGGCATCGGCTTCGAGTGGACCGGGTTGTCGCGGCAGGAAAAATCCTCCACCGGCCAGACCGGCCTGTTGTACGGCCTGTCGATCCTGATCGTGTTCCTGTGTCTGGCCGCGTTGTACGAAAGCTGGGCGATTCCGTTCTCGGTGATTCTGGTGGTGCCGCTGGGCGTGTTCGGCACGCTGCTGGGCGCGATACTGACCTGGAAAATGAATGACGTGTACTTCCAGGTGGGGTTGTTGACCACCATTGGCCTGGCATCGAAAAACGCGATCCTGATCGTGGAGTTTGCCAAGGAGCTGCACGAGAGCGGCAAGAGCCTGATCGAGTCGGCGCTGGAAGCGGCGCGCATGCGTTTGCGGCCGATCCTGATGACATCGCTGGCCTTCATTCTGGGCGTGGTGCCGTTGGTGCTCGGCAGCGGTGCCGGTGCCGGCGCGCAGCATGCGCTGGGCACGGCGGTGATCGGCGGCATGTTGTCCGGCACGGTGCTGGCGATCTTTTTCGTACCGCTGTTCTTCGTGCTGGTCAGCGGGTTATTCAAGCGCCGCGCGCAACCTGCCACGCCCGCTACTCCGCAACCGACAGGACACTGACATGACACCGATTCGCATGACACTTGCCGCGATCGCGGTGGCCAGCGTGCTGTCTGGCTGCACCATGATGCCGCGCTACACGCGCCCCGATGCACCGGTGCCGGACCACTTCGCCGGTGCCGGCTCCACCACAACGCCCGATGCCGCCGAAACCGAACAGGCGCGCAACGTGGCCGATATCGGCTGGCGCGAGGTCTTCACCGACCCCGCGTTGCAGCAGGTGATCGCGCTGGCGCTGCAAAACAACCGCGACCTGCGCGTGGCCGCACTCAATATCGAAGTGGCGCGTGCGCAATACCGGGTGCAGCGCGCTGCATTGGTGCCGTCCATCGATGGCACCGGTACCTCCAACAATGCGCGCACGCCGTCCGAACTGGCCATCCCCGGGCAGCCGGCAGTGTTCCGCACCTACAGCGGTAACGTCGGCATCAGCGCGTACGAACTGGATCTGTTCGGGCGCGTGCGCAGCCTCAAGGAGCAGGCGCTGCAACAATTTCTGTCCACCGCCGAAGCGCGCCGCAGCACGCATATCAGCCTGGTCGCCGAAGTCGCCACCGCCTATCTGACGCTGGCTGCCGATCAGGCATCGCTGCAGCTGGCGCAGTCCACCTTGAGCAGCCAAAGCGACAGCTATCGCCTGCAGCAACGCAGTTTCGAGCTGGGCGTGGCCTCGCAGCTCACCTTGCGCCAGGCGCAAACCACGGTGGAAACCGCACGCGTGGATGTGGAGCGCTATACCGCGCAGGTGGCGCAGGATCGCAATGCCCTGGTGCTGCTGGTCGGCACGCAGTTGCCGGACGCCTTGTTGCCGCGCGCGTTACCCGATGGTGCCAGTGTGGACGGCAACGTGCTGGCCAGCGTGCCGGCAGGGGTGTCCTCGCAGTTGCTGCAACGTCGCCCGGACATCCTGGAGGCCGAGCGCAACCTGCGTGCGGCCAATGCCAACATCGGTGCAGCGCGCGCGGCGTTCTTCCCCAGCATCAGCCTCACCGGCTCGCTGGGCTCGTCCAGCAGCAGCCTGTCGAACCTGTTCGATTCGGGCACGCGCGCCTGGAGCTTCGTGCCGTCGCTGACCTTGCCGATCTTCAACGCCGGGCGCAATCGCGCCAACCTGGACATGGCCAAGGCCAATCGCGATATCGAAGTGGCCCGTTACGAAAAATCCATCCAGAGCGCGTTCCGCGAAGTGTCCGACGCACTTGCGCAACGCGACACGCTGGGCCGGCAATTACAGGCCCAGCAGGCGTTGGTCGATGCAACTGCCGATAGCTATCGGTTGTCGCAGGCGCGTTTCGAGCGCGGTATCGACAGCTATCTGCAGGCGCTGGATGCGCAGCGCTCGCTGTACAGCGCACAGCAGACCTTGATCGGCACGCAGTTGTCGCGCTTCACCAACTTGGTGACGTTCTACAAGGCGATGGGCGGCGGCTGGTTGCAGACCGCAGAACCGGAGATGGCCAGCGTTGCGACAGCGCAGCCCCGTGGGTGACGCCAGCCTGGCCGGTGATACGCCGCCACGCGCGCGTTCGCTATCCGGCAAACGTAGCGCGATCCTGGCGGCGGCGCGTGCGCTGTTTCAACATGACGGCTTCGACCGCACCAGCATGGACAGCATTGCCCGCCATGCGCTGGTGTCCAAGGCCACGGTGTACGCGTATTTCGCTTCCAAGGAGGTGTTGTTCCGCACCACGCTCGAGGCCTTGGCGCATGCCCCACGCAGTCATTGGGACGTGCTGCTGCAGGCGCGTGGTCCATTGGATCAGCGCCTGATTGCCGTTGCCAATGCGCTACTAAACGTTGCAAGCCGCGGTGCGCTGGACGATACCGCCTACGGGCTGGTGCGACCGCCGCTAGTGCCCAGCCAGATGCGCGAGGAGATGTGGATGCTGTGCTTCGAGCGCTACGACCGCATGATGCGCACCCTGTTGGCGCGTGAGCTCGACAAAGCTGCGTTGGCGATCGACAACCTGCCGGACGCATCGGTGCATTTCTTCGGGCTGATGACCGGCCTGCCGTCCAATGCGGCGGCACGCGAGGCGGCATCGCATGACCGCGCCGTGCGGCAAGCGGCCTATGTCAGCGGTGCGGTGGCGCTGTTCTTGCGTGCCTATCGTCCGGTGGCGGCACATCCGACGGCGCAACGTAAACGCGAGACACCCAGCGGGTTTTAGCGGCGATCCCGAGCAGCAGCGTGCCTGCGCGCGACGGGCGGTTGCGGGAAGGCTTCCTCGCGCGCAGGCGCCCGCCCACGAAACATGCTTATTCGCGCGTCAGACCTTGCCGTAGCGCATCGATCACCACGCGCAGTGCGGCGGAGGATTGGCGACGGCTGGGGTAATAGGCGTAATAGCCCTCGAAGGGCTCGCACCAGTCCTCCAGCACGCGGCGCAGCTGGCCGGCGGCGATGTGGTCCAGCACCATGGATTCCGGCAGATACGCGATACCCGCGCCGGCCAATGCGGCGCGCAACATCGCACTGCTGCTGTTGAAGGTCCATTGCCCGTCCACGCGCACCTTGACCTCGCGCCCGGCGTTGTCGAACTCCCAGGCCAGCAACCCACCGTGTGTGGGCAGGCGTAGGCCGATGCAGTTGTGCTGCGCCAGATCGGCCGGAACGGCCGGGATGGTGTGATGCACGAAGTAGCCCGGCACCGCGACCACCGCCATGCGCTGCGGTGGGCTGATCGGCACTGCAATCATGTCCTTGGCCACCTGGTCGCCCAAGCGGATGCCGATGTCGTAGCGCTCGGCCACGATATCGGCCAGACCGTAATCCACGGTGACTTCGATCCTGAGGTCCGGATAGTCGGGCAGCACTTTCGAAAGCGCCGGCCACACGTAGGCATCGGCGGCGTGGCCGGCGCTGGTGATGCGGATGGTGCCGGCCGGCTTGTCGCGGAAGTCGGTCAGCGCAGACAGCTCGTCGTCGATCTCCTGCAGCCGCGGCGCCACCGTTTCGAACAGGCGCGCACCGGCTTCGGTCATTGAGACGCTACGCGTGGTGCGGGTCAGCAAGCGGATGCCCAAGCGCGTTTCCAGGGCACGCACGGTATGGCTCAACGCCGATTGCGAGACGCCCAGCTGCGCGGCAGCGCGGGTGAAGCTGCCTTCGCGCGCCACCGTGACGAAGACCTGCAGGTCGTTGAGGTTTTCCCGAGCCATTGCTGCCAGTGCCCGCTCCAGGCATGCGATTCATGCGGCCAGCATCATGCGCGATGGCGTGTGATGGCCTCAATGTCGTGGCGGCCCGCAGCGCAGGCGCATTGATGCGCTGCGTTTCTAGCTGTATGCGGATTTGCAGGGGCAGTGCGCGCGCACATGCGCGCTACAGTGCAGGCCACCGGATGCAGGGCAGGGCGATGCTCAGCTGCCGACTGCCCTACCGATGCGGTTGCTGCTCGATCGCGCAGCAGCTACTGGTTCGCTTCGATCTGAGTGGCGCCCTGCGCGTCGCCCGGCGAGCGACCGCTACGTTGTTTCACTACGTTCAAGGAGTACTGCAATGAATCTGTTCGCAACTGCAATGTCGTTGTCGATGATGGCCGCTACCACCGCTCCGGGGGGTGAGGGGCAGGGTGGCGAGGAGCATGCGGGGCAGACGCAGGCACCGATCAAGGTAAGCCGTGCCGGCGGCGCGGCGTCGGCCGTGGGCCCGGCCGATTACTTCACCGGCAAGGTGCGTATCGATGCGCCGTTTCAGGCCGATGCGCCGGCACGCGTGGGCGGTGCCACGGTGACCTTCGAGCCGGGCGCGCGCACTGCGTGGCATACCCATCCGCTGGGGCAGACGCTCATCGTCACCGCCGGTGCGGGGCGGGTGCAGGAATGGGGCAAGCCGGCGCAGGAGATTCGCCCCGGCGACATCGTGTGGATTCCGCCTGGCGTCAAGCATTGGCACGGCGCAAACGCGACGGTGGCGATGTCGCACATTGCCATCGCAGAATCGGTGGATGGCTCGCCGGTGACCTGGCTCGAGCAGGTGACAGAGGCGCAGTACCAAGCCGATTGAGTAAGTAATCACGCTGCTGTGCTGGGTCTGCCGTTTCGACGGCACCTACTCACTGCATCGGCATCGCTGCTTGGGCAGCGCAGATGTCGCGCACAGCGCGATGTCCGCGTGCAGACGGCTGCAGCGAGGTCAGGCCAGCAGTCTCACGCCGCTTCCGTCGCGTCGGGCGCGCTTGCGCGTAACCGCTGCGCATCGCGCGCGGGCGGCTTGCCCAGAATGCGCGCGTAATCGCGGCTGAATTGCGATGCGCTTTCATAGCCGACCCGAAACCCGGCGTCAGCGGCGGTAAGCGCGTCGGCCACCATCAGCCGGCGCGCCTCGTGCACGCGCAGATGCGAGCGGTACTCCAGCGGTGTCATCGAGGTCACTGTCTTGAAGTGCGCATGGAAGGTGGAGCGGCTCATCGCCGACAGATCGGCGATCTGTTCGATGCTGAAACGCTGTGCGTAGTGCTCGCGCAACCACACGATGGCCTTGGAAATCTGGTTGAGGCGGCTATCGGCAATGGCCATCTGGCGCACTACCGTATTGGCGGGGTCGGCCATCAGGCGATACAGCAGTTCGCGCGTCACCAGCGGTGCCAGCGCGGCGATCTCCTGCGGTCGGTCGAGCAGGCCTGCCAGCCGCACCGCGGTGTCGTACAGCTGCGGTGTGCTGCGGTTGAGCAATAGACCGGCAGCTGTGGCATCGCGCTGCGGCTCGGCGAGTTCCGCATGGTGGATCGCCAGCTCGCTGAGCACGGCGGTGTCCAGGTCCAGGCAGAAGCACAGGTACGGGTGCGTGGCGCTGGCCTCGATCACCGAACCGACGATGGGCAGATCGACCGACGCCACCAGATACATCTGCGGATGATAGTGATAGGCCTGTGCGCCCAGCATCGCGCGCTTGCGGCCCTGCGCCACCAGGCACAGCATCGGCGTGTAGACGGTGGGGATGGCGTCGGTGGCGACGGCGCTGCGCATCACATGCAGCCCGGCGATCTGCGTGGCGTGCATGCCGTCGGCCGGCGCGTGGCGCAGCAGGATGTCAGTGAGGTTGGCGGTGGCGGATGGCATGCGGAACGCTCGTGCGCTGGCGCTGTGCGGCACAGCCGCGGTAGCGCGATCCTACAAGGGACGCCGTGGTGCGCCCATCAATGGCAGACTCGACAATGCCGCGGATGCTTGCGCGTGGCGGTGCGGGCGCAGCCATCAAGCCGCTGCCGCTGATCGATCACTCACGCACATTCCGTATTCTTGCGACCTGTCTCCGGTGCCCCGATCGTCATGCCTGCAAAACCCCGATCCCTAGCTGCTCCCTCCACCCCTGCCGACTGGAAGGCGATCGAGCAAGCGGCGACCGCCGAGCTTGCCAGGCGCACGCAGCTGGCGCACCAGCAGATCATCGGCCTGTTGCGCACGCACGGACATCTACTCAGCGACGCCCAGCGCCGCGCGCTGGGCAAACGCCTGCAGCGCAGCGGGAAATAAGGCGTTCGCGTCGTCGCGCCGCCAGCATCCTGGCCGCGTTGCGCCTACAGTTTGCTAAGTCCGCAGGCGGAAAATGTAGCGTGCGGCATGCGCGCAACACTCCGTAGCGGCCTAACGCCACGCCGCTGCGCGGCATCGCGGGCAAGGGGCAGAGGCCGCGCATCTGCGGGGCACTGGATCAGACCTCGGCGATCATCGCCGCGCTGCAGGACGACGACGCACACGATCTCTAGCGGGCCGTCATGCCGGTGCTCATGCGCCCGAGGTCGATTCCCATGGCGGCGTCTGGCCGAAGTGTTCGAGCAGGAACTCCACAAACGCACGCACCCGCGGCGGCTGCAGCTGGCGTGCGGGCATCACTGCGCTGATCTGCGAGGTGGGAGGCGGATAGTCGGTCATCACTTCGACCAGGCGGCCGGCGCGCAGGTCATCGGCGATATGCCAGTACGAATACATCCCGATGCCTTGCCCGGCGAGCACCGCATCGCGCACCAGTTCGCCGAAGTTGCTCTCGAAGCGGCTCTGCATGCGCACCCGTACCTCGCCGCCTTCCGGTGTCTGCAGGGTCCACAGGTCCTGGCGGCCAGTGCGGCCCATCAGCAGCACGCCTGGATGCTGCATCAATTCTTCGGGAGTGCGCGGTGTGCCGTGCCGCTGCAGATACGCAGGCGAGGCGGCCAACGTGCGGCGGTTGTCGGCGATGCGCCTGGCCACCAGGCCGGAGTCGTCCAGCGCGCCGATGCGAATGGCCAGGTCGAAGCCCTGCTGGACCAGGTCCACCAGGTCGTCGCTCAGGTGCGCGCTGATGCGCAGGCGCGGGTGGCGGGCCTGGAAGGCGGGCAGCAGCGGGGAAATGTACTGACGCCCGAACGAGGCCGACAGCGTGACCCGCAAGGTACCGCCGACATCGTGGGCGCTCTCGCGCAGGTCGTCGGCCAGCGCTTCCAGGTCGTCCACCAGCACCCGGCCGCGCGCTGCCAGTCGCTGCCCTTCCGGTGTGGGATGCAGGCGGCGGGTGGTCCGGTGCAGCAGGCGCACGCCGAGGTCGCGTTCCAGCCGCTTCAGGCGCTGGCTGGCGACCGCCACCGACAGGTCCAGGGTGTTGGCGGCGGCGGTGATCGAGCCCAGGTCCAGCACGCGCAGGAACAGCGCGATATCACCGAGACGGTCCATACATTGTCAACGTGGCATTGAAAGTGAATCAGCATAACAAGGCTTCTTGAAGAGGATCGCGTGGCGCAGGCTGTGCGCAGTCCTCCAGGGTTTCTGTCATGTCTTCTGCTGCTGCGTCCCGTCTGCCGCCAGCCCTGCTGGCGTTGACCATCGGTGCCTTTGGCATCGGAACAACCGAATTCGTCATCATGGGCCTGTTGCAGCAGGTCGCCACCGACCTGGACGTTTCGCTCACCGCGGCCGGCCTGTTGATCAGCGGCTATGCGCTGGGCGTGAGCATCGGCGCGCCGGTGCTCACGTTGCTCAGCGCTCGCTGGCCGCGCAAGTCCGTGCTGGTGAGCCTGATGGTCGTCTTCACCCTGGGCAATCTCGCCTGTGCCCTGGCGCCCGACTACGCCAGCCTGATGGTCGCGCGGGTGCTGACCTCGCTGGCGCATGGCACGTTCTTCGGCGTCGGCGCGGTGGTGGCCACCTCTCTGGTGCCGCCCGAGCGGCGTGCCTCGGCCATCTCGTTGATGTTTGCCGGCCTCACCGTGGCCACCCTGCTGGGCGTGCCGGCCGGTGCATGGCTGGGCCTGCAACTGGGCTGGCGGGCCACCTTCTGGGCGGTGACGGTGATCGGGGTGCTGGCCACGGCTGCGGTGGCGCTGTGGGTGCCGGCCGCCGCAGGTGCGGCCGCGCCGGTGTCATGGCGTCAGGAAGTGGCGGTGTTGCGGCGCGGGCAGGTGTTGCTGGCGCTGGCGATGACGGTGCTGGGCTATGCCGGCGTATTCGCGGTTTTTACCTACATCCAGCCGCTGCTGGTGCAGGTGACCGGGTTCGCGCAGGCGGCGGTGTCGCCGGTCTTGCTGGTCTTCGGTGTCGGCATGATCGTGGGCAATGTGCTGGGCGGGCGCCTGGCCGACCGGCGCGCCACTGCCGCGTTGCTGGGCACATTGGCCACGCTGGTGGCGGTGCTCGCTGCGATGGGCTTGGCCCTGCACAACAAGACCGCGATGGTGGTGGTTGTCGGGCTGTTGGGCGTGGCCGCCTTCGCCACCGTGGCGCCGCTGCAATTGCGTGTGCTCGAACATGCACGCGGTGCCGGCCAGAACCTGGCCTCCAGTCTCAATATCGCCGCATTCAACCTTGGCAACGCGCTGGGTGCCTGGCTGGGCGGTGTGGCGATCGCCACGCACGCCGGCCTGGTCGCTACTCCGTGGGTCGCCGCGCTGTTGAGCGCCGTTGGCCTGGGCATCGCGTTGTGGAGCGTGCACCTGCAACGCCGTCGCGCCGCTGCGCCGGACGCATGCGCGCAGGTGGGTTGATTCGATTCTTCAGGCGTAGCGCGCAGACCGCGCTACCGGCAGGCGTGCGGTCATTGCGCGGGTGATCGGTGAGCAGAGCGTCGTGCCTGGCACCGCGTGGTGTCGGATCGACCGGCATTGCGCGCGGGTTTTCTTTCGGTTCCAAGGAGCATTGCAATGGACACACGTTTTCTCGGCCGTTCCGGCTTCAAGGTACCGGTGCTCGGTCTGGGCACCGGCACGTTTGGCGGCAAGGGGCCGCTGTTTTCTGCGTGGGGCGATACCGATGTGGCGCAGGCGCGGCGCATGATCGATCTGTGCCTTGAGGCGGGCCTGAACCTGTTCGACACCGCCGATGTGTATTCCGACGGCGCCTCTGAAGAGATTCTTGGCCAAGCGCTGCAGGGCCGCCGCGATCAGGTGATTGTCTCGACCAAGACCGGTTTGCGCCTGGGCGATGGGCCAAACGATGCCGGTGCATCGCGCTTCCGTTTGCTGCGTGCGGTGGATGCGTCGCTGCGCCGTTTGCGCACCGACTACATCGACCTGCTGCAACTGCATGCATTCGATGCGATGACGCCGGTGGAAGAAACCCTGTCCACGCTCGATGAGTTGGTGCGCGCCGGCAAGGTGCGTTATCTGGGTGCTTCCAATTACGCCGGTTGGCAGCTGATGAAATCGTTGGCCGTGGCCGACGCACAGGGCTGGAGCCGCTTTGTTGCCAACCAGACCTATTACTCGCTGGCCGGGCGCGACTACGAATGGGAGTTGATGCCGCTCGGCATCGACCAGGACATCGGCGCGGTGGTGTGGAGCCCGCTTGGCTGGGGCCGGCTGACCGGCAAGCTGCGTCGCGGCCAACCGCTGCCGGACAACAGCCGCCTGCATGCCACCGCCACCGCCACCGCCGGCCCGGCGATCGACGATGCACGCCTGTTCGATATCGTCGATGTACTTGACGGCATTGCCGCAGACACCGGCCGCAGCGTGCCGCAGATCGCCATCAACTGGCTGCTGCAGCGGCCCACCGTGAGCACGGTGCTGATCGGTGCGCGCGACGAAGCACAGCTGCGGCAGAACCTGGGGGCGGTGGGTTGGTCGCTGACACCGGAGCAGCGTGCACGCCTGGATGCGGTGAGTGCGGTGGAGCCGCCGTATCCGTACTACCCCTATTGGCGCGGGCACTTTGCCGAACGCAGCCCGCTACCGGTGTAACCCGGGCTGTGCCATTGCACCACGCTGCAACCCGATCGCTGCAGCGTGGCCTGCGTCACCACAGCCGCTTCACAAGCGCGCAGAAAGCTGATCCTCCGGCATGGGGTGACCGGAGTGCTCGCCGACCAATGGGAGCAAGCGCACGCCAGGGTCGTCGTGCGACAACGCGTGCCCGCAGCTGCAGGCACGCGTGCCGATGTGTGTGAAGGGTGGCCGCCATGCGGGCCGATGCCGCTTAACCAGAATGGTCTGCGCCTTCAGCGCAGTCGTGGGACGGCCTGGATCACATGCAGGACCGCCTCACTGACGCCACCGCCACGACGTACCGTCGGTAAGGCCGCAAGGGCGGCGGGTACGGAGGGATAACCAATCATGCCAGTGCCGTCCTGCGCGGCCTCCAGTACCGTGCCGTTGGTCTGCCGTGCCAGCCGGGCAATGGCATCGGCGTCGCTCGCATAGACTTCAAGGCGTGGCGATGCAACGACGGGCTGGCCATTGCGTTGATTGACCGCCACCATCAACGGGGCCTCATCGGCAGTGCCAGCAGGGCTGCTAGCCGCGTTACGCGCTGCCTGGCCGAGCGTGAGCACATAGGGGCCGACGCGTGCGGGTATCCCGACATTGCCCGCAGCGCTGGCGCGACGCGCGCCGGGCGTGTCGAGTGCCTCGTTGCGCGAGCCTGCCTGCACCTGGCGTTGAATCCTGGCGCCGGGGACAAGCCTGAAGTCGGTGTCGCCGATTTTGAAACGTTGCCCGGTGGCGGCGCGCTGAAATTCCAGCCGTCCGGCTTGTTGCGCAGCTGCGGGCACGCTGGCGAGCATGCAGAGGAAGAGGGTCGTGCCGAGAATTAGCTTCATGTCAATGTCCCAGGATGCGCAGTTTGAAACCCGTCAATCGGGCGGAAACGTCCGAGCCGGTCATGTCCGTCACTTCCAATGTCCATGCGCCGGCAACGTTCTCATCGAGAAACGCATTGCTGGTGGAGAGTGGAATATCGAAGCCGGTTCCCTGTGTGATCGGGTCGAGCGCCTGGAACGGCGTCAGCACATGGCTACGCGTTCCGCTAGGTGAAATCAGCACCGCTCGCAGGTTGGTCGGCGTCTTGTGGGTGGTCTGCATCGACCATTGCACGGTGTCGACCTTGAGCGTGTCGCCCAGACGCAGCTGCAGCGTGGCCGGCGCGTCGGGCCCACCGATAACCGAGCTGCCTGCACGAGCGGCCTTCCAGCCCAGATCGCGTTGTGCCGGTAACGGTTTGAAGGAATACGCCCGATAGACCGCCTCGGCCGCGTCGACAAGGCCGAACCCGTACCAATTGCTGAAGGTGTGGCCGGCGGCGTTGGTGATCCAGCCCGGCTCAATCACGCTATCTCGGTAACGGACCACCGGTTGCGCCGGATCGATCTGGCGCGCGCTGGTGGCCAGGATATATTTGAGGTCGCGCGCGCTGAGCGAAGGGTTGGCTTGCAGGATCAGTGCGACCACGCCGGCCACCGTGGGCGCTGCCGACGAGGTGCCATTCATGGTGGCGGTGTAGTTGCAGGATGCATCGATCGACGAACTGCTGGTATCCAGGGCGTTGAGCGGTGGAGAATTTGGATCGTTCCTGTTGTCACCGACCGCGCAGCCGGTCAAATCGGTGGTGACGATGGCGGGGTCGTACAAAACGGCTCGCGGAAAATCACCAAAAAACCGGCGTTGCAAGCCGAATTCGCCGCCAAAGCCGCTGACCCACAATGCCGCGCCGGCAGAGGAGTAAGACGATCGAACGCCTTTTGCATTGACCGCGCCAGCCATGATGATCAAGGGTTGGTTGCTGACCGGATCGGTCGCCGGAGTGGAGCAGGTCACCTGCAACGATGCAGCCAACGCAGTGCATTGCTCGACGTCATTGCCCTGGGCATCCGGGATGGTGAAACTCTGGAACGTGTTGCCGCCTGATTGAATGTACAACCCGCCCTTGCCGCCTCTGCCGCTGCGCATCAGCCGCTCCAGCGAGCGCCCGGCCGCAGGAGACACGGTCGGGTAGAACGTCAGGTCGGCGCCAAAGCTGTTGTTGAAAACCTGCACATCGCGCGCTTCGGCAGCGTTGCCCCACGACGCACGCAGATTGGTATCGAAGTCGGTGGGGCTTTCTTCGGAAGACAGAATATTGAAGCCTTTCAGCCGTGCGCCGGGAGCAACGCCGCGGCCACCGATGCCGTTCCAGCCGACCGCTGCCATGATGCCGCCGACCATCGTGCCGTGCGAATCGCCGTTGCGTGGCGTCGGGTCGTTGGACCCGTCGACAAAATTCTTTGAACCACCGGGCACCACGTTGGCAAGCAGGTCGGGATGGCGCAGCTCCAGCCCGTCATCGACAACGGCCATGGTGATGCCTTGACCGCGCATGCCCAGCGTATGCAGCGGCTCGACATTCAGATCGATTCCTGCGGTGGGGCGCGTATCTGCAATCACCGTTTGCCCATTGTTGAGTAGATGCCATTGATAGCGAAACAAGGGGTCGCCTGCTTCCGGCGGTCTTGGTTGCGCCAGCGGCGAAGCAGTGGTTTGAGCCACCGCAGGTGCGATGGGCGTGATACCGCACAGGGCCAGCAACATGGCGGAAAACAGCCGTTGCCGTTGTGGGAGAGAAGTCATCAAGAGGGTCCCTTTGAATGGTGAGTGAGGATGTTGTGGTGGACGCGGAGATGGCCCCGCCGACGGCGCGCCAGAGGCCACGGCCGCAGGTGTCTGCCTGCGCCGTGGAAACTCACATCGGTTGCATGATCGCCTGCGTCACTACCAGCGATGCCTGCGCAATACCGCGACTGGCCTGCAGCTGGGTCGCTGCGCGTTGTGCCTGCTCGATCGAGGCATAGGCGATCACCGCATCACCATTCACCTGGGAGGCGTAGACGATGTTGCCGCCGGTCCCTCTGGCCGCCGTGGTCGCTGTGGCAGGTGTGGTGCCGGTCAGCTTCACCTGCGGCCTGACCAGCACCACCCGGTCGGTCCGCTCGTTCACTGCAGCGGCGAGCGTGTGCGTGGACGCGCCGGGTTGATTGCGCGCCGCGCCGGCAGGCGGATCAAGCACCACCAGGAAGCTGCCAATGCGTGCGATCACCTTGCTGCCCGGCGGCGGCGTGGCAGATCCCGCAGGCGCAACGCTGCCAGGCCCCACTCTCCGCTTGGCACCGACAGCGGATGTCTTCTGCTCGATGACCGTGGCAGTCAACATGCGGAACGTGTCCGTTCCGGAGCGGAAGCGTGTACCGGTAGCCGCTGCCAGCAGGGCCTGTGGATCGGTCGATTGCGCTGCATGCGCAACGCCGCTTGCAACGCTGCAGCCCATCAACAAGGAAACAATAAGCGCGATCTTCATGTCAGTGCCCCACGATGCGAAGGTTGAAGGACTTGAGCGCGGCGGTCTTGGTGGGTTCGCTCATGTCGGTGACTTCCAGTGTCCAGGTGCCGAGCGAGGACTCGTCCAGAAACGCATTGCTGGAGGTGAGGTCGATGTAGAAGCCGGTCTTGGCATAGGCCGCGGGGTCCAGGACCGAGAATGGCGTGGCCACCACACTGCGGGTGCCGCTGGGCGAGATGAGCACCACGCGCAGATTGCTCGGCGTCAGATGCGCAGACTGCAACGACAACTGCACTGCTTCGATCTTCATCGCCTGAGTGATGCGGATGCGCAGCGTGCCCGGCCGTGCCGGCCCGCCGATCTGGCTGGGCGGATTGGTGGACGCGACCCATTGCGTATCGCGCATGGGTGGCAGTGGAGTGAAGTGGCTCGCCTTGTAGACGGCTGCCGCGCCATCGGCCAAGCCGAACCCGTACCAATTGCTGAAGCGGTGTCCGGCGGCATTGGTGATCCAGCCCGGGTCGATCACGCTGCCCTGGTAGACCGCACGCGGCTGCCAGGGGTCGATCTGGCGTGCAGTGGTGGCCAGGATGTATTTGACATCGCGTGCGCTCAGTCTGGGGTTGGCACTCAATATCAGCGCCGCGACGCCGGAAACGGTAGGAGCCGCTGCGGAAGTGCCGTTCATGATGGCGTTGTAGTTGCACGATCCCTCGATCTTGGAGCCACTGGTGTCCAAGGCATTGATGGGTGTGAGGCCGTCGAAGTTGGAACCTGCAGAGCAACCGCTCAGGTCGGTGGTGACAATCGCCGGGTCGTAAATAGTCCGAAGGTCGATGTCTGGAGCGAACTTGCGCTGATATCCGTATTCGCCGCCAATTCCGGAGATCCAGAGCGCTGAGCCGGGCGTGGAGTACGACGAACGCACTCCCTTCGCGTTAACGCTGCCGACCACGATGGTGCCAACCAGACTGTTGATCGCCTCGATGTTGTTCAGCGTACAACCGACATTCAATGCGCGTGTCGTGTCAGGGCACAGATCGATGGTATTGCCTTCCGCATCGTCGATCAGGAAATCTTGGAAGTTGTTGCCTGACGACTTGACGTAGATGCCGCCAAGACCGCTGCGGGTCGAGCGCATCAATGCTTCCCAGGAGCGTTGTTCTGCCCGAGTAAAATCGAGGTAGAACGCTGCATTCGTTCCCCAGCTGTTGTTGAATACATCGATATTGCGCCCCTCCGGTCCCTCACCCCATGCGTAAAGGACGGCTGCGTAGTTTCTGGACGAATCGCGTGCCAGGAAGTCGAATCCTGCCAGCAGCACGTCCGGCGCCACCCCGCGCCCGCCGCGGCCGTTCCAGCCGACCGCGCCGATGATGCCGGCCACGGAGGTACCGTGGCCGCTACCCGGATCGATCGGCGTGGGGTCGTGCGAGCCGTCGCCAAAGTTGTAGGACCCGTTGGGCAGAATGTTTTCGGACATGTCTTCATGCGCCAATTCCAGTCCGTCATCCACCACACCGACGCGTACGCCACGGCCGCGGATGTTCAGCGAATGCAGGATGTCCACATCCATATCGACGCCGGGCACCGGGCGGCTGTCGGCGATCACGGCCTGTCCCTGATTGGAAATGTGCCATTGGTAGCGCAGCAATGGATCGTTGCCCTTGGAGCTGGCAGTGGTGGTGGCAGTGGAGTTGGCAGTGATGGTGGCCGCGGTCACTGGCGTATCGGCCAGTGCGGGGAGTGACGCGCCTGTGATCAGTAAGGCACCGATCAACAGCGCGAGAGGGCGCCTGCGATAAGAGTTCATTCCGTTTTAGTCCAGTCAAGGGTAGGCACGATCGACGCGACACAGTTCCCCTCCGGCCGATCAGACAATCGGCCAGTGCAACGGCTTCAACAGATTCGGGCGGTGCCTATCGAGCCCGAATCAGAAGCATCAGAGGACGTCTAAGTGAATCCACGCGGCAGCGGCCGCGGCGAGCAAAACCGATCAGGCAGCGCCGAACAGATGCGCTTGGCAGTGCCAGCACGCAGTCAGGGTCAGGTGGGATCGGATGAGACGTGCAGGAGAACAACGCGAAGAAGCAGTAACAGGGTCCATGTCCATGTATCCCGAAAGAGCCAGTGAAACGCATCGATCCGAAACGCTGGATGGATGCGGCCGGGTCATCAGTCGGCTCCCCTGAGCGCGTCCGCGCAGCCGACGCTGGCAATGCGAATGCAGTGGCAGCGATTCGATTAAAGAGGGCCCATTCCGCGCTCGCAAGCTGAGCGCCAGAAGACAGTCGCGTGACTGGTTGCGCAATTTATGCCAGGCATGCGTATTCACGCGCGCAAAGCGAAGTTTTCGGCCGCGGAATTGGCCGCAATAGTCTGAAATGTATTGCGTGCCCATAGGCACAACGCATCACGATGCGTGGGTCCGCTTCGCATCCGGGTCGGCGCACTGCGCAGATTGCGACGTTCATGCGCATCTGTCGCAGTGATGCGATGCCATACGATTCAGGACTGAGATGCTTTATGAGGGCGCGCGGCCAACGGCGCCTGGGCCGACATCCATGTCACCCGCATCGTTCAATGCAGCGTAGGGACGTGCCGGCCCGGTGACAGCATGGGCTGTCGCCATAGAAAAGGCGTCGATCCCGCGCGTGGCCCGGGATCGACGCCTTGATGCCGCGATGTCTTGAACCTGTCAGCTACCAGCGATACGCCACCGACATCTGGTACTGCCGCCCGGCAATCGGCCGGCCCATGAACACACCGCCGGTCGCCGCACCCGGCACGCGTACGTTGCCTTCGGTGAGCCCCAGCGTATCGGTAACGTTGCTGCCGCTGGCGGTCACTTCCCAATGCTCGCCTACATGCAGATTGGCGCCGATATCGACCATGTCGTAGGAGGGCAGGCGTTGGCTGTTGGCCAGGTCGGCAAAGCGATCGCCGATGTAGGAATACGTGGCAAATACCTTGAGATCGCCGAACGGCAGCATCCAGTAATAACTCGGCGTGAGCCGGAACTGCCGCTTGGGTTGGCGCATTACCTGGTTGCCGGTGAACTCGCGATAGTTGCGGTATTTCGAATCCAGCCATACCCCGGTGCCGGCCAGCTCGAAGCCGCCGAATGGGCGGATCGCGCCTTCCACCTCCAGGCCGCGCGCGCGCGAATCGCCAACGGCGGTGAAGTTATCGCCATTGGCCAGGAATGCCTGAAACGGCGAATTCTTGAACGTGTTGTAGAACGCGGTGAGATACAGATCGTAGGCGCTGGCACCGGACTTGAGGCCAAGCTCGTACTGGTCCACTTCCTGGACGCGGTTCTGACCATCGCGCAGGTTATCGAAGCCGGGAAACTTCACACCCGAGTTGACGCGTGCGAACAGGCTGTTGCTGTCATTGAGTTTGAAGTTCAAGCCGGCCGTCCACGAGAACGCCTCGTCGTCCTGATCGATGCGGCGTGTGGTCGCCAAGGCCAGCGAGGTGGCGTTGTCGTACAAGGTTGCCGGGTTGCCATCCAGGTCCACCGTGCTGGTGTCGTGCACATTGCCGGTCACGCTCTGGCGCTCGTAGCGTGCGCCCAGGTCCAATCGCAGCCGGTCGTTGAGTTCCCACTCGTCGGCCACGAAGGCGGCGATGTTTTCGCCGTCGTAGTTGGCGCGCAGATTCAAGAACGCGGTGCTGGTGAAGCCCTGGCGCGTGGCCTGGCGTCCATCGTCCAATGCCACGTCGATGCGACGTGCGTTGTTCTGTGCGGTGAGCAACATGGTGTTGCCCAGGTACCAGGTATCGGCCGAGGAATACTTGGCGTAGTACGCGCCCACGGTCAAGGTATTGCCGGCAAACAGCTCGCGGCTCAAGCGCAGATCGTTGGTAAAGGAATTCAGCCGCTTGTCCACCGACCACCAGCCGGCTTCGAGCACCTGTTGATTCGGGTCCACTGCGCCGCCGCCATTGGTATAGGTCGCGCTACCGCTGCTGCCGTAGCCGGCAATGAAATCGCTCAATCGCAGCGGCGCATCGCCGGTGAACAATGCATAGGTCGGCGCGCTGCCGCTCATCACGTTGAAGCGGTCGGCAATGGTCCAGTCGCCGATTTCCCAGTTCAGTTCGCCGCCGAACACATCGATGTTGACGCCGCGCCCATCGGCCAGGTCGCGTTGCACGGTCTCACCGTTCGGCCCGACCAGCAGATCCACGTTGCGGAAATCGCGACCGAGCAAGGTGCCGGTCTGCGCATTCAAGCCGGGGAAGCTGGACAAGTCGTTGCCGTTATTGCGCGAGAGCAGCGGAATGGCGGTATAGAAGGCATTGTTGTCGTCGGTATGCCGCGCATAGAACGACAGCTCGCCGCTGTCCCAACGCTTGCTCAAGGTGGCGCTGAACTGGCCGCCCTTGTCGGCAGAAAACTGCGGGTCGCGCACGCCATCGGTTTCGCGGAAGAAACCGCCCACGCTGTAGTACCAACCATTGCCCATCGGCCCGCTGTTGAACACGTCGATGCGGCGCAAATCATTGTTGCCGCCGGTCAGCCGCACGCTGCCCTCCGGCTCGTCCTGGCCCTTTTTCTGTATGAAGTTAACGGTCAGCCCGGGTTGCCCGTTGGAAAAGATCGGGCTGGAGCCGCCACGCAGCACTTCCATGCGCTCAACGGTGTCATCGACGCGGAACAGCGTGGAGTTCTCCAGAAACGACAGCGTCGGTGGCGGAAACAGCGGTGAGCCATCCAGTTGCATGGTCACAAACGGCGCGTCGCCTTCGGAAGGCATACCACGCACGAAGATGTTGGCACCGGTGCCGCCGCCGCTGGGTTCGGCCCACACGCCCGGTACGATCTTCAACAGGTCGGCAGTGCTCTGCGGCACCGCTTGCTGGATCTGTTCGGGGCTGGCGGTGGTGA
Organism: Xanthomonas sp. WHRI 8932A; assembly: GCF_035012785.1. NCBI lineage: Bacteria > Pseudomonadati > Pseudomonadota > Gammaproteobacteria > Lysobacterales > Lysobacteraceae > Xanthomonas > Xanthomonas sp. WHRI 8932A. The sequence continues at coordinate 35,784 of NZ_JAYGQQ010000006.1, forward strand.
TCGAAAAGCTGGCATCGCGCTTGGCCAGTCCCTTGAAGCGCGCGGTACCGCTGACGATCACCGCATCTAGCGTGGTGGCGTCCTGCTTGGTTGTCTCTTGCGGTGCGGTCTGCGCGTGCGCCATCGGCGCAAGCAAGGTGGCGATGGTCAGCGATAACGCGTAGCGGGGCATGGATGAAGTCATGATGATTTCCTTCTGTCGCAGCAAGCGGTAGATCCCGTCGCAGTGGACGGCGTGCTGCCTGAAAAAGTGACTTGCCGCACAGGAATGCATCGATGGTGCAACAAGCCTGCACAGCGCGTGTTGCTGTTCTAACGGAGTCGCGCATAAAAGCTGTTGTGCGCCGCGTCAACGCATGCAGCGATCGACGTGTGCGTGATGCGCGAGCGTACGCATGGATCGAGCGGCTGTAGGGCAGCTCGGGAAACGGGTGTGCAGCTGCCAGGCGGACGCAGCTGATGCTCGCTGCGGCGTGTGCCACGCATACATCCCGATTCCTCCGCGTCGCCGCACCAAACTGACGACGGCTCGCTACGTTTTGGTAGCGGCTCTTGGCGCGCATGTTGACTCGAACGCATGCAGTGGCAACCACGTGCGATCGCTGCTGCGCGCAGCGTGACGAAGATGATTGCGTTGTCCTACGCGGGTCTTATGTCGCGGCAACGGTGCGCAGCGGCGCCGCTTCGCGAATCGGCAGGTTGATCAGCGCGGCCGCAACCGCAAGCACCATGTCGCCGTACCACATCCAGCTGTAGTCGCCGCTGTGTTCCAGCACCACTCCGCCCAGCCAGGCGCCGAAGAAACCGCCGAGCTGGTGCGAGAGCAAGGTCAGGCCGAACAAGGTGCCCATATAGCGCGGGCCGAACAGCTTGCCGATCAATCCCGCAGTCGGTGGCACCGTTGCCAGCCAGGTGAAGCCCAGCGCCGCAGCGAACAGATAGAACGTCAGCGGTGTGGGCGGTGCGAGCAGGTACACGCCGATCAGTACCGCGCGGCTGGCATACATCGCGCATAGCAACCACTTCATGCGCACGCGTTCGCCCAGCTTGCCGGCGACCAGACTGCCGGCCACATTGAACAGTCCGATCAGTGCGATCGACACTGCCGATACGCTGGCCGGCAACCCGCACAGCGCCACCTCGCCGGGCAGATGCGTGACCAGAAAGGCGATATGCACCCCGCAGGTGAAAAAGCCCAGATGCAGGCACCAATAACTGCGGTCGCGTACCGCCAGCCGCAGTTGCGCGCGCAGGCCGATGTCATCGGCGGCACGCACAGATGCGCTGCCCGCTGCGGATGGCACGCGGCGTAGCGGCCAGGCCAGCGGCAAGGTCAGCAGCGACACCAGTGCCAGACCGAGCATCGCCTTGGCCCAGCCGGCCGCGCCGATCATCACCTGCACCAACGGGGCGAAGACGAACTGGCCCAGCGAGCCGCCGGCATTGATCAATCCGGCCGCAAACGAACGCCGTTCCGGTGCGATGCGACTCGCGGTGGCGCCGATCAACACTGAAAAACTGCCAGCGCCGGCACCGGCTGCCGCCAGCACACCCAGCGACACGATCAAGCCCCATTCGCTGGCCAGCCACGGCGTCAGCGCCAATCCCAACGACAGCAACACGCCGCCGAATAGCAGCACCGGCAGCGGCCCGCGCTGATCGGCGATTGCACCGAATACCGGCTGCACCGCGCCCCAGACCAATTGCCCGATCGCTAATGCGAAGCTGATCGAGGCGATACCGATACCGGTCTGCCGATGGATCGGCTCGACGAACAGCCCGGTGGTCTGGCGCGCGCCCATGGTCAGCATCAGCATCGCCGAGGCGGTGAGCAGCAGGCCCCATTGCGCACTGGCGCGCGCTGTCGCCGACGCGCTCATGCGGCGGTATCCAGCACGGCGTCCAGGCGGTCCAGCGTGGCATGCAGCTGCGCGGTGGGCGCTGCACCGAACAGCGTCTCGATGCGTTGCTGTGCGGCGAGCCAGTGCGGTTGTGCGCGCCGCAGCAACCCACGGCCGCTGCGGCTCAGGATCAGCCACGTTTGCCTGGCATCCTCGCCGCGCTGAGTGGTGATCCATCCAGCGGCAAGCAAAGGCTTGAGATTGCGGGTGAGGGTGGTGCGGTCCATGCCCAAGGCCTGTGCCAGTGTGCCCAGCGACTGCGCTGTATCGAGCCGGCGCAGGATCGAATACGCGTTGAGGCTCAGCCCCACCGGTGCCAGCGCATGGTCGTACAGCTGCGATATCCGACGCGCCGCCCGGCGCAGATGAAAGCAGGTGCAGTTGGAAGTGCTGGACATGAACGCGCTCCGCAGGATGCGCGCATATTGCGTGTATATGCACTTATCTACAAGTGGCCAGCCGTGCTGCAGCTTCCCAGGCAACCGCGCCTTTTCATAAATGCCGTAGTCCCCCAACCAACCAACCAACCAACCAACCACGTAGGAGCGCACCCGGGCGCGACAACTCATGGGTTATCGCGCACTAGAGCGTGAACTGCCGCATGAAGCCCGCGGGCGAGATTCACCGGTGTTGCGAAACAGCCAGTGCTGTTACACAGGGACTACCGCTTTGCAGTGAAGCTGCACAACGCGTCCGCGTTGTCCCGGTGCCGGTCCGTCCGTGCGATTCGGGTTGCGACAAGCACTACATCCCAAGCGCGGCAATCCGATCGGCAATCGATTGACAACCCCACACAAAAAAGGCCGCCCGAAGGCGGCCTCGCTTCTACTCAGCGGGGGAGAGAGACCGCTGTCAGAAGAACATCCGCACGCCGAACGAGGCGCTGCGGCCAGGCAGCATCACATCGTCCTTGAGGAAGGAGGTGTGCACGCGTGCGTCCTGATTGGTCAGGTTGTTGCCGTCCAGAAACACTTCCCACGCATTGCTGCCGCGGTCCACGTGATACGCCAGATGCGCATCCACGAAGGTGTAGCCATCGGTCGGGGTTTCGTTCACCGCCACCTTGTCCTGCTTCATGGTGCGGGTGGCGCCAATCGAGGCGCGCCATGCATCGGCATTCCAGCGCATCTGCGCACCGAAGCGGCCCGGCGCGATGCGCGGCAGATTGTCGCCGTCCTTCAGGCGTGCACGCACGGTATCGCCGAACACGCGCAGGTCCCACGCGCCGGTGTCGTTGTTGGCCAGGTGAAACGTCGCTTCGCCTTCGAAGCCGTGGAAGATCGCATCGGCCTGCGTCCACTGGCGGATCGGCAGGAAGTCGTTGTCTTCTGCGTTGAACCACTGATTGCCGGTGTCGACGATGTAGACGAAGTCGTTGTAGCGGTTGTAGTACGCCGCCACCTTGGCATCCACCCATTCGTTCTGGAAGTTGAGCCCCAGCTCGGCCTGGTTGGCCTTTTCGGTCTTCAGATTCGCATCGCCGATCTCGAAAGCGAGCGTGGCGATATGCGGGCCGTTGGCGAACAGTTCTTCTTCGGCCGGTGCGCGCTCGGCGTGATCCAGGTTGGCGGTCAGGCGCCACTGCTCGTTGAAGCGGAAACCGCCGCTGGCCGAGAAGCTGGTCGGGGTGAAATCGCGGTCCACGCCGATGTCGGTCTGATACTTGACCTTGTCCACGCGCGCACCGACTTCAGCGGTGACACGCTCCCAGCTATTGCGCGCCACGGCGAATGCGCCGAGCGAACGGGTATCGGTCTTGGGGACGAAGGATTCTTCGCCCACCGCCTGGAAGGTGGTATCGCTGCCCTGCAGGCCGAACGCGGTCTGCCAGCCGCCACCAAAGGTGAACGAGGCTTCCACGCGGCCTTCGTTGGCGCGCTTGGTGAACACGGTGCCGACTTCGGTGCCTTCGAACTCGGTGTGCGCGTAGTCGGTATGGCCGAAGCTGTAACGCAGCGCGCTGCCTTCGCCCCACGGATCGGTCAACCCACCCTTGAGGTCGTAGCGGTCCTGCTGCAGCTTCAACGACACGCCACGCTCGCCGAGGGACGGGTCGCCCGGCTCACCGGGGTTGCCATAGTTGTCGCGGAAGCGCGAGGCCGACAGGCCGACAAAGCCCCAATCGCCGGAGAGCGAGGCGCCGATCGAGCCCACCTTGGAGTCGATCCAGCTATTGCGCTGGCGGCCTTGCGGGGTGTCGTAATCGTTCTGGTTGCGGTACACGCCATCGGCGTGGATCGACAGGCCGCTGCCGTTGCCTGCATCGACACGGAACATGTCGGTGTTGCCGTCCTTGTCGCCGCCATCGAAGCGCACTTCGGCGCGGCCGCTGAAGCCGTCCACCGGGGTTTCGGCAATGCGGCCATCGACCACGTTGACCACGCCGCCGATCGCGCCGGAGCCGTAAAGCAGCGTGGACGGGCCCTTCAACACTTCGATCTGGTTGGCCAGAAACGGCTCGATGGCCGGCGAATGGTCCTGGCTGACGGTGGAGACGTCTTGGGTGGACAGGCCATCGCGCAGCACCGCCACGCGCGGGCCGTCCAGGCCGCGAATGATCGGCCGGCCGACGCCGGGACCGAAGTTGGAGCTCTGCACGCCCGGCAGGCTGGCCACGGTCTCGCCCAGGCTCGAACTGCGCACCTCATCCAGACGCTCGCCGGCCAGCACCTCGACCGGGCGGCTCAGCTCGCCGGCCGCATCGCGCAGCGGGCTCGCGGTCACAACCACCTTGTCCAGGTCCTTGATGTGCCGGCCGCTGGAATGGGTGGCGTCATGCCGGGTGTCCGACGTCGGCGGCGTCTGCGGGTCGGCAACGTCCGGTGCGTCTTCGGCCATGGCCAGGGCAGGAGTCAACAGACTGGTCAGTGCCAGTGATAGGGCGGAGCGGCGCAGCGAGGGGATGAGCGTGGGGGCCATGTGGATCGGACTCTCTAATTGTTACTATATATCAATAGGATGGCGCAGCTTGCCTGCTGCGCCGACGGCAAGACCCGCTCTGCGCGATGCAGTGGTGCGGGCCTGGAACAAGGAAGATGTTATATTATTCCACGTCGCCGCGAGCACCTGCTGGAAGTCATGCCTCTGCCCACACTTCGCCATCTGCTAGACCGCTTCGGTGCGACCGGGTCGCTGCTGTGCGCCGTGCATTGCGCGGTGCTGCCGCTGGTGCTGGCCCTGGCGCCGTCGCTCGGGTTGTCGTTCTGGCTGGGCGATGGCGTCGAACTGGCGATCGTGATGTTCGTGACCCTGCTGGGTCTTTTCAGCCTGGTCCTGGGGTATCGCCGCCACAAGGCGCTGCATGCGCTGGCGCTGCTGCTGCCTGGCCTGGCGTTGCTTTGGGTGGGTCTGTTGTACGACCCGCTGCACCATTCGGTGGTGCCACACGCAGTGGTGATGACGCTGGGCGGCGCTTTGGTCGGCATTGCCCATCTGGTCAATCTGCGGCTGAATCACGGTCATGCGCATGTCCATGACGCGAGCTGTGCGCACTGATATGCGCTGACGCGCGACTGCGCGATGGTTGCAGTCGGTGGTGCAGACGGTCGTTTTGACGCTGTTGCCAGGCCGCTGCCGTGAGGTGACAGCCAGGCGCCTGCCGATGGTGTATGCGCTTCACGACCGGCTGGCTCACAGGCCTGCAGGCCGTCCGGGCTGCGCGGCCCCGGGCCGACGTGATAGGCTTATCGGCCTTGCGCGAGGGCACCGCCGGTGCAAACCTCGCCAAACCCGTGCCAGCACGGGAATTTGTATTCACATTCAGGAGTCGACGAAATGGGTAAGGGTGACCGTAAGACCGCCAAGGGCAAGCGCTACAACGCCAGCTACGGCAATTCGCGTTCGCACGCGGTGAGCAAGGTTGTCGTGGGTGCAGCTTCCCCGGTTGCCAAGAAGGGCGTGGTCAAGGCGCCGGCCAAGAAGGCTGTTGCCAAGAAGACCGTCGCCAAGGCCAGCTGACCCCAGCCCGCTTTGCGATCTGAAAACGCGGCGCTTGCGCCGCGTTTTTTTATTTGCGATTTCAGTGCAAAACGCTGATCGAATGCTTGCCGGGTTACCCGTGCTGATGCGGGTCTGAGCAGTGGCTGCGGTAGCGCGTCATCAGCGTCGGCATCCGTTGCGATGACGCGCAACGCATCCGAACAATGGCTCGCGCTACGTCATCAATCGGCGTTGTTCTTGATGCAGTCCGATAAAGCGCTGCGCGCATCGATAACGCCGCGTCCCTAGTGCGCTGTGTCCGCAGCCGGCGCTGGGTTCTTCGCCGCTGGCGTCAGCAACTGCTCGGCCAGTCCGCGATAGATCGGCGTCTTGCACACCAGCCCGGACACCGCGCGTGCAATCAACACGGTGGCCAGGATTGGCAGCAGCATCTGGCTGGTGTCGGTGAGCTCCAGCGAAATCACTGCCGAGGTCAGCGGTGCTTGCGTGACGCCGGTCAGGTAGGCGCACATGCCCAGCAACACGAATGTGCGTGGGTCCACGCTCGGCATCAGCACCGACAGGTTGTGGCCGATGCCGGCACCCACCGCCAAGGCGGGCGAGAACAGGCCGCCCGGGATGCCGGCCAGGTACGAGACCAGGTTGGCGATGAGCTTCATCAGGCCGAACTCATGGCCGACCACGGCATGCCCCTGCACCAGGCTGCGCGCCTGCTCGTAACCGGTGCCGAAGGCGCCTTGCCCGAACACCAGTGCCAGCCCGACCAGCGCCACGCCGCATAACGCGGCCAGCAGCACCGGGTGGCGCTGGCGCAGCGCGCCCAGCCAGCGTGGTTTGCCGCTGACGCTGGCCAGCACCAGCCGCGCGAAGATCCCGCCGAGCAGCCCGGCCACGCTGCCGCACAGCGCGATCGCCAGCCATGCCTGGCCCAGCGGCAAGGCCACCGCTACTTTGCCGAAGTAGGTGTAGTTGCCCAGCAATCCCAGCGACACCACGCCGCCGACGATCACCGCAGTGAGCAAGGTGCCGGAGAAGCGGTGCTCGAAGCGCCCGCTCAATTCTTCGATCGCAAAGACCACGCCGGCGAGCGGCGTATTGAAGGCTGCGGCAATACCGGCCGCGCCGCCAGCAAGCAGAAAATGCGAGAGCTCGCGCGGATCGTGAAAGCCGAACCAGCGCCCGAACACGTGCATCAGGCTGGCGCCGACATGCACGGTGGGGCCTTCGCGTCCGACCGATGCGCCGCCGAGCAGCGACAGCGTGGTCAACGCAAGTTTGCCCAGCGACACACGCAGCGACAGATTGGTATCGCGAAATGTTGGGTCCGGATGCTCCAGCGCGGCGATGACCTGCGGAATGCCGCTGCCGCGGGTGGGGCGCATTGCCCCGGAAGTGAGCCAGGCGAGCAGGGCGAAGATGCCCGGCGTCAGCAGCAGCGCCCACCAGATCGAATGCGCGGTGATGCGTTGAAATAACTGGAAGGCGGCATCGCTGGCCTTGGCGAACACGATGGCGACCAGGGCTACCGCAATTGCGCCACCCCAGAGTGCAGCGCGACGACGCCAGCCTTCGCTGGACAACAGCGGCCGCAAGCGGCGCGGCGAGGGATCAGAAGCAGACATCGCCCTATTGTCGCATCCGCTCGCCGCCGCGGGTGTGCGCAGTGCTCAGTGCGCAGCGTCCGGCGGCACGCGCAAGGCCGGCAGCAGGGTGGCCGGGTTACCGTCGTTGGGCGCTGCGGTGATGCCGAGCAGGCGCGTCATCAAGGCATACACATCGACGTTGTCGAACCCCGGCAAAGTCTTGCCCTGCGCCAGATCCGGGCCTTGCGCCACGAACACCGCACGCATCGAGGGCAATGCAGGATCGAACCCGTGCGAGCCGCGCATGCCTTGTTGCGCGCGCTTGGCCAATTTGTCGGGGAACAGTGCGTCCCAGCCTTCGTGCATCTGGCACACGATCGGCGGAATGCGCGGATGCGTGCCGTAATGCCAGCGCGCCGGCAGTTCGGTTTTACGCCAGCAGTCGTATTGCGCATGCGTGCCGAGCAGCATGGCCTCGGCGCTGGCCTGTTGCCCGGGCTGCGGATCGAAACCGATCACCTGACCATCGGTGACCGCGGTGGCAATCGCGGGCGGCGCGATGGCTTCCACGCTGATCGCATGCCCTGGCGCCACTTCGGCCATGCCGTGGTCGGACACCACGACGATGTTGGTGCGCGCACGGGTGCCGTCGCGCTGCATGCCGGCCAGCAACCGGCCGATGGCGGCGTCGACTGCGCGCACGCTGTCGGCGTATTCGCGCGATTCCGGGCCGTGATCGTGGCCGGCTTCATCCACGTGTTCGAAGTACAGCGTAACCAGACGATTGCGCTGCGCACCGGAGCGCGCGAGCCAGCCCAGCGTTTCGTCCACACGGGCGTCCAGGCCAACGCCTTCTTCGTAGTGACGCCATTGCGTGGGGCGCACGCCCTGGATGGCCGCCTCGCTGCCCGGCCACGACCAGGTCGCCGCATGCAAGCCAGCTTGTTCTGCGCCCACCCACAGCGGTTGGCCACCCCACCAACGCGCGTCGCCCACCGCGTCCGGCTTGCTTAGCCAGAAGCTGCCCAACGCGGGGTCGCGCATGCTGTTGTGCACGATGCCGTGGTGGTCCGGGCGCAGACCGGTGACCAAGGTGTAGTGGTTGGGAAAGGTCAGCGACGGATACGACGGCGTCATCCAACGCGCACGCACGCCATCGCGCGCAAGTTGGGACAGCGTCGGCGTGATGTCGCGATCGAGCATGTCTGCGCGCAGGCCGTCGATGGAGATCAGCAGCAAGGTGTGCGGCGTGTCGTCGGATATTGCGGCCGCCGATGTTGGCGGCGATGCGGTGAGCTGCGTCGAGGCGCTGCGCACGCCGTGCTGGGTGGAGCAGGCCGCCAGCAACGCGGTGGCTATCGTGGCAACTACAAGACGTCGATCGATCATGTCGCCAGTTTACGGCGCAGCGATGACCTCGCGAAGTCAGGGGGCCTGGGTTGCGCGCTGGTCGCCGAACAGATCGTCGGCACGCGCGATCTGGTGCGGCGACCAGCCTTCCAGTTGCAATAACGCCTGCTTGGTCGGCAGGCCGCCGCCGAAGCCGGTCAGGGTGCCATTGGCGCCGATCACACGGTGGCAGGGCAGCACGATCGGCAACGGATTGCGGCCGTTGGCGGCACCCACAGCGCGGCTGGCGGCGGGGCGACCTACCGCCTGCGCGAGCTGCGCGTAACTCCAGGTCTGGCCGAACGGAATCTGTGCCAACGTGTGCCAGACCTGCAGCTGAAAGGGCGTGCCGGCCGGTGCTAGCGGCAGGTCGAAACTGCGTCGCCCGCCATGCAGATAATCCAGCAGTTGCTCGCGCGCTTCGCGCACCAGTGCGGTATCGGGGGCATGCGTCCAGCGCGCACGTCCAGGCGCGTCGTAGCGGTTCTGTGCGAACAGGATATGGTGCACGGCGGTGGAATCGGCGGCCACGGTGAGCGCGCCGATCGGCGAGGGAAAGGTGTCGTAGTACAGCGTGGTCATGGGCGGGTGTCCTTGCGATCGACGGCGAGATGCCACAGGTGCAACACGGCATACGCGCGCCATGGGCGCCATGCCTGCGAACGTGCCTCGGTGGCCCGTTCGCTTAAACGTTCCGGCGCGCCGAGGACCTGCTGCAGGATCAGGTCGCCGGCCGGAAACGCATCCGGATGCGAGAGCGCGCGCATCGCGATGTAATGCGCAGTCCACGGGCCGATCCCGGGCAGCGCGGTGCAGGCGGCGACGAAGTCCGGCAGGCGCTGGCCGGCGCCGAAATGCAGCCGGCCTTGTGCGCAGGCCAATGCCAGTGCGCGCAACGTGGCCGCGCGTGCACGTGGCAGCCCGAGCTGTTCCAGTGGCGCGTCGGCCAGTTGTTCGGGCGTGGGAAAACTGCGGTCCAGCCCAGGCGGCATGTCGGCATGATGGCCGCCGTGGCGGTCGACCAGCCGCGCCGCCAGCGTTGCGGCACCGGCCACGCTGATCTGCTGGCCCAACACCGCGCGCACGGCCACTTCAAAGCCATCCCAGCCCCCGGGCACGCGCAGGCCGGGACGGCGCTGGATCGCCTCGGCCAACAGCGGTTCGGATTCAAGCGTGGCATGGACGGCCTGCAGGTCCGCATCCAGATCGAACAGCCGACGCACGCGGCGCACGATCTGCGGAATCTGGCGCGGGTCGGTGGCATCGATGCGCAGCAGCAGTTCCGCCCGCTGCGGCGCGGCGACGACCTCGATCAAGCTGGCGTTTCCAGGCGTGCCGATCACGCGCCGGTAGCCACTGGCATCGACCTGCTCGATCCCCGGAATCGCCCGGCGCTGCAAAAAGCCCAGCATCGCGGCCCAATCCAGCGGCGGGCGATACCCCAGGCGCAGACGCAATTGGCCGCCTGGCACTTCGGTGCGCTGCTTGCGTAGCGCCGACGGCGGCATGCCGCAGCCCTGCAGAAAGGCCGCGTTGAAACGCCGCAGGCTGTTGAAGCCGGCAGCGAGTGCGACCTCGGTGACCGGCAAGGCGGTTTCGGTGAGCAACTGCTTGGCCAGCAGTAACCGGCGCGTGCCGTGCACCTGGATCGGGGTGGCGCCAAGCCGCTGCACGAACTGCCGTTGCAGCTGCCGCGCACTCACCCCCACCGCATCGGCCAGCGTCTGCACCGGCTGCTCCTGCAGCACGCCTTCGGCAATCATCGCCAGCGCACGCTGCACGCTTTCTTCGCCCAGATGTTGCTGCGCCTGCGGCGACAGCTCCGGACGACAGCGCAGACACGGCCGGTAGCCGGCCGCACTGGCCGCCGCCGCGCTCGGGTAATAACTGACATTGCCTGGCTTGGGCGCCGGCGCCGGACACACCGGCCGGCAGTAAATGCCGGTGCTGCGCACCGCCGTGAAAAACAGCCCGTCGAAGCGCGCATCGCGCGCCAACCGGGCGCGGTCGCATTGGATTCGATCGGGCGTCAATGTCTGCATGGCGCCAGTCTATGCCCTGGCTTCGGCCGCAGCTGGCCGTTTTCGGACAGGGTTGCTGCAGAACGGCGTGTTCACGGCCGGGTCAAACCCGTGGCCCATTCAGCCATAGACTGAAGGTGAATCCGTCGCGCTCACAATCCCCATCATGCTCAAATCGCTTTGCCTGTCCGTTGCGTGTCTGCTCTTGCTGGTGGCGTGCGAACGCAGCGCGACGTCTGCCGATGCCGGGGCTGCACAGCAAAACAATGCCGGGCAGGCGGGCGATGGCGACCACATGGTGTCGGTAGATACGCCCGAGCCGGTGGCGCCACCGCCGCGTCCGCGCGCGCAGGCGGGTGAGGTAGGTTGGCCGCAGGCACAGCTGGAATCGGGCCAGGCGTGGATCAGTTGCGCCACCGATTACAGCAAGGAGGCCGGCGACGGCACGCTGCTGCCGGCACTGGATCGGGCCAGCGTGGAAGCGGCGCTGGCGCCGTGCCGCGAGACCGGGCTGGTGCGGGTGCGGTATGCGGGCAAGATCAATGCCGGCTTCGCTGCGCTGGTCTGGCGCCTGGCGGCGGTGGCCGAGCAACTACGGTTGCCGCATCGCATCGTGGATCTGGATTCCAGCGGCGGTCAGGTGGAGGCGGCGATCCGCGCCGGCGACACCATCGGCGAATCCAACTGGACCATCTGGGTGCGCGAAGGCTCGGTGTGCCACAGCGCCTGCGTGTTCGTGCTGGCGGCCGGCGATAACCGCCTGGTGGCCGGCAAGGTCGGTATCCACCGGATGATGCGGATCAGCTCCAAGGCGACGTCGCGCGCAGAGCTCAATCGCGAATTGCGCGAGGTCTACGGCAACGTCAAGGATTATCTGGAGCGCAACGGTGTGGCAGTGGCGGTGGCCGATCTGATGATGACCGTGCCTAACCGCAGCCTGAGGCTGCTGACGATGGAAGAACTACGCGAGTACGGTTTGGACGGCACCAATGCCGTACAGGACGACCTGGAGCGCATCCGGCAGATGCGCAAATGCGGCGATGCGTTTGTGCGGCGCAAGGATGCGTTTCTGGTGGCGTTCGATCAAAAGTGCAAAGGCGAGGGCGCAGATCTGGATGCGGTCAACGCGTGTGGGCTGGCCCTGAAGCAGCGCTTCGGTTTTCCGGATGCGGCCTGCCCGGAAGAAAGCCCGCTGGCCGAGACCGACGCCGCCGCCTTGCCGGCAACCCCGGCGGCCGAGACGCAGACCGGTTCCGCAGCGGATGAGCGACCACAGGCAGAACCGAGCGCCGCCGCGGCGCCGGATGCCGTAGAGACGGAGCCGTCGACGCCCGCGCACGCCGAGGGCTGAGGGCGGCGGCAAGTTTCACGCGTATCGCACTGCGCGCTGCCTATCGTCGCCCCATCACAACCGGGCCGGGGGGCACTATGCGAGGCAAGACCAAGGGCGTTGTACTGGCGTATCTGCCATCGGCGTTGCTGGTGCTGGTGGGCTTCGGCGTGGCTGAGCTGCTACGCGTCGCCGCCGCCGCACTGCATGCGCAATGGCCGGCCACGCTGGGGATGTGGCTGAGTCTGGCGGCGCTGGTGGCGGCCGTCGCACGCGCGTTCTGGGTCAGCTGGCGCCTATGGCGTCCGCGCGGCGTGGCTGCCGTGCCGCCTGCGCCCGGCGGAGAGCTCTAGCGATTCGATCCAGGCCGAACCAACCTGGTCTGGGTTAGGGCTGCGTTGAACGCGCGGTTCGCACTGGCTGCGCAGATCCGGCCTGCCGCCTGCGCTCTACCGGCGGATCAGGCGGCTTGTTACACGCCAACGCGACAGTGCCGTCCGGATCATGCAGTCAGCCGCTCCCGCCCGGATCGCGCGCCGCTTGTGTTGCGCAGGTCCGGCCATAGACTGCGCTACCCACCGCAATGTGTGCGGTCCATCTCTTTCCAACCCGTTCAAGGTGCTGTCCCATGCTCCGTCCTCGTTTGCTTGTCGCGTTGGTGTTGGCTCCAGCGCTGGCGTTTGCTCAACAACCGCAGCCGTCCCGCGCGGCCACTGCCCAGCCGGCGCCCGCGGCACAAAAACCGGCGGCGGGGCAGCCCGTACCAGCGCCCAGCGCGGCCCAGCAGGCGCAGGTCGCCAAGCAGGACGTGGAGATGACCCAGGCCGCCTTGCGCGTGGCGCAGATGGTGGATGCCAACAAGGCCGCTTCGCTGTGGGACGGTGCGTCCAGCGTGGCCAAGACTGCGGTCAAGCGCGATGCCTTCGTCGCCCAGCTCGCCGGCGAGCGTGCGCGTCTGGGTGCGATGGTCGGGCGTGGTCAGGGCTCGGTGACGCGGGTGAAGTACGGCCCCGGCGCGCAGGTGCCCGAAGGGTTGTACGTCAACGTCAGCTTCCCGACCCGGTTTGCCAACGCGCCGCAGCCGGTGCGCGAGCTGGTGTCCTTCCGTCTGGACGAAGACAAGACCTGGCGCGTTGCGGGCTACAGCCTGCGCACGGCGGCCAAGTGATGCGGCAGCTCACCAGGAGATTTGCGTGCAACTGACCATCGAACTGCAGATGCTGGGCTGGGCCATGGTGCTCGGGCTGGTACAGCTGCTGGCTGCATCGGTCAGCATGACCGCGCAGCGCGGCACCAAATGGAATGCCAGTCCGCGCGATGGCGATGCCAAGCCGTTGACCGGCGTCGCCGCACGGCTGGATCGCGCGTTTCGCAACTATCTGGAAACCTTTCCGATCTTTGCCGCAGCGGTGCTGGCGGTGACCGTAGCCGGTCGCACCAATGCGGAAACCGCCTTGGGCGTGCAGCTGTATCTGTGGGCGCGAGTGGCGTACGTGCCGGTTTATGCAGCCGGTATCCCCTACCTGCGCAGCGCGATCTGGGTGGTGTCGTTTTGGGGCATCGTCAAGCTGGTACGCGCGCTGCTGGGTGTGTAAACCAGTAAGGTTCTTGCGCATGTACGGCTGCCGTGCATGCGCTTTATCCCGGTCACGTGAAGCGCCGCGCCCTGGCTCCAGACCGGGCGCATCGGTAGTAGCAGCTGCACTGCATGCAACTGCGGGATAGCGTCATCCGCCGTCGTTTAGGCGGGCATATGCGTGCAAGCGGGCAGGCGCTACGAGCACGGCCGCCGCACTGGAACGCATCAGCGCCGCATTTGCACCCGCGCCACGATCGCATCGATCGCCGCCTGCGTATCGCCGCTGCGCATGGCCTCTTCCAGCAGCGGGATCGTCCAGGCGCACCCTGCATGGGTCAGATGCACGCGCCAATCGCCTCGCCAGCCGTCCAGCTCGTGCAACGCCAGCATGATGCAACCGCCACGGTCGGCATGGCCGCCATGGATGGATTGCTCCAGCCAGAACGGGCGCGCCGCGCCGAGTTCGATCGAAAAGACGTAGACGTCGTGCTTCGGATCTTCGGCCGACGGCGCGATATTGCGCTGTCCGATCTCGATCACCCTCATTCGTCGGACTCGGGGTCCATGGCCATGACGCGAATTTCCACGTCGTCCAATTGCACGAGTTGACCGGGGCGGATCTTCGCGGTCTTGCGCAGCTCCTGCACGCCATCGACGCTGACCGCGCCGCTGGCGACGATGGCCTTGCCCTGGCCGCCGCTATCGGCAATGCCGGCCAGCTTGAGCAACTGATTGAGTTCGATGTACTCGCCGTCCAGGTCGAATTCCAGGAATTGCATGCTGCACTCGGTCAAAAAGAAACCGATTATCCGCCCGGAACCGCCGCCGGCACCACCATGCGCAAGCCCGCACCAGACGCATGGTTGCGCGCAGGCAGCCGCAGCGCGCTGCCACCTTGCGGGCGATGCCGGCGTCGGCAGAGTGGCCGCCTACTCGCGGCGAAACCGCGCAATCTCCTCCAGCAAGCTCTCGGCCCCGGTCATGCTGCGGCCGGCTTGGGCGTCGTCGATTTGCGGGGCTGTATCCACGGGCTTGGCTCAGGTGCCGGGCAAGGCGGGGAAGTGCGTGCCAGGATGCTTCGCCGGGGCGGGCGAATCCTCACAACCTGAACAAAACGTCACGACCCTTCGACACGAAGGGGGGTAAGGGCGCACAATACCCTGCTTTGCGCCTGCCGGCTCCGTGCGGCGCCTCCGGAGTTACCCATGACCCAAGAATCTTCCGCGCCGCTGCTGTTTGCAGACCTCGGCCTCTCGGACGCTGTGATGAAAGCCGTTGCCAACGTTGGCTACGAGTCGCCGTCGCCGATCCAGGCTGCCACCATTCCCGCGCTGCTTGCCGGCCGCGACGTCCTCGGCCAGGCGCAGACCGGTACCGGCAAGACCGCCGCGTTCGCGCTGCCGGTGCTGTCCAACGCCGATCTGAACCAGCTCAAGCCGCAGGCGCTGGTGCTGGCCCCGACCCGCGAACTGGCCATCCAGGTCGCCGAGGCCTTCCAGAAATATGCCGAAGCCATTCCCGGTTTCCGCGTGCTGCCCGTCTACGGCGGCCAGCCGTATGCCCAGCAGCTGAGCGCGCTCAAGCGCGGTGTGCATGTGGTGGTGGGTACCCCGGGCCGGGTGATCGATCACCTGGATCGCGGCACCCTGGATCTGTCCCAGCTCAAGACGCTGGTGCTGGACGAAGCCGACGAGATGCTGCGCATGGGCTTTATCGACGACGTCGAAGCCGTGCTGAAGAAGCTGCCGGAAAAGCGCCAGGTCGCGTTGTTCTCGGCCACCATGCCGCCGGCCATTCGCCGCATCGCGCAGACCTATCTGAAGGACCCAGCCGAAGTCACCATCGCGGCCAAGACCACCACCTCGGCCAACATCCGCCAGCGCTATTGGTGGGTGAGCGGGCTGCACAAGCTGGACGCGCTGACCCGCATTCTTGAGGTCGAGACGTTCGACGGCATGATCATCTTCGCGCGCACCAAGGCCGGTACCGAAGAGCTGGCGCAGAAGCTGCAGGCCCGTGGCCTGGCCGCGGCCGCCATCAACGGCGACATGCAGCAGGCTGCGCGTGAAAAGACCATTGCCCAGCTCAAGGACGGCAAGCTGGACATCCTGGTCGCCACTGACGTGGCCGCCCGCGGCCTGGACGTGGAGCGCGTCAGCCACGTGCTCAATTACGACATCCCGTACGACACCGAAAGCTATGTGCACCGCATCGGCCGTACCGGTCGTGCCGGCCGCAATGGCGACGCCATCCTGTTCGTCACCCCGCGCGAGAAGGGCATGCTGCGCTCGATCGAACGCGCGACCCGTCAGCCGATCGAAGAAATGCAGCTGCCGAGCGTGGATGCCGTCAACGACACCCGCGTGGCGCGCTTCATGACCCGCATCACCGAAACGCTGGCCAGTGGCCAGATCGATATGTACCGCGATCTGCTGCAGCGCTACGAGGCCGAAAACAACGTGCCGGCGATCGAGATCGCCGCGGCGATGGCCAAGTTGCTGCAGGGCGATGCGCCGTTCCTGCTGACCCCGCCGGTGCGTGGCGCGCGCGAAGAGTTCACCCCGCAGCGCACCGAGCGTGCCGACCGTGGGGATCGCGGCGACCGCGGCGAGCGTCCGCGTTTCGAGCCGAAGTTCGAGCGTGGCCCGCGTGCCAACGACGGCGAGCGCGCACCGCGTCCGCCGCGTAGCGAGGATGCCGGCAGCGAGCGTCCGCGTCGTGACCCGGCCCCGCGTGGCGAGCCGGAGTTCGGCATGGAGAGCTATCGCATCGAAGTGGGTCACACCCACGGCGTGAAGCCGGCCAACATCGTCGGCGCCATCGCCAACGAAGCCGGTCTGGAAAGTCGCTACATCGGCCGCATCGATATTCAGGACGATTACTCGATCCTGGATCTGCCGGCCGACATGCCGCGCGAGCTGCTGACGCACCTGAAGAAGGTCTGGGTCTCCGGCCAGCAGCTCAACATGCGCAAGCTGGAAGAAGGCGAGGCGGCGGCGTCGCCGTCCAAGCCGCGCTTCCCGCGTGGTGGCAAGCCGTCCGGTCGTCCGAACGGCCCGGGGCGTCCGATGGATCGCGCCGGCGCGCCACACCGTAAGGGTCCGCCCAAGCCGCGCGGCGAGTAAGCCCCGCTGACAATCGGCTGCGCGGCGAAGCGCGGACGCAGCCGGGGTCAGTGCCGCTATTCCTTTCTAGGCATAGCCTGGCAATGCAAGCAAGCGTGTCCCGACAGGGACCGCAGATGGCGGATGGTCAGCCAGGCTGACCTTTTCCGCCGGCCGTCCGGCAAACGGACGCCGCCATACAGACTCGGCCATGACGGCCGCTACTGCCTTCAGGCGCCCACTGGGCGCCTGAATCGCATCGGGCGGCGGTGGACGAGGACGGCAATGGCGCAGGCAGCACGCAGCACACGCAGTGACCGGACCATGCACATGGTGCGCGGTTGGCTGACGCTCCCTCTGGCACTGCTGATTGCCGTGGCTGTCGGCATGGCCGTGCTCTCGGCACTGGCGATCGAAATCCAGTCCGGTGCCACCGCCTGGATCGTCGGCCAGAGCCATTGGTCCAACGCCCAGCAGGAGTCGGTGTACTGGCTGGAACGCTATCTGGTGAGCGGCGATCCGGCCGACCTGCAGGCCGCCTGCCGCGCGCTGGAAGTGCCGCTGGGCGACCGCGCGGCACGCGAAGCAGTCGAACAGCCGGTGATCGCCTGGACGGCGGTCTATGCCGGACTGGCGGCCGGCCGCAATGCCCCTGAGGACATGCCGCAAATGGTGCGTCTGTACCGCTACGGCCATGTCTTTCCGTATCTGAGCGACGCCATCGCGATGTGGAAGCACACCGATGCCGACCTGTTGAAGCTGAGTGCATTGGCCGACCGTGCCGCCTCCGTGCAGGCCGCCAGTACGCCGGATCCGCGCGCGCTGCAGGCCTTGCGCGACGATCTGCATCTGCTCGATGGCCGCATGCGCGGCGATGCGGCGCAATTCCAGGCGCTGCTGATCCGCTGCGCGCGGCTGCTGCACGACGTGATGGCGGCCTGCAGCCTTGCCACCTTGTTGTTGGTGCTGACCACCTGCGTGCTGGCGATGCGCCGTATCCGCGACTATCTGCTGTCGCACGAGGGCCGTTTTCGCACGGCGTTTCAACAAGCCGCACTGGGCATGGTCAAGTTCGATCTGCGTGGCCACGTGCTGGATGCCAACGCCTCGATGGCCAATATCCTGCGCTACCGCCCGGAGGAACTGCAGGCCCGCACGCTGGCCGAGGTGGTGCATCCGGACGACATCGTGCTGGACAGTCGCGGCATGATCGACTGGCCACGGCTGATGCAGTCCGGCGAGCTGCGCTTTCTGCGTGCCGATGGCGAGGTGATGTGGGGCCGCTGGAGCGCCTCGCTGGTGGAGCCGGGTCCGGAGGAACCCACGCTGGTGCTGGCGGTGATCGAAGATGTCTCGCACGCGCACGAGCTGGCCGACGAGGTCGCCTTCCACGCGCGTCACGATGCCTTGACCGGCCTGATCAACCGGCGCGAGATCGAACGCCGCCTGCTGCGTCTGATCGAGCCGCCGCAATCGCCGCAGCTGTGCCATGCGTTGTGCTTCGTGGATCTGGACCATTTCAAGCTGGTCAACGACACCTTTGGGCATGCGGTCGGCGACAAGTTCCTGTGCCACTTCGCCGACGTGATCACCATGCAGCTGCGTCCAGGCGACTGGCTGGGGCGGCTGGGTGGCGACGAGTTCGCGATTCTGCTGGCCAATACCGATCTGGTGCAGGCGCAGGCCTTGCTGGAACGTATGCATGGTGTGCTCGGGCAGCCATGGAGCCATCAGGGCGGCCGGCCGCTGACGCCGAGTTGCAGCTTTGGGGTGGTGGAAATTCGCAAGGGCGCCAGCGACGTCAATGCCTTGATGACTGCGGCCGATCTGGCCTGTCACGCGGCCAAGGAAGAAGGGCGCAACCGAATTCGGTGTTTTGGCGAGAACGATCTGGCATTGGCGCGGCGTCGGCATGACGGTGGCTGGATCAGCGCCGTGCAGCAGGCCATCGCCGAACAGCGGCTGCTGCTGTACGCACAGAAAATCCAGGTGCTAAGCGACCCCGGTCGCCTGCAGTACGAAGTGTTGGTGCGCATGCGCGCGCGCGATGGGCGTGTGCTGAGCCCTGGCGAATTTCTGCCTGCGGTGGAGCGTTACGGGCTTGGGCGCATGGTCGATGCCTATGTGCTGGAAACCTTGTGCGCGCAACTGGCCGACAACCCGATGCATGTGGCGACGCTGGATCTGTGCCATGTCAATCTGTCCGCGCAATCGATCGCGCAGCCGGACTTTCTCGATTTTGTCTGCGCCTTGTTCGAGCGCTATCCCACGCTGGTGCCCAAGCTGTGCATGGAGATCACCGAAACCGCGGTCATCGGCGATCTGGAACATGCGCAGCGCTTCGTGCAGAGCGTGCGTGCGCGGGGCTGCCACGTGGCGCTGGACGATTTCGGCAGCGGCCTGGCCTCGTTCGGCTACCTCAAGCAATTTACGGTGGATGTGTTGAAGATCGATTGCGGCTTCGTGCGCAATTACGCGCATGACGCGGTGGACCGCGCCGCGGTGCATTCCATTGCCCAGGTCGGCCTGGCACTGGGCATCGAAGTGGTGGCCGAAGGGGTGGAGTCGGAGGCGGATATTCCCGGCTTGCGCGATGCCGGCGTGGGCCAGGTGCAGGGCTTCAGCCTGCACCGTCCGTGCCCACTGGAAGACCTGATCGCGCCACAGCCGTTGCTGGCCGTGACCGGATAGGGCCTGCCGGCAGAGCCGGGCGCCACGCTGTGACTGCACAAAAGTACGTTGTCGGCTGTAAATCGCCGATAATCGAACGATGACAATCCGACTCAACAAACATATCGCCGACACCGGCTTCTGCTCGCGCCGCGAGGCCGACCGCCTGATCGGCGAACGCCGTGTCACCGTCAACGGTGTGGTGGCCGGCACCGGCGCGGTGGTGGGCGACGAAGACACCGTGTTGGTGGATGGCCAACCGCTGCGCGCGCGCGAGGCCAAAAAGCCCGGCGGCCGCAAACATGTCTATATCGCGCTCAACAAGCCGGTGGGCATCACCTGCACCACCGAGAGTTCGGTCAAGGGCAATATCGTCGAATTCGTCGGCCACGAGCAGCGCATCTTCCCGATCGGCCGGTTGGACAAGGAGTCCGAAGGGCTGATTTTGATGACCAGCAACGGCAACATCGTCAACGAGATCCTGCGCGCGGAAAACCGCCATCAAAAAGAGTATCTGGTGGCGGTCAACAAGGCGGTCACCGACGAATTCTTGCGTGGCATGGCACGCGGCGTTCGCATCCATAACGAAACCACGTTGCCGTGCCGCACCGCGCGTATCGCCAAGTTCGGCTTCCGCATCGTGCTGGAGCAGGGGTTGAACCGGCAGATCCGCCTGATGGCGTCCGAATTCGGCTACCGGGTCACCCAACTGCGGCGGGTGCGCATCGACAACATCAAGCTTGCCGCGCTCAAGCCTGGGCAATGGCGCAACCTGAGCGATGCGGAACTGCGCGGCCTGCTGCCGCAGCGCACCGACTGGTAAACCGGCCGGCCGGATGCGCTGCCGGATGGCAGGCGCAGTGGTCGCCATCCGGTGCTTCCGCTGCAGTCGGTATGGGCGTTCGCGTGCGGCCGCGGGGTGCGATAGCTGACCAAACGCTGCGCTTGGCGCCTTGTGGGCGCGGGCTTGGTCATCGTCATCCTCGGTAAGCGCCGGCCGCTGAAGCGCTCACGCGTTCGCTGCGAAGCGTCGGTCTCGGGTGTTACGCGACACTGCGGTCGCTGTCGGCCAACGCCGTGTCGCGGGATCTGGTGTCACTCACTCAGTCGACGATGTTCTTGGCTTCGGCGGTGCCAAGTAACTCCGGGTGCACCACCTTGCGCCGGCGTTCCAGCACCGGATGCAGAAACACCGCGCCCAGAATGATCGCAACGCCAAGATAGAACTGCAGGGTGAGCTCGCGCTGTTCGCCCAGCAGGGCGATGGCCAGCACGATGGCGTAGACCGGTTCCAGATTGGTCACCAGCTGCACCGAATACGCGCTGAGATGACGCAGCGCGACCAGCGCCAGCGCAAACGGCAGCAGGGTGCAGGCCAGCGACAGGACGAGCAGCAACACGCCATCGTGCAGGCTGGGAAGCATCAACAGATCGCCATGCAGCGATGGCAGCAGCAGCGGCATGGCCGGTGCCAGCACGGTCAGGGTCAGCGTGCCGGCGCCCAGCTCCAATGCAGTGACGGTGAGCGGGTCTGCATGCGCCACCATGCGCTTGTTGAGAGAGCCGAACAGCCCGACGAACACGGCCGAAATCGCGCCGACCACCACCCCTGCACGCATACCATCGGGCACGCCGCCGACCACCAGCGCCACTCCCGGCAACACCGCAAGGCCGAACAGCAACTCGCGCGGGCGGAACGGCCGCTGCGTCACCCAGGGCTCGATCACGGCAGTGAACACCGGCGCCAAGGCGATGCAGGTGGCTGCCACCGACGCGTTGGCCAGTTTGATCGCGCCATAGAAGGTCAGCCAGTGCAGCGCCACCAACGCGCCGATGCCGCAATAGCCCAGCACCACACGGCCAGACAAACCGCGCAAGCCGCGCCACACCCGCGGCCACAAGGCCAAGGCCACCACCACGATCAACATGCGCCACCACACCAGCGGCAATGCCTGCAGCGTGATCAACTTGCCCAGGATCGCGGTGATGCCCCAAAGCAGCACGCAGAAATGAATTTGCAGTTGCGCCTTGCGCAGGTCGGTCGTGGGCATGCGCCATTGTCGCCGAAAAGCCGCAGATCGGCGCCGTGCAATGAGCCTTGTTGGAGCGGCTGACAACACCTGGCGAGCAGTCGTCAGGTGGGTAGGGGCGGCGCGGTCAGACCCGGAGTGTATGCGTGGTACATGCCGCACCAAGCATCAACCGCGCTCGTCTGGCGGCTGCAAAGTCATCTTGTCAGCTGCTCTAAGCCCCTCTCCTGCGGGAGAGGGGTTGGGGTGAGGGTACGGTCTACTCCAGCGATTGACTCAATCGTGCGCAGGCCGCTTGGCAACTCAAAGAAGGCCGCGTCCCACCGAACGCACGTTGTAATGTTTTCACGACGTTGGCGCCCAACGACCACATTGCTCAAGACCATGCAGATAGCCGCTGGATCATGCGCTGCCGAACATCAGTCGACCAAGCATCCGCGCAATCACTCGTGGCCTGACCACAAGCAGCGAACGAAACGCAGCGTGCAGTCGTCAGGTGGGTGCGGACGGCGTTCTCAGAACCGCGTGTACGCCTGGTCCATGCCACACCGGCCGCGCCCGCCTGGTGGTGAGCGCAGTCGTTTTGTTGGCTGCTCAAAAACGTGTCGCCACACACGCCAGCCGGCCAGGGGATATCGCTGCCAGCAACACGTCATCCAGCAGACAGTTCTTTCAATAGCGCCATCGCCGCAGCCGGATTGCGCTCCTTCGCCGCACTGATGAAGAACACGAACACTTCGCGCGGCGTATTTGTGGCCTGTGGCGTGGAGTCGACATGCGGCAGGTCGGCCGGGTCGTCGCCGCGTCGCCAGGCCTGGATCCGCTCGGCCCAGCGCTTCAATGCCGGCGCCGGATAACCGGCATGCAGACGTGCCTGGCTACGCATCAGACGCGCGTAAACGAAATCGGTGGAGAGATCGGCGAAGGAGGGATGTTCGTCCGAATCGGTGAATACGGTGGCCACGCCGTGGCGGCGCACCTGCGCAAGTAGTGACGCATTCACCGCCGCAGGGTCGCGAATTTCGAGCACATGCCGCAGCGTGCGACCGCCTGCGCGTTGAGGCAGCAACGCCAGAAAGGCTTCCAGGTCGTCGGCCTGCAGCCGATGTCCTTGCTCGAATTGCCACACCAGCGGCCCCAGGGTATCGCCGAGCTCGACAATGCCGCCGACGAAGTCGTCCACCTGCGCCTTGGTGCCCGCCAGTGTGCGTGACTGGGTAATGTGCCGCGGCGCCTTGGCAGAAAACACGAAGCCGGGCGGCACGTCATCGCGCCATTTCGCATAGGTCGCCGGTTTCTGCGCGCCGTAGTAGGTGCCGTTGATTTCGATGGCAGTGACCTGGCGGCTGGCGTATTCCAGCTCGCGCCGCTGCACCAGGCCTTCGGGATAGAACATGCCTGCGCGCCATGGCGCATACACCCAGCCGCCGATACCGACATGGATGCCGTCGAGGACGGGCGGTGCGGAAGCGAACAGATCAGACATCGCAGAGAGACTCGCTGGCAAAGGTGTGCACGATGAGGTGCCGCAGTGGTGCGGCGCGGAGTGGCAGTCACAGCCTAGCGTGGCGTAGCCGGATTGGATGCGGTGTGACAGCGAAGCCGCCGGCTGGCAGTACGACCAACGGCAGCGCTCGCCGTGCCAGTCTGCGCGACGACGCACAGCCAGGCGGCATCTTCGCTAGCGCTCCCACGATGCAGGTCGCGATGACGTGCGACCGGCATTGCAACATTGGTGCAGCACCAAGCGAGGACGGCAGCGCCAGCGAATCTTTACCGCAAAGCCCGATATCCCGATCAAGCCCGGTCCAAGCGCGCCTATCGGTAGCCGCAGTCGTCTGTCGGTCGTTCTGCGCGATGCCAGCGCAGCAGGAGGCTGCCGAGCAGTCAGCGCCGAGACGACATCAACCGACACCCTGACCCCATCGCAGCCGGCTACCATGCCTGCTCAGCCGCTTGAGACCGCACCGATGACCTGGACCACGCCCGATCTGTGTGACCGCTTTCCCGAGGTGACCGTTGCCGAGCCGTTGTTCCGCCACTTTGGCGGGCGCAGCGTGTTCTCCGGGCCGATCGCGACGGTGCGCTGTTTCGAAGACAACTCACGCGTGCGCGAGCTGGCCTCTACGCCGGGCGATGGGCGGGTACTGGTGGTGGACGGCCAGGGCTCGTTGAAGCATGCGCTGCTGGGCGACCAGATCGCGGCGCAGGCGGTGGCCAATGGCTGGGCCGGCGTGTTGGTCCACGGCTGCGTGCGCGATGTCGAGATCCTGGCCACGCTGCCGCTGGGCGTGCTGGCACTGGCCGCCTGCCCACGGCGCACCGAGCGACGTGATCTGGGCGATGTGGATGTGCCGGTGAACTTTGCCGGTGTCCCGTTCGTGCCCGGTCATTGGTTGTATGCCGATGCCAACGGCGTACTGGTAACGCCGCTGCCGCTGTTGTTGGACAGTGCCAGCGTCGCAATCTGATCGACACTAAGAGAGCGTGAGAATGACCTTGAACGGATGGCTGACGGGAGGCGTGCTGATGCTGGCAACCCTGGTGACAACGACGCACGCGGCCGAGCTACCGGCCGGCATGCAGCAGTTCGATGCGCAGATGGAACGGGTGCGCAAGCAGTTCGATGTGCCCGGCATTGCGGTGGCCATCGTCAAGGATGGTCAGGTAGTGCTGGAGCGCGGCTACGGCGTGCGCGAGATCGGCAAACCCGAGTTGGTGCAGGCAGACACATTGTTTGCGATCGCCTCCAACACCAAGGCGTTTACCGCCGCGTCGCTGTCGATTCTGGCCGACGAGGGCAAGCTGTCGCTCGACGACAAGGTCATCGACCACCTGCCGTGGTTTCGGATGTCCGACCCTTATGTCAGCGGTGAAATGCGCGTGCGTGACCTGCTTGCGCACCGCAGCGGGCTGAGCCTGGGTGCCGGCGATCTGTTGTTCTGGCCGACCACCAGCTACAGCACCGAAGAGGTCGTGCAGCGCCTGGCCAAGGTGCCGTTGAAAGGCGGGTTTCGTGACCGCTACGCGTACGACAATATCTTGTACGCCGTCGCGCAGAAAGTGATCGAACAGGTCTCCGGGCAGTCCTATGCCGCGTTTTTGCAGCAGCGGATCTTCGCTCCGGTGGGCATGCGTGGGACGCGCTTCAATGCCGACCAGTTGCAGCCCGGCGACACCGCGGCGGTCGGCCATGCCAAGTACGACTTCACCGAGCTGCGCACGGCCGCACCGCTGACCTGGTCGAACAATTCCGGCGCCGGCGGCATCTATTCCAGTGCGCACGACATGGCGTTGTGGATGAACGTGCAATTGGCCGGTGGAGTATTGCCCGATGGGAAAGTGTTGTTCAGCGCCAAACGGCAGCAGGAGATGTGGTCGATGATCACTCCGATCGCGATCGCCGACCCGGCCGTGCCGGAGCTGGCGGCGGCACGCCCCAACTTTGCCGGTTACGGCGAAGGCTGGAGCCTGAGCGACTATCGTGGCCATCGGCTGGTGTGGCACACCGGCGGCTGGCCCGGCATGGTGTCGCGCCTGACCCTGGTACCCGACCAGAAACTGGGCGTGGTGGTGCTGACCAATCAGGAAGTGGGTGCGGCGTTCAACGCGGTGACGCTGCAGGTGCTGGATGCGTTCTTGCAAGTGCCGCCCACCGACTGGACCGACGCGTACGCCAAGGCCGTGGCCAAGGCCGACAGCGATGCCGACACCAGCTGGAAGAAGCATCAGGATGCACGCACCGCACGCTCGACGCCGTCGTTGCCGCTGCGCGGTTATGCGGCCACCTATCGCGACCCGTGGTATGGCGATGTGGTGATCCGCCAGGATGGCAAGCGGTTGCGGCTGCAGTTTGCCAAGACGGCGCAGCTGATCGGCACGCTGGAGCACTGGCAGCACGACAGCTTTATCGTGCGCTGGGACGACCGTTCCTTGAACGCCGATGCTTTCGTCAACTTCGCACTCACTTCGGACGGCGCGGTGCGCGAGATGCGCATGGAGGCGATCTCGCCGTTGACCGATTTCAGTTTCGATTTTCAGGATCTGGTGCTGACCCCGGTGCAGGCGGCATCGCCCGCATCGCAGTGACACGCGTCTGAGTGCGGCGCCAGCGCATCTGCCATGCGGTGCGCTCAACGCCAAGCGGAGGGGTGCCGTGTCCATCCAGAACAGCTGAATTGGCCTGCTGGCGAGGCAATCGCCGCGCTCGGTGGCCATACGGCTACCGTCCACCGGCGCGGCTCGCTATGATCCGCGCACTTCTCAGGGATGTCCCCATACGCATGACCACTCCGCAGATGTCGGTGTATTTTTTTCTGCAGGCTGCAGCGATCCTGCTGGTATGCCGGTTGGTCGGCATGCTGGCCAAGCGCCTCGGGCAGCCGCAGGTGGTGGGCGAGATGATCGCCGGCGTGATGCTGGGGCCGTCGTTGTTCGGCCTGCTGGCACCGGGTGCGCAGGCAGCGTTGTTCCCCAAGCAGACCATGGATGTGCTGTACGTGTTCGCGCAGTTCGGCGTGGGCCTGTACATGTTTCTGGTCGGTACCGACTTCCGCGGCGATCACTTCCGTGCGCGCTATCGCAGCGCGATGAGCGTGTCGCTGGCCGGTATCGCGGTGCCGTTTGCGCTGGCATTTGCGATGTGCCCGTGGTTGCTCAATGTGGAAGGCCTGTTCTCGGAAAAGGCCAAGCTCATGGAAGCCTCGCTGTTCCTGGGCGCGGCCATTGCGATCACCGCATTCCCGATGCTGGCGCGCATCATCCACGAGCGCGGCCTGACCAATAGCCCGTTGGGCACGCTGGCGCTGACCGCCGGTGCGTTCGACGATGCGGCGGCGTGGTGCATTCTGGCGGTGGTGCTGGCCAGCTTCGGCGGCAGCTGGGGCAGTGCGTACCTGGCCATCGGCGGCGGCGTCGCCTATGCGCTGTTCATGCTGTTTGTCGGCCGGCATCTGCTGCGTCGCCTGGCCGATCATGTCGTGCCGGATCAGCCGCTCAGCAACAGTATGCTGGCGATCGTGCTGATGCTGTTCTGCCTCAGCGCCTGGGCGATGGATGCGATCGGTATCCATGCCGTGTTCGGTGGCTTCCTGCTGGGCGTCTGTCTGCCCAAGGGCGCATTGACCGAGAAGCTGCGCGAGATGATGCAGCCGTTTGTGGTGGTGTTGCTGCTGCCGTTGTTCTTCACCTATTCGGGCCTGAAAACCCAGCTCAGCGTGTTGCTGCAGCCGCAGATCATGCTGGCCGGCGTCGCCATCCTGGCGGCATCGTTCATCGGCAAGGGCGTGGCCTGCTGGGCTGCGGCGCGCGCCACCGGCGAAAATAACCGCGACGCGATGGCGATCGGCTCGCTGATGAATGCACGCGGCCTGATGGAGCTGATCATCATCAATATCGGTTTACAGGCCGGGGTGATCGAGCAGGGCCTGTTCTCGGTGCTGGTGCTGATGGCGATCCTGTCCACGCTGATGGCCACGCCGCTGTTCAACTGGATCATGCGTCGCCACGCCAGCGTGACCGACGCGGTGCCGAGCCTGCAACAGCGCTGAGCGCCGGCAGCTGCTGCGCTGGCGAGGCAGCTGCGCTGCTGGTGAGATGTAGCGCTTGTCGGTTGCTTGGCCGTGCGGGCAATCCTGACGTTTGAAGGCTGCGCATTGGCTGCTGCACAGTGCGCGCGAGCGCACCGCGCCGTGCGCTGCGTGCTCCGAATGAACGCACCTGCTTGACCAGGATGGAGCGATGTCGGCTTGGTTGCTGGCGCAGCCGCAGTGCAGGCGCATTGAGGCGAGCATGCCACCGCCGCCATACTGGCGTCAGATATCAGTCATCGAGTCGTCATGACCAAGGCAAAAAAGAAGGCCGCCCAGCAGGCGGTGCAGGTTCCTGTGCCGATCTATCAGTTGCAGATCGCATTGGCGGGCAGTGCACCGCTGGTGTGGCGCAGCGTGCTGGTGTCCGGTGCAGTGCGGCTGGCGACCTTGCATCGCGTGCTGCAGCCGGTAATGGGCTGGAGCGGTGTGCATCCGTACGAATTCGACGTTGGTGGCGGGCGCTATGGCGAGTCCGGCCTGGATGTGCCGGATCGCGCGCGACTCAAGCATGCCGCGCGGGTCACGCTGGAAAGCGCGCTGGGCGAGCTCGATGCATTTGGCTATTTCTATGGGGCCGGCGCCGGCTGGCAGCACACCGTGCAGGTGCAGGCCGTCTTGCCGCCGGATGCCGGGCTGCGCGTGGCACGCTGCATCGATGGTGCTAATGCCTGCCCGCCGGAAAGCCGCGGCGGGATCGATGACTATCAGGAATTTCTGCAGATCATCGCCAACCCGGATCACCCGCAGCATGTGCAGGAACTGGCCACGCTCGGTGGGCGTTTCGATCCGGGTCACTTCGATCTGGTCGAGATCAACCGGCTGCTTGCGCGTGTTCGCGACTAAGAGCAGCGAACAAACCGACTGAGCTCGCTGTCAGGCGGGCGCGGCTGGTGCTCGGCGCTCGGCGCTCGGTGCGGCATGGACCACGCGTCCACTCCGATTCTGAGCGCGCTGCCCGCACCCACCTGACGATTGCTAGCTAGATTTGTTAGCCGCTCTAAAGGCGGATGCTTACACGGCTGCGCCATGCAGTGCCGGCGCCGCGGCATCCACAGCAGCACTGGGCACCCGCAGCGCGACCTCCCACGCGGAACTCGCCGCATCAACGCACTGCGGTTTGACGCCCAATCGGCTAGCCTGACCGCCCGGTGTTAGCGAAGTGCGTGCAATGTTCCGCTGGTTCGAGTCCCTGATCGATATCTTTCCGCCCATCGAGCGCGAGATGCCGCCCCGCAGTGTGTGGCGGTTTTATCTGCATTATTTGCGTCCGTTATGGCCGATTCTGTTGGCCACGCTGGTCGCAGGGCTGCTGCTGGCGCTGGTGGAAGTGGCGATGTTCGACTTCCTCGCTCGCATCGTGGATATGCTGGCCGAGCGACCGGGACCGGACTTCTTCCGTCGTCATGCGGGCGAGTTGCTATGGATGGCAGCGATCACGCTGGTGGCGCGGCCGCTGTTCACCGGGCTGCACAATCTGCTGGTCAATCAGGCCATTGTCCCGGGCCTGAGCAACCGCTCGCGCTGGTTGATGCACAACTACGTGGTGCGCCAGAGCCTGGGCTTTTTCAACAACGATTTTGCCGGCCGCATCGCCAACCGGGTGATGCAGACGGGCACCTCGTTGCGCGAATCGGCGGTGCAGATGGTCGATGCGCTCTGGTACATCGTGGTCTATACCGGCAGTGCCTTGTGGTTATTTGCGCAGGCCGACCCGTGGTTGATGGCGCCGCTGCTGATCTGGCTGGTGGTGTATGTCGCGTTGATGGCGTTCTTTGTGCCGCGCATGAAGGCGCGTGCCTGGGTCGCATCTGACGCGCGTTCCAAGGCCACCGGGCGCATCGTCGATGGCTATACCAATATTTCCACGCTCAAGTTATTCGCCCATGCAGGCCGCGAAGAAGCGTATGTGCACGACGCGCTCGATGAGCTGGCGGTCAAGCATCGCCGGCAGACACGGGTGACCACCGCCATGGATACGGCCATCGCGGTGGCCAACGGGTTCCTGATCGTAGGTACCTGCGCATTGTCGCTGTGGCTGTGGAACCGCGGGCAGATCAGCGTCGGTGCGATCACGCTGGCGACTGGACTGGTGATTCGCATCCACAACATGTCCGGTTGGATCATGTGGACGGTCAACGGCATCTTCGAAGACATCGGTAGCGTGCAGGACGGCATGCAAACCATCGCGCAGCCGCTGACCGTGCAGGACGCGCCGGATGCGGTGCCGCTGCGGGTCACCCAGGGTCAGGTGCACTTCGATCAGGTCCATTTCCACTACGGCAAGCGCGGCGGGGTGATCGCCGGGCTGGATCTGCAGGTGCGTGCGGGCGAAAAAATCGGCCTGGTGGGTCCTTCCGGTGCGGGTAAATCGACGTTGGTCAATGTGCTGCTGCGGCTGTACGACCTGGAGCAGGGGCGTATTTTGATCGACGGGCAGGACATCGCGCAGGTCACGCAGGAAAGCCTGCGCGGGCAGATCGGTCTGGTGACGCAAGACACCTCGCTGCTGCATCGTTCGATCCGTGACAACCTGCTGTATGGCCGGCCGCAGGCCAGCGACGCGCAGATTCTCGAAGCCGTGCGCAAGGCGCGCGCGGAGAGCTTTATTGACGCACTGGTCGATGGCGAAGGACGTCAGGGCTTCGATGCGCATGTGGGCGAGCGCGGCGTCAAACTCTCCGGCGGTCAGCGCCAGCGCATCGCCATTGCGCGCGTGCTGTTGAAAGATGCGCCGATCCTGATTCTGGACGAAGCCACTTCGGCGCTGGATTCGGAAGTGGAAGCGGCGATCCAGGACAGCCTTGATGCATTGATGGGCAACAAGACCGTCATCGCGATCGCGCACCGGCTGTCCACCATTGCGCGCATGGATCGACTGGTGGTGATGGACGCCGGCCGCATCGTCGAAACCGGCACACATGCGGAGCTGATCGCGCAGGGCGGGCTGTATGCACGCCTGTGGGCGCGGCAGACCGGTGGATTTGTTGCGGCGGATGGGTGAGGGGAACGATGCTTGAGTGCTTGAGTGCTTGAGTGCTTGAGTGCTTGAGTGCTTGAGTGCTTGAGTGCTTGAGTGCTCAAGTGCTCAATTGCTCGATGCGAGAGAAGTGAGGTCGCACGCCGGAGTCGTAACGTCGAGATCTAGCCCCTCTCCCAGCGGGAGAGGGGTTGGGGTGAGGGTACGGGGCGGAGCCGCTCGCTAGTTCGGCGACACTAGGCTTCGCTCGCGCCCTCATCCGCCCCTACGGGGCACCTTCTCCCGCGTGCGGGAGAAGGGAGAGAGTCAGCGCTTCATCCGTCTGTTGGAGCAAGCCCCTCTCCCAGCGGGAGAGGGTTGGGGTGAGGGTACGTGGCGGAGCCATTCGCTAGTTCGGCGACACCAGGCTTCGCTCGCGCCCTCATCGGCCCCTGCGGGGTACCTTCTCCCGCATGCGGGAGAAGGGAGAGAGTCAGCGCTTCATCCGTCTGTTGGAGCAAGCCCCTCTCCCAGCGGGAGAGGGGTGAGGGTACGGGGCGGAGCCACTCGCTAGTTCGGCCACACCACGCTTCGCCCACACCCTCATCGGCCCCTGCGGGGCACCTTCTCCCGCGTGCGGGAGAAGAGAGATAGTCAGCGCTTCAGCCGTTTGTTGGAGCAAGCCCCTCTCCCAGCGGGAGAGGGGTTGGGGTGAGGGTACGGGGCAGAGCCACTCGCTAGTTCGGCGACACCAGGCTTCGCTCGCGCCCTCATCCGCCCCTGCGGGGCACCTTCTCCCGCGTGCGGGAGAAGGGAGAGAGTCAGCACTTCATCCGTCTGCTGGAGCAAGCCGCTCTCCCCGCGGGAGAGGGGGTGGGGTGAGGGTACGGGGCGGAGCCGCTCGCTAGTTCGGCCACACCAGGCTTCGCTCGCGCCCTCATCCGCCCCTGCGGGGCACCTTCTCCCGCGTGCGGGAGAAGGGAGAGAGTCAGCACTTCATCCGTCTGTTGGACCAAGCCCCTCTCCCGCGAGGAGAAGGAAGTGCTTACTTGATCGGCTGATCCAGCATCAGCTCGCGTGCAAAGCGCACCGGCGGGGCGCCGTAGGACAGCATCTTGTCGTGGTACGCCTTCAGGTTGAAGTCCTTGCCCAGCTTCTCTTGCACCGCCTTGCGCGTGTCCAGATGTTCCTGCACGCCGACGAAGTAGGTCGGCAGTTGCGCCGACGATAGCTGCGCACGCACCCATTTGCCCGAGGCTTCGCTTTCCTGCTGGAAGGTGTCGTGCGTCATCAGGTGCATCGCCTTGTCGCGATCCCAGCCGTCCACATGCACGCCCTGGTCTAGGATGGCATTGGCAATGGTGCGCAGGTAGAACTTGAGCTGCACCAGGTGGAACAGCGGGTCGTTATCCAGGTAGCCCTGCTCCTGCATCATGCGCTCGGTGTACACCGCCCAGCCTTCGGCGAACATGCCCGAGCGCAGCACCGCGCGCAGCGTGGAGGGGAACTTGGCCGAGTGCCAGCCTTCCAGGTAATGGCCCGGCGTGCCCTCGTGGATGCTGAGCAGATGGATCATGCGGGTGTTGTATTCGCGCAGGAATGAATCGACCTGCTTGTCGTTCCAGTCATCCGGAATCGGCGACACCGCGTAGAAGGTCTTGAGATTCTTGTCGAGCGGGCCGGGCGAATCGCAATACGCCACCGCCACGCCACGCTGGAATTCCGGCATCAGGATGATGTCCACCGGCGAATCCGGCAGCGTCATCAAATCTTTCTGACGCACGAAGTTGGTGGACTGCGTCAGCGCTGCCTTGGCTTCGTCCACCACCTTGTCGCGCGCGGGCTTGTCGGCATACGCCAGTTCCAGCGCGGCTTCGATTGCAGCCTGTTGCTGATCGTCGGTCGGCGAGGCGGGCAGCTTCGGTGCGCCCGGTTTGTCCTTGAGCACGGTGCGCGCAATGCCGTACATCTCGCTGCGCACGCGTTTGAGTTCGGACTCCGCACGTTGTTTGATATCGGCGCGCGACAGCGACGACACCAGCGCGAATTTCAGCTTCTGATCGTACTTTTCTGCACCGACACGGAAGTCCCCCTTGGCATTGGGCACCAGCACGGTGTCCAGCCAGGTCTGCTGCTCGGTCACCGCCTTGCGCAGGTTGTCGATGGCCGCCTGCGCGCGCGCCGCTTCGATCGGGCCAAGCTGGCCGATGTTGGGCGCGATGAAGGTATCGACAATGCTCAAGATGCCCTTGTTCTGCTTGGCCACCGTCTCGGCGTGGATCTTGGGCACGCGCGCCGGGTCCAGGTTCTCGCGCGCCTGCGCAAAGATGCTCGGGATTTTTTCCATGCGCTGCGTGGCCGACGCCAGGCGCTCGGGCAGCGGCGCGAACTCGCGCGCCATCAGGCCGTACAACGCGCTACCGGCCAGGCCGTTGTAGACCTGCGGGTCCCAGGCCCAGCTCTGCAGGACCTCGGTATTCCAGATTTCCGATTGCAACTGGTTACGCAAGATCGCTGCATCGACCTGGTTCTCGCGCGACAGCTTGGCGATGTCGATCGCCTCCAGCTCGGTCAGCAGCTTCTTGCCGGCATCCAGGCTGCGCTGGCGCCCGGCGGTGCTGAGATCGTCGATCTGCGTATCAAAGCGGTGATCGCCGGTCTGGGTAGCGGTGACCGGCGACAGCTGCATCCAGGTGTCCAGGGCCTGCTTGGAGAGCGCGGTAAAGCGCGCATCCGGGGTCTGCGCGTCGTGCGCGCCGGCGGGCGGCGTGGTGCCGGCGCTTGGCGATGCGGGCTGCTGTTGGCAGGCACTCAGGCCGGCGATCAGGGCGAGGACAAGCAGGCGTTGACGCATGGTGGGTCCTGATGGAATCAATCCGCCAGCATAGGCAACTGTGCGGTTGTCCGCATCCACCATTGGTTTAGAGTGGCGATCGAATCGGTGCGCCGCCCACCAAGGCGGCCGCAGCCGTTGTCCGGCATCGGCCGGTAGCGGGCGAATCCTCGCCGCTGCCATGCCCGCTGTCGCGACCTACCGTTTGCCCGTTGTACGCCACAGTCAGGTGGCGCTTTCCAAGGAGGAAGACCCATGCTGTATGCCGGTAGTTGTCATTGCGGAAGTATCGCGTTCGAACTGGAGACCGATGCGCCGATCACCGAGGTCTACGACTGCAATTGCTCGCTTTGCCGTCGCCGCGGTGGTCTGCTCTGGTTCGGCACACGCACCCAACTGCGCCTGCAGGCGGCCGCGGAGGCGGTTGGCACCTACCGCTTCAATCATCACCATATCGAGCATCATCATTGCCCGCACTGCGGCATTGCGCCCTTCAGCGAGGGGGCCAACCCCAAGACCGGCGAAGCCAGCGTTGCGGTCAACGTGCGCTGCCTGCCCGCGCTGGATCTGACCACCTTGCGCGTGCAACAGGTCGATGGAGCCAGCCGATGAGGCGCGGCGTGCGCTGGCCCGGCATCGCGCTGCTGGTCGGCTGGGCCCTGTGCGGATGTGCGCGGCCTCAGGGAGAGATGGCCGCAGACGGCGGTGCGCCAGCGCCGGCGCCGCCAGCTGCGCAGGGCAATGCACTGGCTTACGAACACGATGTGCGGATCGAGTTGCCAGCCGATCAGATCGGCGAGCGCATCGCGGCGGTCCGTGCAGCCTGTCAGAGCGCACAGTTCGGCACCTGCGCGCTGTTGGCGGTGGAACAGGATGGTGGGCGCGAGCCCAGCGGCAGCGTTCGCATGCGCATGGTGCCCGAGGGCATCGAGCCACTGGTGCAACTGGCCGGCCAGCATGGCGATGTGGCGGCACGCAGCACGCACGCCGAGGATCTGGCCCAGCAGATTGCCGATACCGGTCTGGCACAGGCGCGGCTGCAGAAAGAACACGCGCGTCTGCTGGAATTGCAGCAACGTCGCGATCTGGCGGTGAGCGATCTGCTTGCATTGTCCAAGCGCCTGGCCGAGATCGAGGCCGAAGCGCAGCAAACCCAGCAAGAAGCGGCGCAGCAGCAACGCCGTATCCGCACCCAGTTACTGACGCTCAACTTCCGCAGTACCGGCGGGGAGCAGGGCAGAAGCGAGATTGCGCAGGCAGCTGCCGAGTTCGGTCAGGTGTTTTCGTCCAGCGTGGCGTTCGTGATCCGTGCGGTTGCGGCATTGCTGCCAGTGGCACTGGTGGCGGCGATCGTCGGCTGGCTGCTGTTGCAGGCGTGGCGCTGGCGCGCGCGGCGTCGCCGGATGTCCTGACCTGCGCGCGGCTGGGCGGCACTGCCGCACCAGCCGCGCGTGACTGGCGCCGGCGTATGTCTTTTGAAGCCGCGCTGGGTAAAGTAGTGCAGGACGCATGTGCAAAGCGCATGCAATTGCAAAGCGCATGCAATCTGGTATGTGCATCGACATGGCCGCGTGTTAACAGCGCTGTTCGACCAGGTCGCTTCCAGCGTGCTGTAAGCCTCCGGTGCGAGCACCGCTCGCTGAAACCAAGGCGCCAGCGGGCCGTAGGCTTCGTCGGGAAAAAGGCAGGCCGACTGCAGGCATCGAGCGATGCTGCAGTCTTGCCCAGCGCAGGCTCAGCCTTCGTCGACTTCGTATTCGACAAACACGTCCAGCTGCAAGGCCAGTTCCTGCACCGCGTCGCGCACCTTCTGCGCGGTGGCCTCGTTGCCGGCTTCCACTTCGAACTCGTGGCTGCCCGGACCTTCGTCGTCGGACAGGCCGGCCGAGCTGGAATCGTCGTCGTCCAGATGCGGCATCAGGTCGTCCACTTCTTCGACGTGCTCGATACCTTCGATGCTCTGCAGCAGATTGGCGATGGCACGTGCGTCGTCGTCGGTGCCGGTGATACGCATGCGAAGAGTCGGCATGGGAAAGCTTCCTTGGATTGGGGACCCAAAGCCTAGGCAGCGGTCAGGCAAGATCGGGTGATGGCTGCGTGCGCTGGTTGCTCACGCGCGCTTGGTTGTCGCCTGTGCCGGGGCGGTATCCAGCACCGGCACCAGCAGCGCCTGGGCGGCAGTGCGCAGCAGTGCCGGCGCGATGTAGCGATGGTGCACGCCGTCTACCAAGGCCATGTAGACGCGGCCAAACGTATTGCGGCAGGCCACCCGCGTCTCCAGGCTCAGCTCCACGCTGCCATCCTCCAGTACCTCCACGCCCACGCTGCTGCGGAAGACCAGGTGGCGGTCGTCGGCGCCCAGCAGTACCTGCACGCGCCGGTCCAGTGGCGCGGTGTCTTGCGCAAGCACCGGGAACCGGCCCGCGAACAGACAGTCGCGCTGCGGCGACAGCAATGACGACACCGGGCAGCCCAGCGGCGAGGTCCGCAACTGCAACGGTGCCACCAGCGCATTGCGCAGCCGCATCAGCCAGGTCACACCCGGCGGCGCGCGCTCGGTGAATCCTTCCAGCAGCAACGCCATCAAGGTGTGCGCACCGTGCTGACGCAACTGATGCGGTCGCAGGCGCAGACGCACGCTGTCCTGATGGTCGAAGCGTTGCAGATGCCGGGTCAGCAGCGAGCCGGGCTTGGGCTCGGCATGCACGCTGACCTGTGCCCGCTGCGGTGCCAGCGCAACAAACCCCACCGGCCGCCGCAGCCGGCTCACTGCCTGGCGCAGCCGGCCGCTGAAGGAGCGTAGCCGGCCGCACCAGGCAAACCGGCTGCTGCCCGGCGATGCGGCCAGCGACAGACCCACGGTGGGAATCTGCAGCGCACGCGCCTGCGCCGAGGCCAGCAGCGCAATCACTGACTCGGGCAGCGTTTCGGTGAGCGTTGCGATATCGGCGGTACCGGCCAGCACGCGTGCGCGCACCGCATCGCTCAACTCACCGCCGGCCTCATCGCTGTGGCAGGACAGTGCAAAAAACGCCGGGTGTGCGGCCTGCGCTTTCAGCGGTGCGAACTGGTGCCAGGTGCCGCCGCCAAAGCGCACGGTAAACAGGCAATCGGCTGGCAGATCGATGTGCCGCAACGCCGCCAGAAAGTGCTGCGGGTCTTGTTCGATCTGTTCCATCGAGGCGGTGCAAAAGCGCAGTTGCGCGCCACTGCTGCCGGTGATGGCAGTGAACATGCGATGCCCGGCGTGGCGATGGAACGGGTGGCCATTGGCGCCCACCGCAAACGAGAACAGCGCGGTCGATTCGCCGTGCGCAAAATCGGTGGCCGCCAGGCGTGCCGATGGCTCGTCCAGCGCATCGTGAAAGCTGGGATGCGCGCGCTGGCGGCGGCAGGCCTGGTCGATCAACGGGTTGCCGGCGCCCACTCCCAGCTGTGCGATCAGCGTGACCTCCACCGGCAGGCCGCCGCTGTAGGACTCCAGACGGACGGACGGAAAACCTGCGTGTGCGTCGGCAGGGCGGTGCTGGGGTGTGCTGAACATCGGCATGAGTCCTTTGCGGCCGGAGGTGAGTCAGGAGGTCTTCTTGGTCAAGGCACGCGCCTTGCGTTTGATCGGTGCCGAGGCCGGGCAGACCTCGAAGGCAAAGCTGCTGAGGGTGTTGACCAGGTTGTCCGGGGTGAGCCGGTAGATCACGAACTGGCCGCGACGCTCGCTGGACACCAGCCCGGCGGTTTCCAGCACCGACAGATGCCGCGAGATCGCCG
The DNA here is from genome assembly GCF_035012785.1 of Xanthomonas sp. WHRI 8932A. Taxonomy (NCBI): domain Bacteria; kingdom Pseudomonadati; phylum Pseudomonadota; class Gammaproteobacteria; order Lysobacterales; family Lysobacteraceae; genus Xanthomonas; species Xanthomonas sp. WHRI 8932A. The sequence continues at coordinate 72,478 of NZ_JAYGQQ010000006.1, forward strand.
GCGCGCTCATTTCGAACAACTGCCCGATCTGCCCGGCGGTGAGTTCCTGGTCTGCCAGGCACGCCAGCATCTTGCGGCGGGGTTGGGAGGCGAGGGCTTCGAAGACGCGGTCGATGGACATAAGGGTTTAAGTAATTAACGAATTAGCTAATTAATTGACTTTATGGCGGCCGATGTCAAGCGTTTTTTTTGGGGGGCGCTCCCGGGCTACGGCCGGGTGCATCTGGCGAATGCCGCAAGCATTGCTGCGATGGACGATGCCGCGGCGGCTCACGCCGGGAGCGCACGGGATCTACCGACGCTGTGGCGCAGGGTGCGGCCGATTGGCGATGAGCGCCTTTGTCGCCAGTGGCCTGCACGACTGGCAGGCCACCTCAATCCAGGAACAATAGCGCGCGCTTCGAGAACGTCACGCTCAGGTGATCCAATGATGCGACGTCTGGCCGGCGAGACTGCAGCGGTTCAAGCGGCCACTCTCACGCGGCCGGCAGTGCCACCAGTTCTGCCGGCAACGCGGGCATCGGGGTGCGTTCGTCCAGCGCTTCGCGTTTGAGCCAGTCGATGAACAACGCCGCCGCCGGGCTTGGCTCGCGGTGGCTGGGGTGCACGATGTAATACGCGTACCGAGCCTTGAGCGTGGGGCCTGGCAGCCGCACCAGTTCGTAGCGTTGCAGATAGGGCTGGGCGATGTGTTTGCGTGCCAGCACCGCGCCCAGACCGTACACCGCTGCGCGCATCGCATCGGTGCTGTCGTTGAAGGTATGCATCGGCGGCAGCGTGGTGCCGCGCACCTGGGCGGCGCGAAACCAGTCGCGCCAGCCTTGCGGCGACATGTCGCTCAGCAGCGGCAACTGGGCAATCTGCGCCGGCGTGCGCAGTGCCGCCACTTCCGGCAACGAGGGCGAGGCCACCGGGAACAGCTCATCGTCCATCAAATGGTGCGAGGTCAGCCCCGGCCATGCGCCTTGCCCATAACGGATGCCCAGTTCCGGGCCGCCTTCTTCGAAACGCGAGAACGCCGGGTCCGATTGCAGGTCCAGGCGGACATGCGGATGGGCGTGGCAAAAGCGCGGCAGGCGCGGTAATAGCCAGCAGTACGACAGCGAGCGCAGCGTGGTCACCCGCAGCGGGATGGCGTCTTCGCGCGGATGCAGGTTGCCGGCTACCGCGGCGATCTCGGCCAGTGCGGCGGTGGCGGCATCGGCCAGCTGACGGCCTTCGGCGGTGAGCTTGACCCCGCGCGGCAGCCGCTGGAACAGAGTGACACCGAGCAGCGCTTCGAGCTTGCGCACATGGTGGCTGACCGCGCTGGCGGTGAGATGCAGTTCTTCGGCCGCATGCGCGAAATTTTGATGGCGCGCGGCGGCGGCGAACACGCCCAATGCGGGCAGCAGGGTCGGGCGCAGATTCATCGAGACATGAGTCAGATTTGTGGCTGACCGCGATACTACGCGCTTGTCGGGCCTGCGGCGGCAGCCGATGCTGCGTCATCCCGTCGCGATGATCGTGCCATGTCCAGCTGTCCGCCCGAGCTTGTCTTCTGCCGTTTCAGCGCCGCACGGCATGCCGCGGGAGCACAGCCATGAGCGCGCACTCGTCGACGCAGCCGGTCGTTGCAACACGCGAATGGCGGACCCCGCTCGAGCTGGGTTTTCTCGGCATCGTGTGGGGGTGCTCGTTCCTGTTCATGCGTGTGGCGGCGCCCAAGTTCGGCACGGTGGCGTTGGTGGAAATTCGCCTGGCGCTGGGCGCGGCGGTCCTGCTGCCGTTTCTGTGGTTGGCGCGCGATCGGTTCCCCTTGCACCGCTGGCCGATGCTGGCGGCGATCGGCGTGTTGAACTCCGCGCTGCCGTTTCTGCTGTTTGCCTGGGGCGCGCAACATGCGCCGGCCGCCGTCGGTGCGATCTGCAATGCGATGACGGTGTTGTTCACTGCGTTGATCGCGTTCTTGTTCTTTGGCGAACGCATAGGTACGCGGCGCGCGCTGGCCTTGTTGGTGGGATTCATCGGCGTGCTGGTGCTGGCGACCGGCAAGTCAGCCGGGTTGAGCGTGGGCCCGGCGGCATTGGCCGGCGCAACCGCTTCGCTGCTGTACGGCATCGGCTACAACCTGGTGAAGCGCCACATGGGCGACCTGCCACCGGCTGCATCGGCGGCGTCCACGCTGGGGTGCAGTGCATTGCTGCTGGCACCGTTGGCCTGGCTGCAGTGGCCGACCACGCCGGTGCCGGCAGTGGCCTGGGCGTGTGCGACCGCATTGGGCGTGGTCTGCACCGGCTTGGCATTCTTGATGTATTACCGGTTGATCCAGCGCATCGGTCCGGCGCGTGCATCCACCGTGACCTACCTGGTGCCGGTGTTCGGTGCGCTGCTGGCGTGGTCGCTGCTGGGCGAACCGCTGACCTGGACCATGTTGCTGGCCGCGGTGCTGATTCTGGGCAGCGTCGCTTTCAGCCAGCGCGCCCGCTAAGCACGCGCGCCCCGCTTTTGCGATTCCCGATTCCCGATTCCCGACTCAGCCCGCGGGCGGTGTCCGCACCGGCAGCGGCACGTTGCACAGATCGATATGTCCGGCCGGACGCTTGTAGAAGTCGTCCTTGCGATTGCGGCGTGCTTCGGCCACATCGCGGAAGCTCTGGCTGTCGGTGCGCAACAGTTGCAACGGCGTGCGCTCCGGGGCCGGCACTTCGCTGGCCAGGCGTATTGCGCGGATCGGAGAGCGTTGCGTGGTGTCTTCGTAGAAGCCCATCGGGTCCGGCCCACGGGGGATCACGCTTAGCAACTCCATGCCCTTGACCACGCGGCCGACCACGGTGATGTTGCGGTCTAACTGCCGTGGCGACTGCCCGGTGACCACATACAATTCGGCGCCGATGCTGCTGTCTTCGTCATTGTTGCGCCCCGCGCCCAGCGTGCCGTAGCAATGCGCCAGCCAGGCTTTGCCGGTGGCGCTGTCGCGGCCTGCCGGGAAGCCTTCGACAAAGCCGACCTGTGGCGCCCAGCCATCGCTATCGGGCAGGCGCTGAAAATCCAGACCTTGCGCGGCGCGTTCGAACTCGGCAGGCAGATGGGTCTTGGCCGAGCCCAATGATTTGGCCTTGTCCGGCGTCTCGCCATCGGGGTCGCCGAACTGCACCACGAAATTATCCTGCGACCGATAGATGCTGAGCCCATCCCAGAAGCGCTCGTGGGCGAGCGTGCGGATGTTGCCCACGTGCTCGGGCGCAAATTGCGGCGCCAACTCGATGATCACCCGGCCGGTATCCAGTTCCAGGTAGAGCGTGCGATCGGGATCGAGCACGCGCCAGGCGTTGGCCGGCGAGCTGTCCAGGATCTGTTGCGGGCTGCGGTAGGCCGCATGCGCGGCAGCGGGCACTACCAGCGCGAGCAGGCAGGCAGAAACAACAGTGCGCAGCAGCATGAAGGCAACCAGCGAAGGAAAGGTGGTTGATTCTTGACCAATGCGCGCAAGGACGCAAAGCGGTGATGCGCACGCCACGACGCCGATGCGCTACGCCAGCGTCGTGGCAATGATGATTGCATGCCATTGCGGCGCACCTTGCGCAGACATGACGTGCCCGCATCGAGCGGGCGCGTCATGTCCGATTGGCGCATGGATTTATCGCTCTCCTGCTTTGCAGCAGAGCGACAGTGCTGCAGTTACTGTGCCGGTTTGCGCTTGACGTAGAGTTGCTTGCGCACTTGCGCAACGACCTCGCCATCGCGGTTGTGTATCGCGTTTTCGAACCAGCGCAGATGCTTCTCTCCGCTGGCGGTGGCGTCGCGCAGTTCGGCGAGCATGGCGTTGTCGATCACAAAATCCGCGCTCACCGTGCCGCGCCCGGGTTTGACGAAGTCGATGCTGCCGGCCTTGTCCCACACGTAGTAGTCGCGCCCCAGGTTCTGCATCACCAGCAGCATCCAGAACGGATCGGTCATCGCGAACAGGCTGCCGCCGAAATGGGTGCCGACGTAATTGCGATTCCATGGGCGCTGCCGCAGTTCCACACGCGCGAAGCGATAGTCGGCCGACAACACGGTGACGTGGATGCCTGAAAACAGATACGGCGGCCACAGGTTGATGCCGAGCTTGAACAGTGAAGCGCGCATGCGGGCCGGGTTCCATGGCAGGTCGGGTCTGCAGCATAACATTCGCATGCGTATGGTTGGCGATGAACGTCCGGGGAAGCGACTTTGCCCGTCATGTGAGTCTGTCCAGGCGTCGCGTCATCTCCGGCCGCGCAAGTCGCGCCGCCTCGCGCAGAAGGCTCGACCACCAGCGTTCTCTCGTAGGAGCGGACCTGGCCGCGACGTTGCATCACCGTTATCGGAGGAACGATTCATCGCGACCGCGGGAATGCCTCATCGCGGCCAGGTCCGCTCCTACGGGTCAGGGGGCGGGGTGGCTTGAAGTCGTCGTCGCTGCGCCGGGTGCCTTCTGCGCAATCTGGCGGGGACCGGCTCTCACGCTTTATTGCAGCGCTGCCTTACGCGTGAAGCGCCAGGGCGCCAGGGCTTGTAGGAGCGGACCTGGCCGCGACGGTGCATCACCGTTATCGGAGGAACGATTCATCGCGACCGCGGGAAGCCTCATCGCGGCCAGGTCCGCTCCTACGCGTCAGGGGGCGGGTGGCTTGAAGTCGTCGTCGCTGCGCCGTGTGCCGTCTGCGCAATCTGGCGGGGACCGGCTCTCACGCTTTGTTGCAGCGCTGCCTTACGCGTGACGCGTAGGGGAGCTAGGACTTGTAGGGGCGGACCTGGCCGCGACGGTGCGTGACCGCCACCGTTATCGCATGACGCTTCATCGCGACTGGGAATGCCTCATCGCGGCCAGGTCCGCTCCTACGCGTTCATGGGGTCGGCCGTCTTCGTCGGGTCGGTTTTCAGGATGTCGGAACTGTGGGCGGGGGACCTGTTTGGATAGGCCGGTCTGCGCGGCTTGGTAGCGGCAGGATGCAGGCCTCGCACCGCACCGCGGCGTGCCGGACCCTGTGACCGACACGCTGCGTGCAATGCGTGCAATCGACACGCTGCATGCAACCGATCTCAGCGCATGTAACCGCTCTCTGGCGTACGAAGCCGCGGCTCGCGCCACAGTGCCCGTCGCTATCAGAACACCAGCGCCGACATCTTGCGGCGGTAGCGGCCGACCAGGTCTTCGTCTTCGATCACGCGGAACGCATCGATCAGGCTGCGGCGCGGCAGGTTCTCGTCGAAGGCGCGATCCTGCCGCAGCATTTCCAGGAACTGTTCCAGCGCCGCTTCGTCGTTGCCGTCGAGCAGATGGCGCACGCCGAGCAGGTGACGCGCGCGCAGGTCGGCACCATTGGTATCCACGGTGGCCTGCAGCGCGCTGGCGTCCGGGGCGTCCTTGAGCACATTGGCAAAACTCAGGCGCGCCTTGGCACGCACCGCGCGGTCGTCGGTGGCCAGGTTGGCGGGCAGGGCGTCGATCAACTGCTCGGCCTCGGCGGTGTCGCCGGTTTTGAGCAGCGCCAGCGCCAGATCCAGCTTGAGCTCGTCCTTGTCCGGTTCGGCAGCGATCGCCTCGCGCAACGCGGCGGCCTGTGCCTGCGGGTCCAGCGGCGCCTCGGGCAGCAGCTCTTCGGCGATCTGCGGCTCGGCCGGCAGCACGCCGTGCTGGGTCAGGAATTCGCGCACCTGGCCTTCGGGCATCGCGCCGGGGAAGCCGTCGACGATCTCGCCACCTTTAACCAGGAACACCGTCGGCACCGAGCGGATCTGGAACGCCGCGGCGATCTGTTGTTCTTTGTCCACATCGACTTTGCCCAGCTCGAATGCGCCGTTGTACTCGCCTGCCAGCTTTTCCAGGATCGGCGTCAGCGACTTGCACGGCCCGCACCAGGTGGCCCAGAAATCCACCAGTACCGGTGTCGTCAACGATTTCTGCAGGACCTCGGTCTCGAAGGTGTCGGTGGTGGCATCGAATACATGCGGCTTGTCGGACATGGGCTTCCTGTATGAGGTGACGGCAACAATGGGTGGTAATGGTGGCAAACCCGGCCGACACAAGGCCAGTCCGGGACGCCGAAGGGGGTTCACGCCGTGTGCGCCCGGCACGACAATGCCGCGTCCTGGTGGCGCCAACGCGCCCCGCAGCGGAGCACCACAATGGGAAGTACCGACAGCGCGCAGCGCTACCTGGGCCTGATCGCGGCAACCGTGTTCGTGCTGGCGCTGGCCGGGTTCGGGGCCACGCTGCCGGGCTATCTGCAGGCCAGCCACCCGGTCGCGTTGCTGGGCGCGCAGGGTGTGCCGCATGCGCTGGGCTTCAATTTGCTGGCGTTCGTGCTGGTCGGTGCGCTGGGCATGATCACCGGCGTCAGCTTGCTGGCGCGCATGCCCCCCAAGGCCGGCTGGAGCCTGCGCGTGGGCGGGCAGCTCATCGTGCTGGCCGGGCTGGCTTTTGTCGGCATGGGCATGCTGCCGCTGGATCCCACCGATCTGGACGGCCGCGCCAGTCAGGCGCATGCCACGGCCTGGTTGCTGTGGGCGGTGGCGTTTGTGCCGGGCATGTTGTTGATTGCCGCAGCGCTGCTCAATACTCCCGAGACCCGCGCGCTGGCCTGGCTCAGCCTGGCGGCCGGGCTGCTGGTGGCGGTGCTGGCATTTGGCCCGCCCGGCCTGCTGCGGCAGGCCATCGCACAACGCCTGGCGTTTCTGGCCTGGGTCGGCTGGCTGGCTGTGGCGGCCTGGATCTGGCCGGCAAAGCCTGCGATCTGAGCGAGCGGTTTGGAGCACCTGCTGCACTGCGGTACCCTGTCCCGCTTTGCACCGCCCGAGCATCCGCTCCCAATGTCCACCGTCGAACCCAACGCCTACGACCCGCAGCAGGTCGAATCCTCCGCCCAGCAGTTCTGGGACGCCACCCGCGCCTTCCAGGTCGACGAGAACTCGGATAAACCCAAGTTCTATTGCCTGTCGATGCTGCCGTACCCGTCCGGTGCGCTGCATATGGGCCATGTGCGCAACTACACCATCTCCGATGTGGTCAGCCGCTACAAGCGCATGACCGGCCACAACGTGATGCAGCCGATGGGCTGGGATGCGTTCGGGTTACCGGCCGAAAACGCCGCGATCAAGAACAAGACCGCGCCGGCCAAGTGGACCTACGCCAACATCGAGCACATGCGCGGCCAGCTGAAATCGCTGGGCTACGCCATCGATTGGTCGCGCGAGTTCGCCACCTGCACGCCGGACTATTACGTGCACGAGCAGCGCATGTTCACCCGGCTGATGCGCAAGGGCCTGGCATACCGCCGCAACGCGGTGGTGAACTGGGACCCGATCGATCAGACCGTGCTGGCCAACGAGCAGGTGATCGACGGCCGCGGCTGGCGCTCCGGTGCCTTGGTCGAAAAACGCGAAATTCCGCAGTGGTTCCTGCGCATCACCGATTACGCACAGGAACTGCTCGACGGCCTGGACCAGCTGGACGGCTGGCCGGACTCGGTCAAGACGATGCAGCGCAACTGGATCGGCCGCTCGGAAGGGCTGGAAATCCAGTTCGACGTGCGCGACACCGACGGCGCTCCGCTGGACCCGTTGCGCGTGTTCACCACCCGCCCGGACACGCTGATGGGCGTGACCTTCGTGTCGATCGCCGCCGAGCACCCGCTGGCGCTGCATGCGGCCAAATCCAATCCGGAACTGGCAGCGCTGCTGGAAACGCTCAAGCATGGCGGTGTCTCCGAAGCCGAGCTGGAAACCCAGGAAAAACGCGGCATGGCCACCGGCCTGAGCGCAGTGCATCCGATCAGCGGCGAGCAGGTGCCGGTATGGGTGGCCAACTTCGTGCTGATGGGCTACGGCACCGGCGCGGTGATGGCGGTGCCCGGCCACGACCAACGCGATTTCGAGTTCGCCAACAAGTACGCCCTGCCGATCGCGCAGGTGGTCAAGCTGCGCGAGCCGCGCAATGAAGACGAACAGACCTGGGACGCCACCCAGTGGCGCGACTGGTACACCGAAAAAAGCCGCGAGCTGGAGCTGATCAATTCGGCCGAGTTCGACGGGCTGGATTTCGGCGGCGCCTTCGAGGCTTTGGCCGAGCGCTTCGAGCGCAAGGGCCAGGGCCAGCGCCGCATCAACTACCGTCTGCGCGATTGGGGCGTCAGCCGTCAGCGTTACTGGGGCTGCCCGATTCCGGTGATCTACTGCGCCAAGTGCGGCGCGGTGCCGGTGCCGGAAGACCAGCTGCCGGTGGTATTGCCGGAAAACGTGGAATTTGCCGGCACCGGTTCGCCGATCAAGACCGATCCGACCTGGCGCCAGACCACCTGCCCGGACTGTGGTGGCCCGGCAGAGCGCGAGACCGACACTTTCGATACCTTCATGGAATCGAGCTGGTACGTGGCGCGCTACACCAGCCCGAACGCACGCGACATGGTCGACCGCCGCGCCAATTACTGGATGCCGGCCGATCTGTACGTGGGCGGCATCGAGCACGCGATCCTGCACCTGATGTACTTCCGCTTCTATCACAAGCTCATGCGCGACGCGCGGCTGGTGGACAGTGACGAGCCGGTGACCAACCTGCTCACCCAGGGCATGGTTATCGCCGACACGTTCTATCGTGACGCCGACAACGGCGGCAAGGACTGGATCAACCCGGCCGATGTCGAGGTCCAGCGCGATGAGCGCGGCCGCGTCACCGGCGCGGTGCTGATCGCCGACGGCCAGCCGGTGCATATCGGCGGCACCGAGAAGATGTCCAAGTCCAAGAACAACGGCGTGGATCCGCAGTCGATGGTGGCCAAGTACGGCGCCGACACCGTGCGGTTGTTCTCGATGTTCGCCGCGCCGCCGGAGCAGTCGTTGGAGTGGAACGAAGCCGGCGTCGACGGCATGGCGCGTTTCATGCGCCGGTTGTGGGTACAGGTGCACAAGCATGTGGGCGAGGGCGCGGCCGTTGCGCTGGACGCCGCCAGCCTGAGCGCCGAGCAGAAGGCGATCCGCCGCAAGACCCACGAAACCATCGGCAAGGTCAGCGACGACTACGGCCGCCGCCACAGCTTCAACACCGCCATTGCCGCGGTGATGGAGTTGTCCAACGCGCTGGCCAAATTCGACGACGCCAGCGACCAGGGCAGGGCGGTGCGGCAGGAAGCACTGGAAGCGATGGTGCTGCTGCTCAATCCGATCACCCCGCATGCCAGCCACGCGTTGTGGCAGGTGCTGGGCGGTGGCGAAACGCTGCTGGAAGACGTGGCGTTTCCGCAGGTCGATGCCAGCGCCTTGGTGCGCGATGCGTTGACGCTGGCGGTGCAGATCAACGGCAAGCTGCGCGGCACCATCGAGGTGACGGCGGACGCAGCGCGCGAACACATCGAAGCGCTGGCCCAGGCCGAGCCCAATGCCGCGAAATTCCTGGATGGGCTGACGATCCGCAAGATCATCATCGTGCCGGGCAAGATCGTGAACATCGTGGCGGGGTGATGGCGGCTGATCGGTCCGGTTGCCATTGCCGCTCCGGGTAGTTTCCCGGAGCGGCGTGGCGACGCGGTGCAAGGTTGCTGCGGCGGTGTTGGCAACGTGTTGCACTGGCGCGTGGTGCTGCGCAGGTCCGCATGCTGCAGTGGTTCTCTGCGACTAACTGCGCTGGTGCGTCGCGACGCATGGGTGAAGTTGCCGCGATGGTTTCAGGTACTTCATTTCAGTCGCGCTTGGCGACGTGCAGGTGAGATTGTTGGGGTGGCTTCTGGTCATTCGTTTCACCGGCGCGTGGCGACGCGTTTGTCATTCCTGGGCGCCGCGTTGTTCCGCGGCGCCCTATCAAGCCCCGTTCACGCGGGCTGCGTCAGGCTAGCCGCCTGTTGCCGCCGCCGGGGCGCTCATCCAGACTGTGCCCATGATTCGATTTCCTACTGCTTTCGCTGCGTCCCTCGTGCTGGTCTCCAGCCTCACCGCCTGCGGCTTCCACCTGCGCAATTCGCTTGCGTTGCCGCCCGATACCCCGGCCGTGAAGGTGCAGTCCGCAGTGCAGTACAGCGAACTGGCCAAATTGTTGCGGCGTGGCCTCAAGGCTGCCGGCGCCACGCTGGCGGACGAAGACGCCAAGACCGGCTTTGCGCAGGTGCAGGTGTTGTCCGAGCGCTGGGGCGATTTGCCGATCGCCATCGACAGCCAGGGCCGTGCACAGGAATACAGCCTGCGCTACGCCGCCATCTTTACCGTCACCACCGCCAACGGTGCGGTGCTGGTGCCGCAGCAGGTGATCGAGCTGTCGCGCGACTACGTGTCGCCGCCGGTGGACGCCACCGGTACCGCCACCGAGCGCGAGATCCTGGCCGACGAGTTGCGCAAGGACATGTCGGCCTCGATCCTGCGCCGTATCGACAGCGTGGTGCGCGCCCGCGTGCAGCGTGGCGAGAGCCTGGAAAGCACGCCGACCGCGCCGCTGCCGCAGGCCACCACGCCGCCGGTGCAGCCGTCGACGCCCGAATCCAGCGTGCCGGCCTCGCTGCCGCCAGCGCCGCAGCCGTCGTCGAACAACTGAGCGTGGCGATCGCATCTCCTGCGTCTCTGTCAGGCAGGCGCAGCGGCTGTCCGGAACTGACAGGCGCGGCGCGTGCTTGCCGTGACCAGCGTCCCGTCGGCGCTCGCCTGCCGGCAGCGCGTGACGGCGTGTCGGCTAGCCTGCGACCTGGCGCGCGGTTGTAGGCATGGAACTTCGCCCAGAGCAGCTGGCCGGCCAGTCCAATCAGCCGTTGCAGCCGGCCTATCTGATCGCCGGTCCGGAAACCTTGCGCGTGCTCGAAGCAGCCGATGCGGTGCGCGCACGTGCGCGCGCCGAAGGCATCGGCGAGCGCGAGGTATTCGATGCCGACGGTCGCGAGTTCGACTGGAACCAGCTCGACGCCAGCTTCAACGCGCCCAGCCTGTTCAGCCCGCGCCGGCTGGTGGAAGTGCGCCTGCCCAGCGGCAAGCCGGGCAAGGACGGCGCCGAGGTCATCACCCGCTTCTGCGCCAACCCGCCGCCGGACGTGGTGCTGCTGATCACCGCCAACGACTGGAGCAAGGCGCACCAGGGCAAGTGGGCCGAGGCGATCGGCCGCATCGGCACCATTGCGGTGGCCTGGGCGATCAAGCCGCATGAATTGTCCGACTGGATCGAGCGCCGCCTGCGCGCCCAGGGCCTGCGCGCCGACGCAGCCGCGGTGCAGCGCCTGGCCGAGCGGGTGGAAGGCAACCTGCTGGCCGCCGCGCAGGAGATCGACAAGCTGGCCTTGCTGGCCGACGGCAAGACGCTGGATCTGGAGGCGATGGAATCGCTGGTGGCCGATGCCGCGCGTTACGACGTGTTCCGCCTGGCTGAAACCACCTTCTCCGGCCAGCCCGCCGCGGTGATCCGCATGCTCGCCGGGCTGCGCGCCGAAGGCGAAGCCGTCGCCGCGCTGATGCCGATCCTGATCAAGGAATTGCTGCGCACCGCAGCACTGGCGAAGGTGCAAGCCAATGGCGGCAACCTTGCGGCGGAAATGAAATCGCAGGGCATCTGGGAATCTCGCCAGGCCCCGTTCAAGCGCGCGCTGCAGCGTCATCCCGAGGCGCGCCGCTGGGAGCGCTTCGTCGCCGAGGCCGGCCTGGTCGACCGCATGGCCAAGGGCCGCGCCGACGGCGATGCCTGGGTTGGCCTGGAACGCCTCCTGGTTGCGGTGGCCGAAGCACGCGCGGTGAGATTGCTGGCGTGACAGCGGGGCAGGCCGGGCCTGGAAACCGCGCGTCCGCGATCCCGGACACGGGATCCGAAACCCGAACCACTGCACCGACGAGCCAAGACACGCAGGTTGTCGCTCCCACCAGCACTGCGACCAGCGCGTCAGTTCCCGGCCCCCAGCCGGCCGCACCGGCTCCTGGCCCTTCCGATTCCCCATTTCCGATTCCCGATTCCCGGCTCCACCTCTACTACGGCGGCACCTTCGACCCGATCCACCTGGGTCACCTGGCCATCGCCTGCGCGGCGCGCGACGAACTGGGTGCGCTCGTGCATCTGGTGCCGGCCGCCGATCCGCCGCATCGCGCCGCACCCGGTGCCACGGCCGCGCAGCGCGCGCAGATGCTGGAACTTGCGCTTGCCGGCCAGCCCGGGCTGCAGCTGGACAGCCGCGAGCTGCAGCGCGCCAGCCAACAGCTGGCGCCGTCCTACACCGTGGAGACCTTGCGCGAGCTGCGCGAGGCACTCGGGCCGACCACGCCCATTGCCTGGCTATTGGGTGCCGATGCTTTCGTTGGACTGCACCGCTGGCACCAGTGGGAGGCCCTGTTTGAGCTGGCGCACTTCGTCATTGCCGCGCGGCCGGGCACATCCCTGGACCTGAGCGATGCGCCGCACCTGGCCGCTGCGGTGCAGGGGCGCTGGGCCGCCAGCACCGATGCACTGCTCGCCGCGCCGGCCGGCCGGTTGTGGCAATTGCACCAGCCGTTGCGCGGCGAATCGGCCAGCGCGGTGCGCGCGCAGATCGCTGCCGGCGGCGCCTGGCAGGCGCTGGTGCCGGCTGCGGTGGCTGGCTTTATCGCCCGGGAAGGCCTGTACGGCTGCCCCCGCGCGCCTAGCTGAACACGCATCCGCCCGGACCGGCCTATAATTCACGCTAATTCCATCGAGTTGCCCGCTTTGACCAGTCAAGCCCAAGTCATCAAGACCTCCATCCCGAATCCGCCGCCGTCCGTGCCGGCCCTGCTGGCCACCGTGCGCGAGGCCGTGGAGGAGCTGAAAGCCAAGGACGTGGTCGAGATCGACGTGCGCGGCAAGTCCAGCGTCTGCGATTACATGGTGGTTGCCTCGGGCACCTCGACCCGCCATGTCAAATCGATCGCCGAAGAAGTGGTCAAGTTCGCCAAGCGCCTGGACGTGATGCCGTTGGGTGTGGAAGGCGAGCGCGAAGCCGAGTGGGTGCTGGTCGACCTGGGCGATGTCGTGGTGCACGTGATGCTGCCGCGCGTCCGCGAGTTCTACGCGCTGGAGCGTTTGTGGACCGTGGGCGACCAGCGTCCGGACGATGTGGTTGCCGATTCCGAGGAGTAACTGCCCCCGGCATGGCGAGAAAACTGCAAGCCACCCCGGATACCGCTGCTTCGCACGCGCTGCAGCGGTTGCAGAGTGGCGCTGCGCAGGCGTCCGGTGTGGCAGCGTCGCCGGCCCGCAAACGCTTTGACCGGCTGTTGCGTGACCTGGAACTGCATCGCGCCCAATTGCAGGCCTGGCAAGTGGCGCTTGCGCAATGGCGCGAGCGCTACAACAGCGAGCTGCAGCCCTTGCTCGACCGTCGACGCGATGCCGATATCGCCCTGGTCGAGGAACTCGATCGCGCGCACGCTTCCTACAAGCTGGGAAAGGCCGATCGCGAATTTTTGTCGGATCTGCTGTGCAACATCGCCGGTCCGCTGATCGAAGCCGGCCACGAAGCGCTGCGGCCGATCTACGATCGCCACAGTGTCGTCGGCTATGACCAGGACGTCTCCGAATCCGATGCGCTGATGAAGCAGATTCTCGGCCAGGCCTACGGACTGGATGCCGACGAACTGGATGCGATCGACTCGCCAGAAGAACTCTTCGAGCGCGTGAGCGAGCGCCTGGAGCAAGAGCACGCCCAGCAGCAGCAACGCCAGACGCAGCGCCGCAAACGCGCCGAGCGGAAGGCCACTGCCGCCACTGCCGAACCCCCGCCGTTGCGCGAGCTGTATCGCAAGCTGGCCGGCAACCTGCATCCGGACCGCGCCAAGAACGACGATGACCATGCCTCGCGCACCATCCTGATGCAGCGGCTCAATGCCGCCTACAAGGCTGGCGATCTGCTGGGTTTGCTCGAACTGCAGGCCGAGATCGGCCTGATGGACGCGCAAGGCGTGGACGCGATGAACCCGGCGCGGTTGCAGGAGTACAACCGCGAACTGGATCGCCAGTGCAAGGACCTGCAGCAGCAGGTGCAGCAGCAAGCGGGCGACTTCTGCGCCGAGTATGGATTGGACCTGCCGTCGCGCCCGAAGCCGGAGCGGCTGGGCAGATTGATGGCGCAACTCAAGCGTGAGGTCGAAGACGAGTTGATGGAGGCACGCCAGGGCCTGCGCGAACTGGGCGATCCGCAATTGTTCAAGCGCTGGTTGAAGATGCAGCGCGTCCTGTCGAGCGTGCCCGAAGCGCCCTGGTTCTGACCACGCGCGGCAACGACGCGAGCGGCTGCGCTGCGCGACCGAACGCGCGTGTATGTGCGCGGTTCCCAGCAGCCGGTGGTGCCAACCGGTGATGCCAACCGGGCGCCGGTAGCGAGGCTTTAGAGTGGCCAGCACAGCGACTGCGCATCCGTCAGGCGGGCGTGGCCGGTGCTTGGTGCGGCATACACCACGCGTACACGCCGGTTCTGAGCGCGCTGTCCACACCCGCCTGACGACTGCTCGCTACGTGTTGTTAGCCGCTCTTGGCTGCAGCGACCGACCACACTGACCGTGCGACCAGCCTGCCGCCACGCGCGACATTCGGAGGTGGCGCATCGACTGTGCGCCTGCATGCGCTACGTTTTCGCTGTTGGCCTGCGGGTCTTTCGGCACGCTTGACACCTGCCGGATGAGCGGTGATACGCCCTCCGGCAGGTGTCGCGTCGTGCAGAGAACAGGCTTACAACGGCCCGCGTTCCCATGGCCCGGTGATGGCCAAGGTAATCCCCGGTGTCTGGATGTTGACGAACAAGGTGCGTGCCAACGGGTCCCAACAGGCGCCGCAGAACTCGGTGTCGCGGTAATCGCCTTCAGCAATGGTCTTGCCGGCATCGGCGATCTGCTGCGAGGTGAGCTGCACGTTGTTCTTGGCCAGGTAGAACGATTCGCCGTTGCGGGTCAGGCCCAGCAAGCGCGCGCCGGGGCCGTATTCGTCCGGGCTTTCGCCGCCGTCTTCGCACAGCACCACGCCGCCGCGCGCACTGACGGTGACGTTGTCCGGGTTATGCGCCGCCAGCTGATTGCCGCTGACGAACAGCGCGCTCAGGCGCTGGGTGAACAGGTCCAGCACCCACACCGCGCCATTGCCGTAACCGCGCCGGCCCTGCGCATCCACACCGGTGCTGGTGTCGACGATGAACATCTTGCCGTAGCTGTACCAGATGCCTTCGCCGCGGCTCATGCGCAGCGCGCCATCGGCCCAGGCTTGCGCGAACGGCCCGCTCAGGGTGTCGTTGGCGCCGATGTCGGCAAAGCCCGCCGGTGCGGCGATGCTGTCCAGATCGGGCTCGCTGATATCCACCCATTCCAGCTGGAACTGCTGGCCGATGCTGGCCACGGTGAGGTCGGCATTGCGACGTCCGCGCACGCGCGCGGCCTGCAGCCGGCCGCCGTTTTCCAGCGAGCCATTGCGTCCGCGGCGGTCGTTGGGAATGAAGCGGTACAGGCCGGCCTTGTTGCGGTCGTCCTCGGTGAGATAGACGGTGCCGGTGCGCGGGTCGATCGCCACCGCCTCATGGCTGAAACGGCCCAGCCCCACCAACGGACGGCCGGTGGTGCGATGGCTGTCCGGGTCTACTTCGAATACATAGCCGTGCTTGCGGCCGGTGCTGGAGACCGCGTTGGTCTTGATCTCTTCGCAGCTCAGCCAGGTGCCCCACGGGGTCGGCCCGCCGGCGCAGTTGACCAGCGTGCCGCCCAGGCTCGGCTCCAGGCTGCCCCAGCCGCGGCGGCCGTAGCTCAGCGTGGTGGTGCCGCCGCCGGCCTGTTGGGTGCCGCTGACGATGCCGGTGTCGTACATGGCCGGTGCGCGGAACGGGCTGCCGGCGCCGCGTTCGTGGTTGCGGATCAACACGTATTCCAGGCCGCGCAGCGGGTCGCTGCCCGGGCGCCAATCCGGCCGGCGCAGGCCGACCACGGCCATGCCGTCGTGGCGGTCGGGGCAGGGCTGGCCATCGTCCATGCGGTCGCCGCTCCAACCGAACGAGCGGTAGCTGAAACCGCGCGGCAGCTGCAGCAGCGGCAGGCCGGTGCTCTGGTCGGCGACCGGGGCGAGCGGGCCGTAACGGCTAGGGACCGGTGCGAGCCGCACCGACGGTGACGTGGCGGCCTGTGCCTGGCGCGATTGCAATGCGCCCAAGCTGCCAAGGGCACCGGCGGCCATGACGGCGGCGCTGCCCTTGAGAACCTGGCGGCGGGCGGGATCGAAAATCGGCATCGAACGACTCCTGCGTGGCTGGGTGGTCGGGCGACACTAATTGCCGGCTGTAACCACGCCATGACACGCAACGACAAATCGCCACGGAGTGCCCAGGCTGTGACGCGGATATCATGTACGGATGAAATGCCGACTCATCGCCACCGGCGAACGCGCACCGGCCTGGGTGGCGCAAGGTTTTGCCGAATATCAAAAACGTCTGTCGCACTGGATGCCGCTGGAGCTGGTCGAGATCGAACCCGGTCTGCGTGGCAAGGGACGCGATGGGCAACGCGCCATCGACGACGAAGGCCGTCGCGTCATCGCCGCGCTGCCCAAGAACGCGCATGTCGTGGCGCTGGATGTGCC
Organism: Xanthomonas sp. WHRI 8932A; assembly: GCF_035012785.1. Classification (NCBI taxonomy): domain Bacteria; kingdom Pseudomonadati; phylum Pseudomonadota; class Gammaproteobacteria; order Lysobacterales; family Lysobacteraceae; genus Xanthomonas; species Xanthomonas sp. WHRI 8932A. Next base: position 88,997 of record NZ_JAYGQQ010000006.1, read on the forward strand.
CGGTCGTCCGCTGAGTTCCGAGCAACTCGCCCAGCGCATGGAACACTGGCGCGGACAGGGGCGCGACCTGGCCTTCCTGATCGGCGGGCCGGAAGGCCACGCGGCCGAGGTGCTGAAAAATGCCAACGAAAGCTGGTCGATCGGCCCGCTCACCTTGCCGCACATGCTGGTGCGCCTGATCGTGGCCGAGCAGCTGTACCGCGCTGCGGCGATGCTGGCCAATCATCCGTATCACCGGGCGTAATGGCGTCATGCCGAGCGCGGTGCAGCTGGCGTCATCGGAGCGGCTGATCACCCAAACCCGCGAGATCGGCCCGCTCACGCTGCTGCACATGCAGGTGCATTTGAGTGTGGCCGAGCAGTTGCATCGCGCTGCGGCGATGCTGGCCAATCACTCGATTCAGCGCGTTGGACGGCATCTGAGTCAGCACGCAACGGCTTGCTCGATAGCGCGACTGCGCAACGCCTGCTCAGCTTCCAGACGAATGCGGTCCGAAGCGATGGCCGAGGTGTGTCGCGCGTTGTTGCCGGTTTTGATCGCGTCGGCGGGAGCCGTCGTGCCGCTCGCTCGCTTCCTTCTGTTGGCCGCCCCCAGCCCATTGATGCGGCGGGTCGTCACTGGCGCTCCCAGTGGTCATGCGGCAGGCGACGGACACTGCAGCGTGGCCGCTACGCTTGCTGCCTGGCGCGTGCGTTCGTAGCGGGATAGTTGCCGCCAGCGGGTGCATGGAGGTTCGCAGTGGTGCGGCGGCCGCAGTTGCGGGCCGCCGCGTCGGTCCACGCTTCAATTCAACGAAGCTTCAATTCAACGAAAAGCTCACCGGCACCAACCCGTAGGCCTGCACGGCCTGGCCGTTTTGCATCGCCGGCTGGAAGCGCCAGCTGCGCAGCACCTGGCTACGCGCGGCCAGATCGAGCGCGCGATGACCGCTGCTGGTTTGCACACTCACTTCGGCCGGGCGTCCATTGGTCCCCACCAGCACGCGCAGCAGCACTGTGCCTTGCTGCCCCGCACGCAATGCAGCCACCGGGTAACTCGGTGCGGGCGAACTCAGATACTGCAACTGCCCCGCCTCGATCGGCCCGCTCGGTGCAGCGATGGTGGGCGCGCTGTCCATCGCGGTGCCGGTCGCCGGGAGGGTAACTGACGCGGTGTCGACCACGGATGTCTGGTCGATGAGAGGAGTCGGCACCTGCACCGGGACCGGCACGGTCTTGGGTGGTGTATGCGTCTTCGGGGTGAAATTCACAGTGACCGGGATTACCAGCGGCGGTGGTGGGGCGGTCGGTATCGTGATCGGCATGACCCAACGCGGCTCGGGGGGCGCTTGCGGAACCGCCCGATAGGACAGCGGGATCAGCAACAAGCCACCGGCCAGCAGATGCAGCGCCACGGCGGTGCTCATCGCCAGAACGCGCGAGGTGTCGATGCCAAGGGGACGGGAAGAAACTTGCGATTGCGTGCGAACCATCATCCACCTCCAAAACGGAACTGCGGAAAGGACCTGCGCGGCCCGGACGCACTACACCATCCGGTAGCGTAGGTTTACCGCAGCTACCGCAGGAGTACAAGACTTAGCGAGCTTCAGTTTGTATCAGGAGAGCTTTAGAATTTGGAAGCCTAGTCTCTCCGTATTCAAGTCCGAACAATTGATGGTTTATTTTTTAAAAATTAAAATAATATTTGCAATATATTTTGTTATTTTTAATGGGTTCGTATGTATTGTAACGCTTGTCGAGGGTGTTGCTTCTGCCGCTATTTTCGTCCGGCAGGAGGGCGTATATGATGTTTTTTGAAAAATTCCGTCATTAGATTTTTAGCTGTTATATACCTTGGTTTTTCTGTGGGAACAGTTGCAGCACGCAGTGCTTCCCTCAATACCATTTATTGCGATTTGCGAAATAACGGGGTTGGTCAGAGCGTCTACACCTGCACCAATATTCATTGGCGTGGAGACAGCCAATCGGGGCAGTATCAACTCATGGTTCGCGGCGGGTATGGAAACATCCTGACTACCTGCAGCGACGGTAGCGCTGCGGTAGTGTGTCGCTACAGCAATGATTACAGCCTTAGTTCGTCTCTTTGAGGAAGCCATCCTGGAGCGACCCTGCAAGATGCTTGCACAATCTCTGGTGCATGTGGTTTTGACGATCTCGTCCTGATGGATAACTAGGGCTTCGCTGTTCAGCGAGTCAATTGATTTGACGCTGGTATTTACGTGGAATCGGCGACCAGTTAGGTCGCCGATTCTTTGGTGAAACTAAAAGTGCAATTCAGCATGCGACGCTTCTTCAGCGCCCCAATTCGAATGTCGCCTCCAGCGTGATCGACAGCGTGCTTTCGCCGGGCGCCACCTGGGTATCCATCTCGGCCTTGGCCGAACGCATCGAGGCGGCCATCATCATCGGGCGCACCACGCCGCCGCCGCTGCGGCCTTCGGAGATGCTGACGATGCGGCGCACCTTCAGTCCCAGCGATTTTGCGTAGGTCTCTGCGCGGGCTTGGGCTTTTTTGAGTGCGGCCACGCGGGCTTCGTCGTAGGCCGCTTCGGGCTGGTCGACGGAGAAGCTGGGGCCGTTGATGTCGTTGGCACCCTGGGCGACCAGCGTGTCGAGCACCTTGCCGAGCTTGGAGATGTCGCGCACCTTCAGGCTAACGGTGTTGCTGGCCTGATAGCCGATGATCTTCGGCGCTTCGTTTTCCTTGTAGGTGTATTGCGGGCTCAGGTTGATGCCGCTGGTCTGCACGTCCTTGTCGGCGATGCCGGCGGCCTTCACGGCAGCCATGACCTTGCTCATCTGTTCGGCGTTCTGGCGCATGGCGGCGTTGCTGTCAGCAGCCTGGGTGACCACGCCTGCAGACAGGGTGGCGATATCCGGCACGCGCTTGGCTTCCGCTTCGGCCGACACGTTGAGCAGGGTGCCGTCGTTGGGGATGGTGTAGTTCGACGCGGATTGCGCGTGTGCGGTCATGGCGGTTCCGGCAGCGATGGACAGGGCCAGCAACAACGGCTTGAGGGTGGTACGCATGAGATCTCCTTGTCTGTGGTGCGAGCGTGTTGGGAGGTCGATGAATATGTTGTGAGTCAAACGCCGACGCGCCACCGCCGCGCGGGTGCGAAGTCAGCGGGCGAGCACGGCCAACAGGTATGCTGGGCGGATGCTCTATCTCGCCTCCCGTTCGCCACGCCGACAAGAACTGCTGCAACGCCTGGATGTGCCGTTCCAGACCCTGGAACTGGACGTGCCCGAGCTGCGCGCGCGCGCCGAATCGCCCGAACAGTACGTGCAGCGGGTTGCGCTGGACAAGGCGCGCGCCGGCCTTGCGCAGGTGCAGGCACGCGACCCCGATGCGATCGTGCTGGGCTCGGATACCGAAGTGGTGCTGGGCGAGCGCGTGTTCGGCAAACCGGTCGATGTCGACGATGCGATCGCGATGCTGCGCGTGTTGTCAGGTCGCACCCACCAGGTACTCACGGCGGTGGTTCTAGTCTGTGCACAGCGCGCTCCGGCGCAGGCATTGGTGGTGTCGGAGGTGACCTTCGACACGCTCGATGACGCGCAGATCGCTGCCTATGCCGCCTGTGGCGAGCCCATGGGCAAGGCCGGTGCCTACGCGATCCAGGGGCGCGCAGAACGTTTTATCAGCCATTTGTCCGGTAGCTATTCCGGCGTGATGGGATTGCCGCTGCATCACACCTCGCAGTTGCTCACAGCCTTCGGAGCACATTGATGTCGGAAGAGATTTTGGTCAACGTCACTCCGCGCGAAACCCGCGTGGCGGTGATCGAGAACGGCATGCTGCAGGAGCTGCATATCGAGCGCGGTTGGCGCCGGGGCGTGGTCGGCAACATCTACAAGGGCAAGGTGCAGCGGGTGATGCCCGGCATGCAGGCGGCGTTCGTCGAAGTCGGGCTGGAGCGCGCGGCGTTCCTGCACGCCAACGACGTGGTGCGCCCGGCACCGGCACCGGCCAGCGTGGTCGATACCGAAGAAACTCCGATCCCGCCACCGCCGGCAGCGTCCGTCCCGATTGTCGAGCTGCTGCGCGACGGCCAGGACATCGTGGTGCAGGTGGTCAAGGACCCGATCGGCACCAAGGGGGCCCGGCTGACCACGCAGATCAGCATTCCCTCGCGCTACCTGGTGCTGCTGCCGCAATCCAAGATCGTCGGGGTGTCGGCGCGGATCGAGGACGAGGCCGAGCGCCTGCGCCTGAAGACCATCGTCAGCGAGGTCTCGGCCCAGCACGGTGGCTTTGGCTACATCATCCGCACCAATGCCGAAGGCCAGCCGGCCGAAGCCCTGGCCGAGGACATCGCCTACCTGTCGCGGGTCTGGAACGTGGTCGAGCGGCGCGGCCGCGAAGCGCCGCCGTGCAGCATCATCTATGAAGACCTGAGCCTGCCGCTGCGTGCGGTGCGCGACCTGATCCGCAAGGATGTGGAAAAGGTCAAGGTCGATTCCAACGAGACCTTCGTGCAATTGCAGGCGTTTGTGGCCAAGTACATGCCGGTGCTGGCCGAGCGGCTTGAGCTGTATACCGGCGACCGGCCGATCTTCGACCTGTACGGGGTCGAGGACGAGATCGGGCGCGCGTTGAACAAGCAGGTGCCGCTCAAATCCGGTGGCTATCTGGTGATCGACCAGACCGAAGCGATGACCACCATCGACGTCAACACCGGTTCGTTCGTTGGGCAGCGCAATCTCGAAGAAACCGTGTTCCGCACCAATCTGGAGGCGGCGCAGGCGGTGGCGCGGCAGCTGCGGCTGCGCAACCTGGGCGGCATCATCATCATCGACTTCATCGATATGGACGATCCCGAGCACCGCCGCCAGGTGCTGCGTACGCTGGAAAAGGCGCTGGCCCGCGACCACGCCAAGACCACGGTGTACGAGTTCTCGCCGCTGGGTCTGGTGGAAATGACCCGCAAGCGCACCGTCGAAAGCCTGGAGCGGCAGTTGTCGGAAACCTGCGGTCAGTGCGGCGGCCGCGGCACCATCAAGACCGCCGAAACGGTGACGTACGAGATCTTCCGCGAGATCACCCGTGCGGTGCGCCAGTTCGATGCCGCGCGGCTGCTGGTGATCGCGTCCTCGAAGGTGGTCGCGCGCATCACCGACGAAGAATCCGCAGCGGTGGCCGAGTTGGAAGAATTCCTGGGCAAGAGCATCCGCTTCCAGTCCGACGACCAGTATCTGCAGGAGCAGTTCGACGTGGTGTTGCTGTGAGGCGGGAATTCGGGATTCGGGAGTGGGGATTCGTAAAAGCGGGCGGGCGTTCTGCGTCGTGGTCTGATAATGCGCGCTGACGTGAGCGTGCCAGTCGATGCTGTAACCAATCCCCAATCTCCAATGCCCAATCCCCGCTCCTGATGCCCACCCCGCTGCGCCGCCGTCTGCGTCTGTTCCGCCGCTATGCGATCACTGCCTGCGCGCTTGCGCTGGTGGCGGTCGCGTTGCTGGTGGGCGCGGCCAGCCAGGCGTTGCCGCTGGCCGAGGAGCATCCGCAGCAGATCGCCGACTGGTTGAGCCAGCGCGCCGGGCAGCAGATCGCGTTCGATCATCTGGAGACCGAGTGGACCCGGCGCGGCCCGCTGCTGCGGCTGGACGGCCTGCGGATCGGTCCGCAGGGCGAGGTGCGCGTGGGCCAGGCGGAGATCCTGCTGGCGATGTACGCCGGGTTGTTGCCTGGGCACTCGTTGACCGAGGTACGCCTGCGTGGGTTGGCGCTGACCTTGCAACGCAGCGACGACGGCGTGTGGTCGGTGCAGGGCCTGCCGAGCGGGAAGGGTGCCGACCCGCTGGATGCACTGCGTCGGCTTGGCGAGATCCAGTTGGCCGAGGCACGCCTGAAGGTGAACGCGCCATCGATCGGCCTGGACACCGCCTTGCCGCGGATCGACCTGCGCCTGCGCGTGAGCGGTTCGACGGTCAGGGTGGGCAGCCGCAGCTGGATCGATCTCACGCGTGCGCCGCTGACCGCGGTGCTGGAGTTCGACCGTGACAGCGGCGACGGCAGCGCGTATGTGCAGGCCGAGCCGGTCGATCTGGCGGCCTGGGCATCGCTGCTGCAGGTCGGCGGCATGCGCGTGGAAGGCGGCGGTGGGCGTTTGCAGGCCTGGGCGCAGCTGCATGCACGCCGCATTACCGGCGTCACCGTCGATGCCGACCTCACCCAGGTCGCGCTGTCCGGGGCGCCGCTGGCGGACGAGACTGCCCGCCGCACGCTGCGCTGGGAGCGTCTGCAGGCACGTGCGCGCTGGCAGACCATCGACGGCGGTTGGCGGCTGGACGCGCCGTTGCTGCGGCTGGGGCAGGCGGCCACGTTGCAGCATCTGGACGGGCTCAGCATTGCCGGCGGGCGCCGCTATGCGGTGGCCGCCAGGCAGGGCGATGTCTCCGGCCTGATTGCCGCCGCCGCATTGAGTGATCAGCTGTCGCCTGCGCTGCGCCGCTGGCTGATCCTGTCCAAACCGCAGCTGCGCGTGGCCGATCTGCAGATCGCCGGCGAGCAGGGCGGCGCCGTGCGTGCGCAGGGGCAGATCGAAGACCTTGGTTTCCTGCCGGTGGGCAACTCGCCGGGGATCAGCGGTTTGCGCGGCCGCGTCGACGGCGACGCACAGGGCGGCGAGCTGGAAACCGCGCCGGACGCCACGGTGCGCTTCGACTGGCCCACCGGCTTTGGCGTGGTGCATGAGATTCAACTGGCCGGCAAGATCGTCGGCTGGCGCGAAGGAGCGGGTTGGCAGGTCGCCACCCCGGCCCTGCGTGTGCAGGCCAAGGACTACGGCGCCAACCTGCGCGGCGGGCTGTGGTTCCAGAACGACGGTACCCGCCCGCGTCTGCAACTTGCCGCGCAACTGGACGATGTGGCGCTGCCGGTCGCGCGCAAGTTCTGGATCCGCTCGAAGATGAGCAAGGCTGCCATCGACTGGCTGGACATGGCCGTGGCCGGCGGCGTGATCACCGGTGGCACCGGCCTGGTCAGCGGCGATCTGGACCAATGGCCGTTCGACGACAACGACGGGCGCTTCGAAGCGTTCGGGCAGATCCGCGACGGCGTGATTCGCTTCAACCCGGAGTGGCCGGCGATGGAGCAGGTGCAGGCCGATCTGCGCTTCATCGGCAATGGGTTTTCGTTGCAGGGCAGTGGCGATCTTGCCGGTACCCCGATCGCGCAACTGGACGCGGGCATTCCCAGCTTCAAGACGTCCGAGCTCTACGTGCGCGCCTCCACCCAGGCCGACGCGGCGCAACTGCTGGGCATGCTGCGCAAGAGCCCGCTGGAGCGCCGCTACGGCGATACCTTGCGTAATCTCACTGTGTCCGGCCCGGCGGCGGTGAGCTTCGACCTGCTGCGCCCGTTGCGCACCAAGGGCGTGGGCGGGCATCTGCAGGGCACGGTGGCCTTGCAGGGCGCCAAGTTGGCGGACGCGCGCTGGAATCTGGCCTTCGACCAGGTCAGCGGACAGGCCGAGTATCGCGATACCGGGTTTGCGGCCGAGCATCTGAGCGTGCAGCACCAGGGTCGCAGCGGCGAGCTGGCACTGCGCGCCGGTGGCTTTGTGCAGGACCCCAGGCAGGCCTTCGAAGCGCGCCTTGACGCCACCCTGGATGCCAGGGAATTGTTCGACCGCGCCCCGCAGATGGAATGGCTGCGCCCGTATGTACATGGCAGCGCGCCGTGGCAGGTGGGGGTGAATGTGCCGCTGCCGACGCCGGGTCAGGCGGATGCGCAGGCGCTGCTGACGCTGCGCTCGGACCTGGTGGGCACCACGTTGGACCTGCCCGCGCCGCTGGATAAACCGGCCACCCAGGCGCTGGACACGCAGGTCAAGGTGGCCCTGCCGGTCGGCGATGGCGATATCGACGTGGCCTTCGGCAAGCTGGTGGCGCTCAAGGCCAGCAGCCATGGCGAGCAGACCGGCGTGCGCGTGGTCATGGGCACCGACACGGTGACCGAGCGCCCGCCCGCCAATGGGCTGGTGGTGACCGGACGCACCGCCTCGCTGGATGCGATCGACTGGATCAGCCTGGCGCGCGGCAGCAGCGATCAGGACATGCCACCACTGCCGGGCCAGCCGGCAACGCCCAAGAAAGACGCCGTGCCGCTGCAGCAGGTGGACGTGCAGGCCGACAAACTGCTGATGATCGGCGGGGTGTTTCCGCAGACGCGGCTGCGGCTGCGCCCGACCCGCGATGCGGTGGCGGTGACCCTGGACGGCCCTTCGCTGGCCGGTCAACTCACCGTGCCCAACGCCGACGGCGGCATCGTGCAGGGCAAGCTCAGCACCGTGCGCTGGCAACCGGTGGCCGATGCGCCCGAGCCTGCGGCCCCGGAGCCCGGCGATCCGCTGGCCGGTGCCCTTCCGGAACCGGCACGCCGCGCGGTCGCCGAGTTCGATCCGGTCTCCATCCCGCCGCTGGCGCTGGATATCGACGACCTGCGCGTGGGCAAGATGACCCTGGGCGCGGCCATCCTGCGCAGCAGCCGGCTCACCGACGGCATGCAGGTGGATCAGCTGCAACTGCGCTCGGACGACCAGAGCATCGGCCTGACCGGCGCCTGGCGCGGCAAGGGCGATGCCGCCAGCACGCGGCTGTCGGCGCGGGTGGACAGCCGTAACCTCGGCAACCTGTTGCAGAACCTCACCCTGGGCGGCCAGCTGCGCGGCGGCGAAGGCCAGCTGGAACTCAACGCCGGCTGGCAGGGCTCGCCGACCGGTTTTGCGCTCGGCTCGCTGGACGGCAACCTGAAGGTGGATGTCCTCAACGGCCAGCTATTGGAAGTGGATCCGGGCGCCGGCCGCGTGCTGGGCCTGCTCAGCGTGGCGCAGTTGCCGCGCCGGTTGATGTTCGACTTCCGCGATTTCTTCTCCAAGGGCCTGGCCTTCAACACGCTGGACGGCGAGGTGCGCTTCGGCGACGGCTTCGCGCGCACCGACGCCATTCGCATCGCAGGTCCGGCCGCCGAGATCGCCATCCGCGGTCAGACCGATCTGCGTGCGCAGACCTTCGACCAGACCGTGGATGTGAACCCCAAGGCCGGCAACCTGCTGACCGTGGTCGGCGCGGTGGCCGGCGGGCCGGTGGGCGCTGCAGTGGGCGCGGCCGCCAACGCGGTGCTCGGTAAGCCGCTGGGCGCGATCGGCGCCAAGACCTATCACGTTACCGGGCCGTGGAAAGACCCGCAGGTGGACGTGGTCGAGCGCGAAACGCGCGAGCGTGCACCGAGCAAACCTGCGCCCGCCGGCAAGCCCGCCGCACCGCCGCGCGGACGTAATCAGTCGCCGTAAGCGTCATCGTCGCTGCCGGCACGCGTGAACATCGGCAGGCGCAGTCGCGCGCGGTGGCCCGGCATCACCGGCTGCTCCTGCCCCGCAACGCCGCGGAAATACCCGCGCTGCCACTTCTCGCGCGCCGCGGCCGATTGCGTATCGGGTAATTCATCGAGAAAGCGCGTGCGGCTGTGCGTCCAGTCGGCATGTTGCTGCGCCAGTTCCGGTGCTTCGGAAAGCGGCATCCACTGCGGCTGCACCTGCTCGATCATCTGCCGCTGCAGCGGGAACAGATGGCAGAACGGCTCACCTGCGTCGAAGCGCACCTGGCCGGGCCGGGTGAAGCGCCAGTTCATGGTGAAGGTGTACGGGCTCCAGTCGGTTTCCACCAGGCCGCTCAACGCGCCGATGCCGTCCTTGGGCCGGTTCAACGGGCCGGTGACGAACAGGTCGACGCCTTCGTCGGTGCGAAACAGGCACGGCACATGGAAGGTCAGCACGCCGTAGCCGAAGTGGCTGATCGCCGGCGCTGCGTTGCCGGCATCGGTGACGATCCGGATCGCGTCCAGCCCATCGCGGCCATCCCAACTGGCCTGGAAACCGGACTGGCACAGCAGCTCCCAACCATGCGCGTTCGCAATCGCCAGCGGCAGGCAGCGGTATGCATAGCGTTGATCGGTGGCGTCCATCCAGTCGCGCGCATGCGGGGCAGGGCGGATGTCCAGGGTGTGGCCATCCAGAACGTGGGCGATGAGCTTCATGCGCAGGCGATGGTTACAGAGCGAGCCGGCGATGATAGCTGCGCCACATGTTCAGCCGGACGACTTGTCTCCCCGGCGCGCGGGCCCCATCCTGACCGCATGACCGATAACGCTCTCACTCTGGCCGAAACCCGGCTGCTGCTTCCTTCCGGCCTGGATGCCGGCCATCTGGACCGCACCTTCGGCGCCCTGCTGGGCCCGGGCATCGACTTCGGCGATCTGTATTTCCAGCATTCGCGACGCGAGAGCTGGAGCGTGGAAGACGGCATCGTCAAGGACGGTGCGCATTCCATCGAGCAAGGCGTGGGCGTGCGCGCGATTGCCGGCGAAAAAACCGGCTTTGCGTATTCCGACGACATCCAGCGCGAGACCTTGCTGGAAGCGGCGCAGTCGGCACGTGCGATCTCGCGCGACGGCGGCGCGCAATCCACCCGCGCACTGGTGCGTGGCAATGGCCGCGCGTTGTATCCGGCCACCGACCCGATCGACGACATGGACAGCGCCACCAAGGTGGACCTGCTGCGCCGCATCGACCAGTACGTGCGCGCCGCCGATCCGCGCGTCAAACAGGTGATGGTGAGCCTGTCCGGCGGCGTGGACACGGTGCTGATCGCCCGCAGCGATGGCGTGCTGGCCGCCGACGTGCGCCCGCTGGTGCGGTTGAACGTGCAGGTGATCGTCGAACACGGCGGGCGTCGCGAGTCCGGTTATTCCGGCGGCGGCGGTCGTTACGGCTACGCCGAACTGTTTGCCGATGGCCGCCCGGAAGGCTTTGCGCGCGAAGCGCTGCGCCAGGCGCTGGTCAATCTGGATGCCATCCCCGCGCCGGCTGGCGTGATGCCGGTGGTGCTCGGCCCCGGCTGGCCCGGCGTGCTGCTGCACGAGGCGGTGGGCCACGGGCTGGAAGGCGACTTCAATCGCAAGGGCACCAGCGTCTACGCCGGGCGCATGGGCGAGCGCGTTGCCTCGCCGGGCGTGACCATCGTCGATGACGGCACTCTGGACGGCCGCCGTGGCTCGCTCAATATCGACGACGAGGGCACGCCGACGCAGTGCACCACGCTGATCGAAGACGGTGTGCTGGTGGGCTACATGCAGGACACCCACAACGCGCGCCTGATGGGCGTGGCGCCCACCGGCAACGGCCGCCGCGAATCGTTCGCGCACCTGACCATGCCGCGCATGACCAACACCTACATGCGCGCCGGCCAGCACGACCCGGAAGAAATGATCCGCTCGGTGAAGAAGGGCATTTACGCGGTGAACTTCGGCGGTGGCCAGGTCGACATCACCAGCGGTAAATACGTGTTCTCGGCCACCGAGGCCTACCTGATCGAAGACGGCAAGGTCACCGCGCCGGTGAAGGGCGCCACGCTGATCGGCAACGGCCCGGAAACCATGCAGAAGGTGCGCATGATCGGCAACGATCTGGCCCTGGACGAAGGCGTGGGCGTGTGCGGCAAGGACGGGCAGAGCGTGCCGGTCGGCGTCGGCCAGCCATCGCTGTTGATCGACGGCATTACGGTCGGCGGAACGCAGGCCTGAGATGCCGGGAATCGGGAATCGGGAATCGGGAATCGCAACGGCAAGCGCGCCCTTCCGGGTGTTTGGCGTTTGCGGGGCTCCGGTTCGGAGGTGGCGTGGATTGGTGCGTCGGGATGGGGGATTCGCAACGGCAGGGGCGCTAAGCAGTGCGTCTGGCGGTTGCGGTTCGTCGGTTCGCAGGAGGCGATTCGGCAACCGAGGTTGGACCGTTGCGACGGCGGGTGCGCGGCATCGCGTGTCGGGTGTTTGCGGGTCCTCGGTTCGGATGCAGGCCGTTGAGAACCGTGCGTCGGGCTGGGCGGAGGCGCGTGCTGCGCGGCTCCGCCTTTGCCCCGGTCGATGCCTAGGTGTCGTCTTCCGGGTCCAGATCGTCTTCCAGGTCCGGCTCCTCGCTCTCGATTCCCTGCTCCTGGGACAGGTCGCGCAGCACCTGGAACAGTTCGCGGTAGGCGCGCGGGGGCTTGTTCTTGGCGCGTTCGTGGATCGCGTTGCGCACCAGTTGGCGCAGTTGCTGGCGATCGGCAGCCGGGTAGGCTTCCAGCAGCTCGGCCAGCGCCACGTCGTTCTCGGCCAGCAGGCGCTCGCGCCAACGCTCGACGCGATGGATCGCCGCCACTTCACGGCGCGCGGTGTCGCTGTTGGCATCCAGCGCATCGCGGATGGCGGCCAGCGTCTCGTCGTCCTCGCGGCGCATGTGCTTGGCCAGAAACGCCAGCTGCCGCTTGTGCGCGATATGCGAGGTGATGCGCTTGCTCTCTTCGATATGCGGGATCAGCGACTCGGGCACCGGCAACTTGGCCAGCTGCGCCGGGGTGAGCGCCACCAGCTTTTCGCCCAGGTCGAAAATTTCCAGCGCCTCGCGCCGTTGCTGGCTGCGGCTGGTGCCACGAAATTCACCGGTATCTTCATCGCGTCCGCGCATTGCCACTACATCCCGAAACTTGGTTAGTTAAATTTCCGGCCACGAACGGCCGGACTCCGGCGGAAGACTCCGCACCACATTCAGACACTGCGGCCATGGATGGCCGAGCTTTCTGCGGACGGATCCGCATCCACATTCAGACAGTCCGGCCATGATGGCCGGGCTTTCGCGGACGGATCCGCATCCAAAGGATAAAGCATTGAACGCACTCTCCTCCGAAACCCGTGTCGCCGACGACAGCCTGCAGCGTCTGGACGCACTGACCGATATCTCGCAACGCCTGCTCGAGCGCGCCCGTGCGGCCGGCGCCACCCAGGCCGAAGTGAGCTGCAGCGAAGAGCGCGGCCTGGACGTCAACGTGCGCCTGGGCGATGTGGAAACGGTCGAATCCACCCGCGACCGCGGCATTGCGGTGACGGTCTACTTCGGCAAGCGCAAGGGCAGTGCCAGCACCGCCGACCTGCAGGATGCCAGCCTGGAATCCACCGTGGCCCAGGCCTGCGCGATTGCGCGTTACACCGAAGACGACCCGGCGTCCGGCCTGGCCGACCCGGCGCTGATGGCGCACGATTTCCCCGACCTGGACAGCTGGCACCCGTGGGCGCTGGACGCCGACACCGCAGTGGATCTGGCGCTGGCCTGCGAGGCCGCCGGCCGCGATGCCGATGCACGCATCAGTAATTCCGATGGCGCCTCGGCCAGCACCGGGCTCAGCCTGTCGGTGTACGCCAATTCGCACGGGTTCATCGGGCGCGAGCGCGGCACCCACCACGCGATCAGTTGTGCGCTGATTGCCGGGCAGGGCGACGGCATGCAGCGCGATGGCTGGTACAGCAGCGCCCTGGCGCGCGAAAACCTGGAAGCGCCGGATGCCATCGGCCGACATGCCGCCGAGCGCACCCTGGCGCGCCTGGCGCCACGTTCGTTGCCCACCGGCCAGCTGCCGGTGCTGTTTGCGCCGGAGGTGGCACGCTCGCTGGTCGGCCATCTGCTGGGCGCGGTCTCCGGTGGCGCGCTGTATCGCCGCGCCAGCTTTCTGCTCGACAGCGTCGGCACCAAGCTGTTTCCGGACTGGTTCAACATCGAAGAGCTGCCGCGTCTGCGCCGCGGGCTGCGCTCGGCCGCCTTCGATGGCGAAGGTGTCGCTACCCGGCAGTCGGCGCTGATCACCGACGGCGTGCTGCAGCGCTATGTGCTGGGCAGCTACTCGGCACGCAAGCTGGGCCTGCAGACCACCGCCAATGCCGGCGGCGTGCACAACCTGCAGGTCACCGCCAACGCGGGCGATCTGGCCGCGATGATCGGCGGCATGTCGCGCGGCCTGCTGGTCACCGAACTGATGGGCAACGGCGTCAACCCGGTGACCGGCGATTACTCGCGCGGTGCCGGCGGCTTCTGGGTCGAGAACGGCGCGATCGCCTATCCGGTGGATGGCCTGACCATCGCCGGCAATCTGCGCGACATGTTTGCCGGCATCGAAGCGGTCGGTAGCGACGTCGACCCGCGCTCGCACGTCAAGATTGGTTCAGTGCTGGTCAATCGGATGACCGTGGCGGGCGATAGCTGAGCCGTCGCCCGGGCTGAGGTCTGGCCATGCCTGACGGGCATGGTCGGCGGACTGGTCCGCGCCGACCATGCAGCGTTTTGCCTCCGGCCGGCCATGCGCGCGTGCTGTCCGGGCTCCCTGCCATAGGTGCATGGTGTGGGCCTATCCGGTACTTAGAAACAAAGAGTCGACCCCAACGCCACTGCGGCATTCCGCAGCGCGATCACTAGCGTCATCGCCTCGACGAAGGGTGTGCGCCATCGCCTCTAGTGGGTGAGGCAAACCAGACCATGTCTTCCCGCACTGGTGGCTGACTGAATCGTTGTTATAGTCCGCCGCACCACAATCATGTTCGGGGAGATCTATGAGCGAATTCGAGACACACGCCGCGCCGCCACCGCCGCCGGTCGGCACCAGCACGCCGTCGGAGGAGCGCACCCTCGCGCTCGCCGCACATCTGCTGGGCATCCTGACGTCCTTCATCGGCGCGTTGGTGATCTGGCTGATCAGCAAGGACGCCAGTCCGTCCAAGCCGTTTGCCACCGATCAGTCCAAGGAAGCGCTGAACTTCCAGATCACCGTGATCATCGCCTATGTGCTGGCCGTGATCCTGACCGTGGTGTCGTTCGGCATCCTGTTCTTCGTGCCGACGCTGGTGTGGGTCGCCAACCTCGTGTTCTGCATCCTGGCCGCGGTCAAGGCCAATAACGGCGAGCATTACCGCTATCCGTTCACGCTGCGCCTGATCAAGTAATCCGGTCCGCGTAACGCAAAGGCCCGGCATCGCTGCCGGGCCTTTGTCGTTTCAGACGTTGACGCGATCAATTCTGCGCCGGGGTGTTCTCGGCAAAGTACTCGTGGCTGTCGGCGTTGGTGATGGCCTGCGCCGGGTTGCTACGGGCCAGGCTGCGTGCGCCGCTCTGGCCGTAGACCACATCGTCGGTGCCGGCCACCACGGTGAAGTGGCTGGTTTCGTGCACCAGCGTGCCGGCCTTGGAGTCGGTGCCGGTTGTCGACGCACTCCAGAACGCATTGCAGACATGGATCTCGTACGGCTGGTTCGGATAGACGTAGGCGAAGGCGTCGGCCAGATCCGCTTCGCAGCTGCAGTTGATGGTGAGCTGGCCGTTGTTCTGGTCCAGCGCGTTGTCGATGTTGACGAAGTTCGAGCTGACCCGGCTGTAGCGCGAGGCGTTGTAGGCGCCAAACCAGGTGGTGTAGCGCGCACCGGTGCTGCCGGCGTTGAGGTAGTTGCGCGCGTTCTGCGAGTAATTACGCGCGGCAGTGACGCCACTGGCGGCCTGGTTGGTGCGCGTGGTGCTGCAGTTGAGATAGTTGATGCCGTTGACCACGGCGGTCGGGCCGATGGTCAGCTGCCGCTGCACGCCGCGGTTGGCGCCGTCCAGCCAGACGGTGAGCGGGGTGCTGGTGGCGACTGCAGGCAAGCCGTTGGCGGCCTTCATCAGGCTGCCGTCGGACAACGACGCGTATTGCAGCGACGAGCGCACCTGGATGGTGTAGTTGCCGCTGGTGGACAGGTCATAGGCACCGGCCAGATCTACCTCGCCCTTGACGCTCTGGCCCGGCTGCAGAATGGTGAAGTCGGCAGCCTTGGGTAGGCCGCGCTTGACCAGGCGCCCGGTGTAATCCACCGGCTTGCCATCGCGGCTCACGTCCAGGATGCCGTTGTCCAGCGACTTGAGCGGAAGCTGATAGGTCGGTACGCGGGCAACCTGGCTGCCGTTATTGGTGACCGTCACGGCGATCTTGCCTTGATGTCGCCCGGCCTGGTCGGCCACTGGCGCCAGTTCGATGGTCAACGGAACCGGGCTGCGTACGGACTGCGCCTGCGCCGAACCGAGCACGCCGACGACGGCGAGCGTACCTGCTGCAAACGATGCGAGAAAAACATTCTTCACCAGTGACTCTCCTTGGTCGGGGGATGCCCGCAAGCGCGGGCAGCCCAAACCTAGGTAGAGCGAGCGGGCGCGACAAGTTGTTCAATTAGCGATATTTCTGGATGTCGCGCATTGTTTATTCATCCAAATACATCACTGGTGTAGATAATTCATCAATAAAGTGTGTGGCTGGTCATAAAACTACGCCAGTTGTGTGTCGCCGACTGACACAAACGCTACTGACCAATGTGTCGTTCTGTGATCAGGCTCCCCTGTTGCCTGAATGGACCTGGGCAATCGACCGTGCGGTGGCGCACGGAATGCGCAAACCTGTTGCGCGAGGCGAAGTTGAGGGTGGGGTGGTGCGTGCGGCATCCGCTCTGAATGCGTTGCCGTCTGGCAGTGCCGTGATCTGGCACGGCGTTGTGCGTTCTCCGCTGCCCGCGCACCGATCGCACCCTGGCGGCGGCTCGCTAAGCGTGGTTAGCCGCGCCTAGTGGGCGCGGTCTACCGCAAACCGGCCCAGGGTCGCCAGGGTTTCACCCGGAGGACCATAGGGCTGCAGTACGTCGTGCATGCGGGTCGCCAGCTCGGCGAGCTTGGCTTTGGCGCCGTCCATGCCGAGCAAGGCAGGGTAGGTGGATTTGGATTGCGCGGCGTCCTTGCCGGCGGTCTTGCCCAGCTGTGCCGAACTCGATTCCACATCCAGGATGTCGTCGCGCACCTGGAAGGCCAGGCCCAGCGCATCGGCAAAGTCGTCCACGCGCTGCTGGTCGGCCGGCGCGGCGCTGCCGGTCAACGCGCCCATGCGCACTGCGGCGCGAATCAGTGCGCCGGTCTTGAGCGCATGCATGCGTTGCAGCGCATCCAGCGGTTGCAACTGACCGGTGGCATCGATATCCAGCGCCTGGCCGCCGCACATGCCCGCCGCACCGGCTGCAGTGGCCAGGCTCTGCAACCAGCCCACGCGCAGTTCGGCGCTGACTGGCGCGGTGGCCAGCAGTTCGAAGGCGCGGGTCTGCAGTGCATCGCCGGCCAGGATGGCGGTGGCCTCGTCGAAGGCGATGTGCACGGTGGGCTGGCCGCGTCGCAGCGCGTCGTCGTCCATCGCCGGCAGATCGTCGTGCACCAGCGAGTAGGCGTGGATCAGTTCGACCGCCACGGCGGGGGTGTCCAGACTGTCTTCATCGGCGCCAAACAGCGCACCGGTGGCATACACCAGCAGCGGCCGCATGCGTTTGCCACCGCCCAGCACCGCGTGCCGCATCGCTGCGTGCAGACGCTGCGGTGCCAGCGTGGCGCTTGGCAAGCCTGCGTCGAGGCTGCGTTCGGTGCGAGCGATCCAGTGTTCGAACAGCGCGGGACTCACCTCAGCCGCCGTCCAGCGACGGCGGCTCGAAGGCTTCGGCAAGTTCCGGGCGGGCCGGGTCGGTCAGCAGACGGACGCGCAGTTCGGCCTGTTCCAGCGCCTGCTGGCAATCGCGGTACAGGCCGATGCCGCGTTCGTAGGCGCTGAGCGATTGTTCAAGGCTCAGGTCGCCGACTTCCATTTTCTGCACCAGTTGCTCGAGTTCTTCCAGCGACTGTTCGAAGCGGGCAACCGGGGATGTTTCGTTCAAGGACTTCTTGGCCATCGCTAAAGTGTGCGGCGCGCGCGCAGGCGGGTCAATTCGCGTCGGCGTCGACGCGCCACTGCAGACGTGCGCCATTGGCCAGCAGCCAGTCCGTCAATGCAGCGGAAACGATGCGATCGCCTGCGGCTAGCACCTGGTCGTCGGCCCACAGAATCGGCAGGCGATCGCGGTGCCATGGCGGCAGATCTACCGTTTGCAGCACATGCTTGAGCCGATGCGAATGCGTGCGTTGCGGTAGCACGATGCGCTCCCCACCGTGTCGGGCACGCACCAGCAGCGGGTGCGCGAAGCGCAGCCCTGAGCGGCCATGCAAGTACAGCTGTGCGCCATCGGGCAACAGCAAGGGCTGCGCGCCATCCCACTGCGCGGACCACTGCGCCGGCCATGCCGGTGTTGGACGAAGCAGGTACAGGCAATGCCGCCAGCGCCGCACTTCGACCTGCTGCCAGGCAAAGCAGGCTTGGCGATCCGGTGCGTGGATGTCGATTTCCCGTTCCAGCGCAACCACGCCCTGCGCGGGCAGCGGCGGTGCACCGGCCGCGGTGGACCACGCACGCAGCAAGCGCGGCCGGCGTGTGACCGGCTGTGCACGCAGCAGGTGCAGGTCCAGTGCGCCGCTTGCGGTCATCAGACCGGGCAGCATGGCCTGATCGTCATGCTGCAGCAGATCGCTGGCGTCGGCGCTCAGCTGCGCGCTGCGTGCCAGCGCAGCGGCAGCCTGCGGCCAGCGTTGCTGCAGCAACGGCAGCACCTGCGTGCGCAAGAAATTACGGTCGTAGCGGGCATCGGCGTTGCTGGGATCGTCGATCCAGTGCAAGCCATGCAGGCGTGCATAGGCGTGCAGGTCGGCGCGCGGATGGGCCAGCAATGGGCGCCATAACGTGCCGGCGGCAAACGGGCGCTGCGCACGCATGGCCGCCAAGCCGTCCGGGCCTGATGCACGCAGTGCGCGCAGCAAAAACGTTTCGGCCTGATCGTCGCGATGGTGGGCCAGCGCCAGCCACTCGCCGGGTGCGAGCAGGTCGGCAAAGGCGGCGTGGCGCGCCTGGCGTGCGGCTGCTTCCAGCCCCAGACCGCTATCGCGCGCGACCTGTACCTGCACGATGTGCAGCGGCACCTGTAGCGCCTCGCAGGTGCGCTGGCAATGTGCGGCCCAGGCATCGGCATCGGCATGCAGGCCGTGATGCACGTGCAGCGCATGCACGCCGCGATCGCGGTACGCCGGCGTGGCCGCCAGCGCGTGCAGCAACACGCCCGAATCCATGCCACCGCTGTAGGCGATCAGCACCGGGCCGGGTGGGATAGCGGGCAGCAGGGGCGGTGTGTCGGTCACCGGGTGCTCAATCGATGCGGAACAGTGCTGGATGGGCAAACCACCGATGTACGCGAACAGTTGCGAACCGTGGACCGCACCGCGCGGCTTGGGAACATCGACGCTCCATCCACGTCCACATCCACGTCCACATCCACGTCCATGTCCATGTCCATGTCATGCTCATCGCAGCACGTGGCGCATTGGCAACCACGTGCCGATGCCGCGAAAAGATCACATCGCCGTACGTCATGCGAGACGCGGTCCGCCGATGCGGCAGACGTGTCCGGCACGGTGGCGCTGATCGCATGCCCCCCAGCCGCCACTGCGCCGCCATCTGCACATCAACGCTTCGCCGCCGCCTCGAACGTGGTCGGCGTGGGCAACTGCACCGGGACGCCGGCGTTGTCGCAGGTGCCGGCCTTGCACAGGCGCTCGCGCAGACGCGGGGTGGCCTGCACGATGACGTGGTAGATCACGTTCTCTTCCAGCGTGCCGCGGAATGCCGCGCTGCCCGGGCCGGTGGCCCAGATGCCGACGTCTTCGCCGCCATGGCTTTCGGACTTGGTCGGTACCAGCGATTCCTGCATGTAGCTGGGCGCTTCGGTATCGACATGGGTGAGGTCGGGGCGGCCGTGGGCCGGCTCGCTGCTGCTGGGCTCGTGCGGGTACTTCTTCGGGCCGGCCGGCTGTGCGTTGGTCGCGCCGGTGTGGCCGGGGCCGTTGGCGTAGCTGAGGGTGGTGTAGGGCTGGCCGGCCAGGTCGGTGGCCAACTGGCTGCGGTCGCCTTCTTCGCCGCCGGTGCCGCGCACCTTGCCCAGGATCGGGTTGCCGCGCACCGGGTAGCCGACGAAGTTGAGCGTGTGCGAATGGTCGGCGGTGACGATAATCAGGGTGTCGGCCGGTGCGGTCTGCACGGCGGCGCGCACCGCGTCGGATAGCGAGACGGTTTCGTCGAGCGCGCGGTAGGCATTGCCGGCGTGGTTGGCGTGATCGATGCGGCCGCCTTCGACCATCAGCACGAAACCATTCGGGTCGCGCGACAGCGACTGGATCGCGGTGCGGGTCATCTCGGTCAGGCTGGGCTCGCCCTGCGGGCCGCGGTTGCGGTCGTGGTCGAACTGCATGTGGTCCGGCTCGAACAGGCCCAGCAGCGCGGGTGCGCCGGCAGCGGCCTGCAGCTGCTGCTCGTTCCAAACGTACGCGCCCTGCGGATGCGCCTGTTTCCATTCGGCGACCAGATCGCGGCCGTCCAGGCGCAGGCCGACCTTGTCGTCGTACTCCGGGTCGCGCTCCTGCACGGTCTGGAACTGGCTGCGGCCGCCGCCGAGCACCACCTGGGGGCCGCGCCCGTAGCGGGCGGTGGATAACAGCTGCTGGGCGATGTCCTGGCAGCCGGCCGCGCGCGCCGGCTCGGGCAGGTCGGTATCGTTTTCCCAGTTGCGGTCCGGCGAATGCGCGTAGGTCGCTGCCGGGGTGGCATGGGTGAGACGGGTGGTGGTGACCACACCGGTCGCCATGCCGGCGCTGTCGGCCAACTGCAACCAGCTCAACAGCCCCTTGTTCAAACTCTCGGCGCAGTCGCTGCGGTTGCCGCTGCTGACGCCGATTGCGCCCATGTGCGACTTCACGCCGGTGGTGATCGCGGTCATGGTGCCAGCCGAATCCGGCGTCTGCGAATCGGTGTTGTAGGTCTTGCTGAAGGCGGTGGCCGGGAACTGCTCCCACGACAGCAGGTTCTCTTCGCCCGGCCCGCCCTTGCGCTGGCCGTCCAGGATGCGTGCGGCCGCCACCGTGGTCAGGCTCATGCCGTCGCCCAGGAACAGGATCACGTTGCGTGCCTTGCCGGCCATGGCGCCGTTGCCGGCCGCACGTGCGGCGCCGGAGCGGTACCACCACTGCGGGGTCTCGCCGGCCGGGTGCGTCACCGGCGGCACGTCCACGCGGATGGCGGCGGGTGCGGACGCGGTGGTTCCGGCAGTGGAGGCGCAGGCGGCCACGCACAGGGTGGTCAGGGCGGCGAGGGCAGGCAGGCGGTAACGCATCGGGTTCGAACTCGTGGCTGAATCAGTGCCCATTATGCCGGCCTGTGTCCGTCGCACAGATGACACGCTGCTGTTCCAGTCGTGGCCTCGCGGGCAAGCCAGGCCTGCGCTAAGGTGCATGCACTCTCCCCCCGGATGATTCGACGACATGAGACTGGTTGCGGCCTGGTTGCGCATTCCGTTCTGGCAGCGCGTGGTGGCCGGCTTCGTTCTCGGCGCGATTGCCGGTGCGGCGATGGGCCCGGCGGCCGAAG
Source organism: Xanthomonas sp. WHRI 8932A (assembly GCF_035012785.1). NCBI lineage: Bacteria > Pseudomonadati > Pseudomonadota > Gammaproteobacteria > Lysobacterales > Lysobacteraceae > Xanthomonas > Xanthomonas sp. WHRI 8932A. The sequence continues at coordinate 110,195 of NZ_JAYGQQ010000006.1, forward strand.
TGTGGTTTGGCCCGCTCGGCGATCTGTACGTCACCCTGATCAAGATGATTGCGATCCCGCTGGTGTTCTTCGCGGTGATCAATGCGATTTCGTCGTTGCACGGGCAAAAGTCGGTGGCTGCGCTCGGCGGGCGCACCTTCCTGTGGTTCGTGATCACCGCCGCGCTGGCGGTCGGCGTCGGCCTTGCGGTGGGCACGCTCATGCAGCCGGGCGCCGGGCACTTCAGCCTGAGTGTGGACTCGGCGTGGAAGCCGCGCGATGTGCCCAGCCCGATCCAGGTATTGCTGGATGTGGTGCCGTCCAACCCGTTCTACGCACTGACCGGCATCGGCACAAAGACCAACGCGGCCGGCGAAACCGTGCTGGCGGCCGGGCGCGGGTCGATCCTGCCGGTGATCTTCTTTGCCGCGTTGCTCGGCTTTGCGATGGTCAAGCTTGGCGAACGGGTGGCCGAGGCGCGCAAGCTCACCGGGCAACTGAGCGACATCATGATCCAGGTGACGCGCTTCGTGCTGGAGATGACTCCGCTCGGCACCTTCGGCCTGATTGCCGGGCTGGTCGGCAGCTATGGCTTCGCAAAGTTGCTGCCGTTCGGCAGTTTCGTGCTCGCGCTGTATGTGGCCTGCGCCATCCATATTCTGGTGGTCTACAGCAGCCTGTTGCTGGTGCACGGGCTCAACCCGTGGAAGTTCTTCCGTGGCGCGGCGCCTGGTATGCAGGTGGCCTTCGTCAGTTCGTCGAGCTTTGCCGCGATGCCGGTGGCGATGCGTTCGATCACCCACAACCTGGGCGTCAGCAAGGACTACGCCGCGTTTGCGGTGCCGCTGGGCGCCAGCATCAAGATGGATGGCTGCGGCGCAATCTACCCGGCGCTGTGTGCGGTGTTTATCGCCCAATACACCGGCGTGCCGTTGACGGCCAATCAATACTTCGTGGTGCTGATCGCCTCGGTGCTGGGCAGCTTCGGCACTGCCGGTGTGCCGGGCACCGCAGTCATCATGGCCACCGTGGTGCTCAGCGCGGCCAACCTGCCGCTGGAAGTGATCGGGTATCTGTATGCCATCGACCGCATCCTCGACATGATGCGCACGATGACCAACGTCACCGGACAGATGCTAGTGCCAGTGCTGGTAGCCAAGGAAACCGGTTTGCTGGACAAGACGGTCTATGAGTCGGCATCCACCAACGTGGGGCTGGAAGATCCGCCCGCCGACAGCGCCAAGCCGCTGCGCTGAGCGGCACGCATGACGGTTGCATTTCCCGTGTTGCGTGAGCGCCTGGCACAGCTGCCCGCGCTGGACAGCGTGGACGGCGTGTTCGTTCAACGCACGCTTGCCGACGATCCGTTCGAGGATCGCTATCTGGAGGTGCGGCGCAAGGAAGGCCGGCTATATACCGATGCGCAGGTCCGCAGCCTGCCGCGCCCCAGCGGCAAGCTTGGTGCCAGCCTGGAATGGCAGGTGCGCGCGCTGTCCAGCAGGTTGCTGGTGCAGCATCTGCAAGCACGTGCAGGCGAGGGCGCCATTCTCGAACTGGGGTGCGGCAATGGCTGGTTATCCCAACTGCTGGCGCAATCCCTGCAGCGCGACGTGTGCGGTATCGACGTCAATCGCACCGAGCTCATGCAGGCCGCGCGCGTGTTCGGCCACGACCAACGGCTGAGTTTTGTCGCTGCCGATATTCAGACCCTGGCGCTGCCACACGATGTCTTCGATGTCATCGTGGTGCCGGCATGCATCCAGTATTTTGCCGATCCTGCAGCCTTGGTGCGTCACCTGCTTGCGCAACTGCGCGACGGCGGCGAGTTGCACATCCTCGACAGCCCCCTGTATCCAGATCGGCAGCGTGCCGACCAAAGCGCTGCACGCAGCCTGCGTTATTTCACCGGCCTTGGCGTTCCTGCATTGGCCGAGCAATACCACCAGCACACCTATGCCGCTTTCGACGCGTTCGCAGTGCAATGGCTGTTCGATCCGCGCCATCTGCGTGCGCGTGTGCGCCGCCTGCTCAAACTGCGGCAACCGCATTTTCCGTGGTTGTGTCTTCGCAAGCAGGACAACCAGGGGCGGTAGCTCGGCGTCATTGCCCTTGTAGAGCCTCCATCAACGTCGTCGCTTGCGGCGCCTTGTGCTGCGCGACCGCGCCGACCACGATAAAAAACGTCAGCACGCCGATCAGCGGCCATAGCGTGTGGCGAACGCATAACCACCACCAGCCTTGCGCCTGCACGCCGCGCATGCGTCGATACAGCCCACCTGCGAGCGCCGCGTCCACCAGAAGCTCGGCCATCAACACCGGCGCCGACCACACCACCCAAGCGGCAGCAACGATTGCGACTGCGGCGGCGGCCAGCACTGCCACTATCGCCAAGATCGGCAGTCCGGCGTCGCCATCGACGAAGTCCGGCAGTGCGCCGTCCCCCGAGACATTCGAGTTGGATCGGGATGGCGCGCTCCATGTGCCGGACCTACCCGCGCCGCTGGAGTTGCCGCCGTGGCCGGCCCATCCCGAGGTGTCCTGCGTCTCGCTGCTGGCGAGGTCGACGCAGTCGCCCGCCAGTTCATCGTCTAGGTCGTTGCGCCAGCGTAGCCATGCCCACATCAGCAGCAGAAACAGGCCATAGGCGACCAGCGTCGCCATCGGGTAGCGCACCACCATCGCATCGACGCCGGCATTGCGCAGCAGGAACGAGGCCAGCAGCCCGCCTGTTGCCGTAGTCAACACGATGGCGCTCATCTGCAAGCGTGGCCAACCGTCGCGTTCCAGATGCTGCCTTGCATGCTCGATGGTGAATCGTCTTCGGTCCGACATGACGCGCTGCCTCCTGCTGCGGGCAGCCTTGCCCGGATGCCGAGAGTAAGTGACTTTCGATCAGGCTTGCACGCGCTTTGCTGCAGATGTGCGATTTGTCCAGGGACCGGTGGTCGGTGAGGATCTGCCCGGTCCGGAGCGCGTAAGCGAGCACGCGCCAAGTCCTGGGGGACGCACCTACGGTGTGTATGAGTCTCGTCATCACGTGCGGCGGGTGTGAGACCTGCAAGGCAGCCGCAGGGCCGCGCTTTCCGTCCGCGCATCCGCGTGCGCGGGGCGAATCCCTTCAACGCGCGCGCATGGCACACTTTCAGCCCATCCCCTGGTGAGAGCGTGCAGTGATTGGCCAACAGCGTGATCTGACATTTCGTTTTCTGGCCGAGCCCAGCGACGTCAACTTCGGCGGCAAGGTGCATGGCGGCGTGGTGATGAAGTGGATCGACCAGGTCGGTTTTGCTGCGGCCAGTGGCTGGAGCGGGCATTACTGCGTGACGGTGGCGGTGGGCGGCATCCGCTTTGTGGCGCCGGTACGGATCGGCGATCTGGTCGCGGTGTCGGCCAAGCTGGTCTACACCGGGCGCAGCAGCATGCATTTCGCCATCGATGTGCGTGCGCGCAGCCCGATGGGCGGTGACTCGCGCTTGTGCACCCATTGCATCATCGTGTTCGTGGCGATGGATCCGGACGGCGTCACGCCGGTGGAAGTCCCCTCCTGGCGGCCGGACACGCCCGAAGATCAGCGTCTGGCCGAGTACGCCCTCAAGGTGATGGAGCTGAGCAAGGGCATCGAGGACACCATGGCGCACTACAGGGCCGATACGTCGGGCTAAGTGCAGGCGCTGTCGGACCCATTCGCGCAGTGCCGCGGACAGCGTGCGCTGTCGCGCGAGCGCTTATCAGGCCCAGTTGCGGGAACGCTGGCGGTAGCGGCTGCCACAGGGCAGTCACATGACCGTTTCGATGACGACGCACACAAAAAAGCCGCGGGTTCGCCGCGGCTTTCTTTTAATCGTTTGAGGAACTCAGGCTTACAGCACCCGGCGCGCCTGGATGAACTTCTCGCTCCAGTAGCCACTGGCCAGCGAATCCACGCGCACGTCCTTGCCGCGGCTGGGCGCGTGCAGGAACTTGCCGTCGCCGACCACCAGGCCGACATGATCGATGCGGCCGCGCTTACCAAAGAACACCAGATCGCCGGCCTTCAGTGCGTTCGGGTCCTTGATCAGTTCGGCCGATTCGTCGCGGGCGATGTCGCGCGAGACGCGCGGCAGGTCGATGCCGAGTGCGGTCTTGAAGACGTAGCCGACCAGGCCGCTGCAATCGAAGCCCTCGGTGGACTCGCCACCCCAGACGTACGGGGTGCCGAGCAGGGCCATGGCACGCTGCAGGATCACCTGCACGCGGCTGTCGGCAACGGCGTTCTGCGCAGCATTGGCCGCGCTCTGCGAGACATCGTAATTGGCGAGCAGGCGGCTGAGGTCTCCGGCGAACATCGCCGAGCGGTCCATCAGCGGAATGGCATCATTGGCGGCCAGATGCGGAAGCAGGGCGGCCAGCGTAGCGGTGGCAGCGGCGTCAGCACGGCTGCGGGTTGCGGCTTTCTCGGCGGCGACGGCGCTGTCTGGCGTGGTCGTCTGTGCAGCGGATGGGGGGGTATTGACGGTCTGCGCCAGAGCGGGCAGTGCGGCAATCCAGAGAGCGGTAGCGCATAGCAGGCGGAGCGGTTTCCGGAGCGGAAGCGGTGCGGCGCCAGTTTTGATCTGTTCGTCGTTCGTCACGCGGGAATCACAATTCTGCTGTCGATGCGGGATGATGCCTTGGTGAACGAATCGTTACGTTCAAAAAAAGTTAAATTTCCGTTTGATTACTTGTGATGTGCGTCACATTTTAGTGTAAAACCCGCTTTGAACCTGAATAATGGTCACGCCAGTACGCGCCATCGAGGAAATCCAAGCGGACGGTACCGCCGGTGGTCGGGGCATGCACAAAGCGGCCTTCACCGACATAAATGCCGACGTGGCTCACGCTCCCGCCGGCGCCGAAGAACACCAGATCTCCGGTCGCCAGTTTCTCGGGCGCGATGCGCGGGCCCTGAATTGCGGCCAGGTCGCGCGAGGTGCGCGGCAACGACAGCGCCAGCACATCCTTGTAGACATAGGTGACCAGGCCGCTGCAGTCGAAACCGGTCTCCGGCGTATTGCCGCCGAACCGGTACGGCGTGCCGACCAGGCCCAGGGCGCGCATCAAGATGTTGTTGGCGGCAGCCGGATCTGCCGGCGGCACCTGCGGCCACACGCGTGACGACGGCGGCGACGCGGCGGCCGGACGTTTGACCGGTGCCTGCGCGCAACCGCCCAGCAGGAGCAGGCCCAGCAACAAACAGGCCGCGGCGCGATGTGCGCGGGCGGCGAAAACTGGCGTGATATGCATGGAGCCGGGATAATGGGCGGTTCGAAAGGTCGCCATGATGGCGGCGCACCCGGCGGCCGACAAGCCGTCTTCCACCGTCTGCCACCGGGCAGCCCATTCAGAGCCAGGCATGAAGATCGAAAAAGACAGCGTCGTCCGCTTCCACTACACCGTTTCGGAGATTGGCCAGGAGCCGATCGAGAGCTCCAAGGAGCGTGACCCGTTGGCGATCATGATCGGCCACGGCAACATCATTCCGGGCCTGGAAGCGGCCATGATGGACAAGGAAGCCGGCGAGAGCTTCGGCGTGGACGTCAAGGCCACCGAGGCCTACGGCGAATACCGCGAAGGCCTGAGTCAGCGCGTGCCCAAGAAGCACTTCGGCGCGACCAAGCTGATTCCGGGCACCCAGGTGGTGCTGCAGACCAACTTCGGCCCGCGTGCGGTCACCGTGCAGAAGGTCGGCATGAGCGTGGTCGACGTCGACCTCAATCACCCGATGGCCGGCAAGGATCTGCATTTCGACGTGGAAATCATCGAAGTGCGCGAAGCCTCGCAGGAAGAGCGCGACCACGGGCACGTGCACGGCGACGGCGGTCATCACCACTAAGCGCGACGATCAGCACCGCTGCGTGGCCACTGGCCGGGTACGCCCAGCTGTGGCAACCAGCGCACACCGCGCGTGCACGCTGAGGGCGGCATGCCACCCACAGCGGGTTGGCGATGATGCGCAACCTGGTGTCGGCCGCAGCCAGTGATGTCTGTCTTCCTGACGGCCCGCCCCTTCGGCGGGCCGTCTGCTTTCTGCGGCGCGCCACGCCGTATCCGGTTGCCTGAGCTGCGATGACACAACGCGATCTGCTGTTTCCCACTGCCGCAAGCGAGCGCATCGTCGTGCTGGACGTCCTGCGTGGCTTCGCGTTGCTCGGCATCTTGCTGATGAACATCGAGGCCTTCGTCGGCCCGCTGGATCTGGCGCTCAGCGGTGTGGAGCCGCATTGGCACGGCGCCGATCGCGTTGCCGATGCGCTGGTCTACATTTTTGTGCAGGGCAAGTTCTACACGCTATTTTCGATGCTGTTCGGCATGGGGTTTGCGGTGATGGCCCAACGCGCCGAACGCACCGGACGCGGGTTTCTTGGCATGTATCTGCGCCGCACGGCCGGCTTGCTGGTCATCGGTCTGGCGCACGCGCTGCTGCTGTGGTCCGGCGACATTCTGGTGACCTATGCAATGCTGGCAGTGTTGCTGCTGGGCGCCCGCAATGCGCCGACGGTGACGCTGCCGTGGCTTGCCGCGTTGGTCTACCTGTGCGCGCCGGCCCTGGTGCTGTTGTACGGCGCTGCGGGTGCGCTGATGCAGGCCGACCCGGCTTCGGCAGTGGAGTGGAAAACGGCCATGGCCGATGTTGCGCAGCAGGCTGTGGCCAACGTGCAGGCGCAGCGCGCCGCACTTGGGCACGGCACCTATCTGCAGGCCACCACGCAGCGCTGGCATGACCTGCGCGAAGCGATGAGCGGGCTGAGCATCAACGGCCCGGCCATGCTCGGCATGTTTTTGCTGGGCAGCTGGTTCGTGCGCAGCGGCGCGATTGCCGCGCCCGAACGCTTCCCGCGGCTGTTCCGTGTGCTGCGTTACGGCGCCTTGCCGCTTGGGTTGGGCGTGATGTTGCTGAGCTATGCCATGGAACCCTGGATGGACCCGGCGCGGTTGAGCATGCGCCTGTCCGGCGCGTTTGCGCTGGCGTTGGTGGCCGGTCCGCTGATGAGCCTGGGCTACGCCGCATGGGTGGTTCGCTTTGCTGCGCGTCTGGCCTGGCTTGCGCCGGCCGGTCGCATGGCGTTGAGCAACTACCTGCTGCAGTCGTTGCTGTGTACCTGGATGTTTTACGGCTACGGGCTGGGATATTTCGAGCAGCTGCCGCGGGTGTGGCAACTGCCATTTGCGGTAGGGCTGTTCGCCTTGCAAGTGGTGTTGAGCCAGCTGTGGCTGCGCTGGTTCCGCTTCGGGCCGATTGAATGGCTGTGGCGTAGCGTGACCTATCTGCGGGTGCCGCCGATGTGGCACGGCGACACGCGCTCGCAATAGCGCACACGCTGATGCGCGTATGTTGTGCGCATGCTGCGTTCGATGAAAGGAGAAAGCCGGATGGTGGAAATTCTATTCGAGGCCGATGAGCGCACGATGGAGAACCTGATGGAGGGCCCTTGGGTCATCATCCAGGAAAAATCCTACGGACCGTCGCGCAGGATTGCGTTGTTCAACAAGAGCGGCTTCGAAAAATACAGCCAACTCATCGATACGTATGCGTGCGACGGATTTTCGATCGCGCCTGAGGACGTCGTGCAGGGCGAGCTGAAAGCGCATTTTTCCCCGGATTTTGGCAAGGTGAAAAAACGCGACGCGATTGTCGAGATCGGCATACAGGGCGAAGGCGCCTTTGCCGACGACTTCGATTATGACGTGTTCAAAACCTTTAAGAATGTCAAAGCGCTGACGACGCAGGGGGTATCGTTTGGACCTGTCCTGCCAATGCTTTTTCCCAAGCTGGAAGCATGGGAAAACCTTGCGTGGAAAAGCAATACGCTTCATTCGCTCAACGGCAGTTGGGCCAGGCTTTCGCGTCTGTCCATCCACGGGTTGAGTGGGTCGCTTCACGTGTTCGACGACCGGCCTATCCGAAAGCTTTTCCTGATCGCGTCAACGATCAAGAATATCGCTGAGATTGCACGTTACAAATCACTTGAAGTCTTGCAGTTCGTCTCCTGTCGTATTGCGGGCGACGTTTCATCACTTTCGCAGCTCGCAACGCTACGTTCGGTGCGCTTCGAAGGCAAAAACAAGCTGGAAGGTTGGGACGGCCTCAGGAGCGAAACGCTGCGAAATTTCTGGGCGACGCATCTGCCGTGCGAATTCCTCGAAAAAAATTTCCCAAACATCGAGAACACTGTCGTCAACACCTACCGGAGCAAGGACCCATTCCGGAAGATTGGCGGAGATCCAGACAAGATCGAAGAGGAGTTCGGCAGCATATTCACCGAATGATCCGCTGCCTCACGCTAAGCTGATTGTGTGTCAGGACTGAAAGCAAACAACCAATGACTAACCCGATGACGCGCCGCCTGCCTGCGCGCGAGCTCCACCTTTGCCACTCGGAGCGTCTTGCATGAGTGCGCGCTACGACTACGACGTGGTGATTCTGGGTGGCGGTTCCGGCGGCCTGGCGGCCGGATTTCGCGCGGCAAAGTACGGCGCACGCGTGGCGATCATGGAACCTAATGAACTAGGCGGTACCTGCGTCAATCTTGGTTGTGTGCCGAAAAAAGCGATGTGGTTGGCGGCCGATCTGGCTGGCAAGATCGAGCTCGCCAGTGCGCTCGGTTTCGATGTGCCGCGACCGACGCTGGCATGGCAGGAGCTGGTCACCCATCGGCAGGGCTATATCGCCAACATCCACGCCAGTTATCGGCGTCGACTCGATGAAGACGGCGTGGTGCTGATTCCGCAACGCGGCGTGTTGCAGGACCGCCATACGCTCATGGGGGAGGATGGGGTGCCGGTGACGGCCGAGCACATCGTGATCGCAACCGGTGCGCATCCGCTACGCCCGAACGTGGAAGGCGCCGAACACGGCGAAGTCTCGGACGACTTTTTCAATCTCTGTCATGCACCTGCGCACGTGGCGATTATCGGCGGTGGCTATATCGCGGTGGAAATCGCTGGCCTGCTGCAGGCACTGGGTAGTCGCGTGCATCTCTATGTGCAGGGCGACCGGTTGCTGGAACGTTTCGATGCGGAACTGACGCTGCAGTTGGCCGACAACCTGCGCCATTTGGGAGTGCGCCTGCATTTCGGTTTCACTACTACTGCCCTCGAACGCGATGCGCAGGGCCGGCTGCGCGTGCATGGCCATCCGGCGCACCCGCGCGAGCAGGGCAACGACGTGTTCGACAAGGTGTTCTTCGCCATTGGCCGACGCGCCAATACCGCAGGCCTGGGTCTGGATACGGTGGGTGTGGCGCTGGGCGAGAAGGGCGAAGTAGTGGTGGACGATGCTCAGACCACCAGTGTGCCGAACATCCATGCAATCGGCGATGTTGGCGGCAAGGTCGGGCTGACGCCGGTGGCGATTGCCGCCGGACGTAAATTGATGGATCGGCTGTTCGGCAATCAACCGGATGCGCGCATGGACTACGACGGCGTGCCGAGCGTGGTGTTTTCGCACCCGCCGCTCGGCCATGTCGGACTCACTGAAGAGCAGGCACGCGCGCGTTACGATTGCGCGGTACGCGTGTATCGCAGCAATTTCCGGCCGATGTTGCATGCCCTGGCCGACGCGCCGCAACGCAGCCTGTTCAAGCTGATCTGCGTGGGCGAGGAAGAGCGCGTGGTCGGCGTGCACCTGCTGGGCGAAAGCGCCGACGAAATACTGCAGGGCTTTGCCGTGGCAGTGAAGATGGGCGCGACCAAGCGCGACTTCGACGAGACGGTGGCGATCCATCCCACGTCGTCGGAAGAGATCGTGTTGATGCATTGATGTGTGGGCGTGTGTTGCGCAATGAACGACAGGATCTGCAGTGGCGTGCGGGATAGGGATGGAGGCGGCGCAGGGAAGTCAGGCGGAGCGCGACGTGGAAGCAGAAGGCGAAGCGTGAAACGCAACTACTCCCCTCCGGCAGGGAGTGGTGGGGGCACGGTTGGTCAGTAAGTGTGCTTAGGCAACGCTGACGCTGCGCTTGGCGATACCGACCATGTGCTGATGCGACGTAGCGCCGGGTTCTAAGCGCTTTGCTGTTTGGATGTCCAAGGCTTCGCACGGACACTCACTCCAACCGCTCTCGCAGCGGGAGAGGGGCTTTTGAGTTTTTCTCTGAAGAGATGGATTGTGATGCTGCAGCTTCCAATGTTGCGCACTGCTTGATGCCTTGTTTGCTCGGCTCTGCGTTGCGTCGCCCGTACCCTCACCCCAACCCCTCTCCCAGCGGGAGAGGGGCTTTTGAGTTCTTACGTCGTGAAAGCATCGGGCAACGCGCTCGGTCGCAGAAGCCCAGTGGCCCTGCTGTCATTTAGGGCGGCTCAAAGAACGTCGCGAGCCGTCGTCAGGTGGGTTCGGACGGCGCGCTTAGAACCGGAGTGTACGGAGTGGCACATGCCGCACTGAGCACCGGCCGCGCCCGCCTGGCGGTGAGCACAGTCGTGCTGTTAGCTGTCCTTGGTCGCGTCAGCTGGCATTCTTGCCGGATGTCCAAACCTCGCCAGCCCGCGTTGCGTCCCTTTGCATCTGCCAAGTTCGCAGCGCCTGCCTCTCAAAAGCCAGTAGCGCTCTCAGGCGAGCAGGCACGGCTGCGCATTCTTGACGTCATTCGCGCCATTCCTGCCGGTCAGGTTGCCGGCTACGGTGAGGTCGCTACGCGTGCCGGGTTGCCTGGGCGTGCGCGCATGGTCGCGCGTGTGCTCAGTGGCAATGACGACCCGGATCTGCCCTGGCATCGCGTGCTTCGTAGCGATGGCCGGATTGCCTTGCCGCCGGGATCGCCCGGCTACGACGAGCAGTGCCAGCGGCTGCGTTCCGAGGGGGTGCCGGTGGTGCAGGGGCGGGTACGCCGCGCCACGGCCGCGCAGCGGCTGGATGCGGGCGTGTGGGGTCCTTCATAACGCTGCCGTTATCATCGACAGCATTCAGAAGGAATGCCGCCATGCCTCAATTGCCGCCCGTCACCAAAGCACTGTTGATCGCCAATATCGGTTTGTTCTTGCTGCAGTGGGCCTTGGGCGATCTGGGGGCGGGGGTGTTGCCATCCGACTCCACCTTGTCATGGCTCATGCTGTGGCCGATTTCGAACGGGTTCGATGCGTTCTTGCCCGGCGCCAGCTTCATGCCGTGGCAGTTGCTGACTTACGCGTTTCTGCATGGTGGTTTCAACCATCTGTTCTTCAACATGCTGGCGCTTTTCATGTTCGGCGCGCCGCTGGAACAGACCTGGGGGCAGAAACGTTTTCTGACCTACTACCTGGTGTGCGTGGCTGGCGCTGGTCTCTGCCAGCTGCTGATGGCGTGGTTTACCCAGAGTGGTGCACCGGTGGTGGGCGCTTCCGGTGGCGTGTTCGGACTGTTGTTGGCCTACGGCATGCTGTTCCCGACGCAGCGCGTGATGCTGCTATTTCCGCCGATCCCGATGAAGGCGCGCACGTTCGTGATCGTGTTCGGCGCGATCGAACTGTTTCTCGGCGCCACCGGCTGGCAGCCGGGCGTGGCGCACTTTGCGCACCTGGGCGGCATGCTGTTCGGCTGGTTGATGATCCGCTACTGGCGCGGCCAGTCGCCGTTTGGCGGTAGTGGTGGTCGTAAGGGTGGCGGCGGAAAGGGACGCAAGCCGCCGCTGCGCGTGGTGCGCTGAGTCAAAAGACGGTTTGCCGGGTCGGCATGATCCGTAGCTGCGGGCCTGGCTGCGATTGAAGTTGACGGTCATGCTTCGTCGCGGCCAGGGCCGCTCCTACGAGAGCACGGTGGCGGACGGCTTGTCGCGGCGGAAGTAGATAAGGCAATCGTGGATCTAGCGACCAGCGGATTAGGCAACGAGTTGGCTGAAATGCAGGTCCGGAGAGAGGCTTGGCTAGGCAGAAAGCGGATCTAGCGGAAGGCGAGTCGAGCTAAAAGCGGATCAGGCGAAAGGCAGATCCGGCGATAGGCAGATCAGGCGATAGGCAGATCAGGCGAAAAGCAGATCAGGCGAAAAGCAGATCAAGCAACGACGGTTTGAGCAAAACGCAAATCAATCCAAAGCGGATCAAGCGGAAAAGCAGAGCAAGCGCAAAAACAGAGTAAGCAGGAAAAGCAGAGTAAGCAGGAAAAGCAGAGTAAGCAGGAAAAGCAGAGCAAGCACTTTCCGGCACGAATGCCCAAAACAAAAAAAGAGCGCGGGAATCCGCGCTCTTTTTTATTGCCGATCTGTATTGCCGATCGTATCGGGACTCAGCGCCAGATCTTGATCTGCTCTGCGTCCACGCGTTGCATCGGCTGGCCTGCCTTGCAGGTGAAGGCTGCACCGAACTCCGGCAGGTTGGACAGCGGGCCGTTGGTGCGCCACTGGCCCGGTGCGCGGATGTCGGCGCTTGCGCGCTGCACCGCTTCGTTCGGCGACAACTGCTGTGCCCACAGGCCGGCCCAGGCAGTGAAGAACGCCTGCTTGTCGGCCTCGGTGGCTGCCGGTTGCGCCTTGCTGAAGGCCTGCCAGGCCAGTTCGACGCCGGCCAGATCGGCCAGGTTCTCTTCGGCGGTCTGCGCGCCGTTGACCTTGACGTTGGGCACGCCCGGGTACGGGTAGGCGGCGAACTGGTTGGCTACCTTGCCGGTCAGCTCGGTCCAGCCGCTCTTTTCGGCAGGTGTCCACCAGCTGCGCAGCTCGCCCTTGGCGTCGACCAGCGAGCCCTTGGCATCGATCGCGCGGGTGAGTTCGTGCGCGACCAGCGCACCGTAGGCGCCGTACTGGGCCGCCGGTGTGCCGCCGGTGGTCAGCACCGGTGCCTGCAACACCGCAGCGGTGACGATCAGGCGGTTCTGCGCGATGTCGTAGGCCACTGCCGGCTGCTGCGGCAGCACGTCCCAGCGACGGTCCGCGTTGCCCTTGCCGATGCGCTTCATTTCCTCGCGGTGACGCCAGGTCGAGGCGATCAGCATGTTGCCGCCGAAGCTGCCGCGGCCCATCGGTTGCACGGTGTAGTCCAGATCGCGTCGCGGCGCGCCGACTTCGATCTTCATCGCGGCCAGCTTGGCCTTGGCTTCGGCGACGGCTTCGCCATTGCCCCAGCCGGTACGCTCCAGCGCGGCCAGCTGTGCATCGCGCACCTGGTCGGCAATGGCCTCGGCCTGGCGGCGGGTGTCGCTGCTCAGGTAGCGCGCGACGTATTCGCGACCCAGCATCGGGCCGGCGGCCACGTTGATGGCGTCCAGCACCTGCTGCCAGCGCTGCGGCGGCATCGCATCACCGCGCAGCAGACGGCCGCGGAACTGGTACTCGGCATCGTGGAAGCTCTTGGACAGGTACGGCGCCATCGCATCGCCCACGCGCCAGCGCAGGTAGGCCTTCCACTGCTCCGGCTTGATGCTGACGATCATGCTGTCGAGCTGCTTGAACATCGCCGGGTCGGCCATCGACACCAGGTCGTCCTTGACGCCCTGCGCTTCCAGGAAGTCGGCCAGGCGCAGGTTCTTGTACTGCTTGGTCAGTTCCTTGGTGGCGATCGGCGCGTAGTTGTTAAACGGGTTGTTGATGCCCTGCACCGACTGCGCGCTACGCGCCAAAGCGGTTTCGATCTGCAGCACGGAGGCGGCATCGGCGTCGAGCTTGTCGGCCGGGGTGCCGGTCAGCGCCAGGATCTGCTTGACGTAGGCGCGGTAGCGGCCCATCAGCGCCTGGGTATCGGCATCGGTGCGGGTGTAGAAGGCCGGGTCCGGCAGGCCCATGCCGCCTTGCATGAAATAGCCGATGTGGCGGTCGAGCGCCTTCAGGTCCACGTCCGGGCCGAAGTTGAAGCCGACCGGGATACCGACCTGATGCAGCGCGGCGATCGAAGCGGGCACATCCTTGGCCTTCTTGATTGCGTCGATGCGCGACAGCAAGGGAGCGATCGGATTGGAACCGTCCTTCTCCACCGCCGCCTCATCCAGGCCACTGGCCCAGAAGTCGCCCAGCAGCTTCTGCACGTTGCCCTGCGGCGTCTTCATCGACGCGTCCAGCAGCTCGCGCTGCTGCTGCAGGGCACGCTCGGACAGCTGGCCCAGCGCGGTCACGGCGCCGGCCTGCGGCACCGGGTTGGCCTTGAGCCAGCTGGCGTTGGCGTAGTCGTAGAAATTGGTGCAGGCCGCAGACACGGCCGGGGCCTTGGGAGCTGCCTTCTTCTTGCGAGCGGCGTCGGCGTCGGGGGCGGACAGCAGCGTGATCAGGCTGAAGCCAAGAGCGAGGGCAAGCGGGCGAATGGTGGGCATCGAGAAGAAGGGTGGCCAGAGTAAAGTCGGCGAAGTTTAGCAAGGCTGCGCCTCGCACAGGCGGGCGCCCGCCGCCGTTCGTCATCGGTACCGGCCGTTTGCATGAATGCGACAGGCCCGCGAGTGCGGGCCTGTGCGTGTAGCTATCGTGTTGGAAGCGTTTGCAGGTAGTGACTAGCGCAGCGCCTACCAGATCACCACGCGGTCTTTCTCAGCCCGCACCATTGCGTCGCCAGGTTTGCACGCAAACGCGGCGGCGAACTGCGGCATGTTCGAAGGTGCGGCGATGGCCCGCAGATTGTCGGGTGAGTGGGGGTCGCTCGCGAGGTAGACCAGCTGTTGCTGCTCGCGTGTGAGTCCACGCCAGTTGCGCGCAAAGCCCAGGAAAAACCGCTGCTCGGGGCTGTACCCGTCAATAGTCGCAACGCCCTCGGGGTGCTGACGCAGCGCGGTCTGCAGCGCGTCGTAGGCAATGTTGATACCGCCCAGGTCGGCAATATTTTCGCCCAGGGTGAGTCTGCCGTTGACATGCATGTTGGGGTGGCTGGGCAAGGGAACATAGGCATCGAACTGCTTCACCAAGCCGTCTGCACGTTGCTCAAATGCCTTGCGATCCTGCGCAGTCCACCAATTGACGTTGTTGCCCGCGCCATCGAACTGGCTGCCCTGATCGTCGAAGCCATGCGTGGCTTCGTGCCCGATGATCGCGCCGATGGCGCCGTAGTTCAGGGCGTCGTCGGCGTTGGCATCGAAGAACGGCGGTTGCAGGATGCCGGCCGGGAAATTGATGGTGTTGGTACTTGTGCTGTAGTACGCATTGACCGTCTGCGGAGGCATCGACCAACGCTTGCGATCGGTGGGTTTGCCGATCTGGGCGATATCGTAGTGATAATTGAACTTGGCAGCGGCTTGAAGATTGCGGTAGTAGGCACCGGGAACGATCTCCAGCCCCGACCAGTCACGCCAGGTGTCCGGATAGCCGATCTTGGGCAGGAAGGCCTCCCACTTTGCAAGCGCCTTTGTTTTGGTTTCGTTGCTCATCCAGTCGACGTTTTCGATGCGCGTCTTGAGCGCTGCACGCACGTTGTCGACCAATTCGGTTGCGCGTTGCTTGGCTTCGGGCGTGAACACTTTGGCGACATAGAGTTGGCCAAGGCCTTCGCCCATGGCTCCGTCGACTGCGCGCAGCACGCGTTTCCAACGTGGGCGTTGCTCCAGTTGTCCGGACAGGGCCTTGCCATAGAAGGCGAAGTTGTTGTCGACGAATGCCTTGCTGAGCTGTCTGGATGCCGCGTCGATGGTATGGAAGCGCAGGTAGGCCTGCCACTGTGCGATCGGCGCACTGGCCAATTGCTGGTCGAACGCCGCGAAGAAGCGCGGTTGCGATAGCGAGAAGCCTGCGCCGACATCCACGCCTTGCGCGGCGAAGAAGTCTTTCCATGAAAAGTGCGGGGTGAGCTTGTTCGCCTCGGCAACGCTGACGAAGTGGTATTGGTTCTTGGGTTGGCGTGCATCGGTTGGGGTAAGCGAGGCGGCAGCCAGTCGCGATTCCAGTGCCATCACGTCCTTGGCTTGCGCCTTGGCCGCGTCGGCATCGCTACCGGTGAGTTCGAACGACTTGGCGATGTAGGCCAGATAGGCCGTACGGATGGGAGCGTATTCGGCGGAGGTGTAGTAGTCCTTGGTCGGCAGGCCCAGGCCACCTTCGCTGGCAAAGGCGATTTGCTGGTCTGCCTTGTGGAAATCCGCGCTCGCGCCGAACTCGAAGACATTGCCATCGCCCTCCGCATAGCGGCTGGTGATGTAGCTGGCGACATCCTTGGCGGATTTCAGCGCTTCAATGGCTTTCAGCTGCGGACGGATCGGCTGGTCTCCCGCCGCTTCGATGGCGGCTTCGTCCATCCCCGTGGCGTAGAGCAGACCAAGTTTGCGTGCAAGCGGGTCGGTTTGCTTGTCTGCCTGCTTCGCGGCGCTTTCAACGATCTCTCGCTGCGTGATCAGGCTCTTTTCCGTTAGTGCGTCGAACATGCCCCAGCTGGTGCGGTCGGCTGGAATCGGATTGGCTTTGGCCCATTTGGCGTTGACGAACGTATCCAGGTTCTGGCAAGCGCTTGTTGCCGTGTCCAGCTCGTTGATGTCGAACGAGGGCTTCGTTGTGGCGGCGGTTGCCGATGCGCGCGTCGGCGCAGCCGGTTGCGCCGGCTTGCTGCTGTCGTCGGCTTCGCGCTTGCAGCCCGCCAAGGCCACAACCAGTGCCAGAGCGAGCGTGGAGGTCTTGATCGGTGACATGGAAGCTCAGTCGGGTGAAAGAGCACTTAGCGTAAGCGGGCACGGCCTTGCGGGCGCATGCGGTGAGCTTTGTTGAGGCTTGGCTGGCAGCCGCGGTTCACGCAGCGGCTGCAGCGTACCTGGTGGGAGGAGTGCAGGGCTGGCGGTACCTGGCGGCACTGGCCGATACCCGCAAAAAAACGGCAACCCAATGAGGAGCGAAGGCCAACGTGCCAATGGCGGCATCGAGAACAAGAGTGGCCAACCAAAGGCGCAGGGTGATCAAGACAGCTTGCTGCACAGACAGATGCGCGCTGTCGTCTGTCATCGGTACCGGCCGTTTGCCACGAATGCGATAGGCCCGCGTGAGCGGGCCTATGCAGTGGGTCCAGCAGCGGAGCGCTTGCAGCCGCGCTTACCAGATCACCACGCGGTCCTTGTCGGGCCGCACCATCGCATTGCCCGGCTTGCAGGCGAAGGCGGTGGCGAATTGCGGCATGTTGGCGGGAGAGGCGATGGCGCGCAGCATGCTTGGCGCGTGCGGATCCGAGGCCAGGGCGACCATCTGCTGTTGCTCGCGCACGCGTTGACGCCAGCTGCGCGCAAAAGCCAGAAAGAAACGTTGCTCGGCACTGTAGCCGTCGATCGCCTTTGCCCGCTCGGGATGCTGATGCAGGGCGGTCTGCAGCGCGTCGTAGGCCACATTGGTGCCGCCCAGGTCGGCGATGTTTTCGCCCAGGGTGAGCTTGCCGTTGACGTGCAGCGTCGGGTGTTTCGGCAGTGGGGTATAGGCATCGAACTGTTTGACCAACTGCGCGCTGCGCTGCTCGAACTTGCGTCGATCCTCGGCCGTCCACCAGTTGACGTTGTTGCCTGCACCATCGAACTGGCTGCCCTCGTCGTCGAACCCATGGCTGGCCTCGTGACCGATCACCGCGCCAATGCCGCCATAGTTCAATGCATCGTCTGCGGCGGCGTCGAAATACGGCGGCTGCAGGATTCCCGCCGGGAAATTAATCGAATTGGTGGCAGGGTCGTAGTACGCGTTAACCGTCTGCGGGGTCATCTGCCAACGTGTGCGGTCAGTCGGCTTACCGATCTGCGCGATGTCGTAGCGATAGTTGAACTTGGCCGCTGCCTGCAGATTGCGGTAATACGCGCCGGGGACGATCTCCAACCCGGACCAGTCACGCCAGGTATCCGGATAGCCGATCTTGGGCAGGAAGGTGTTCCACTTGGCGATGGCCTTGGCCTTGGTCTCCGCGCTCATCCAGTCGACGTTCTCGATGCGCGTCTTGAGCGCGGCACGGACGTTGTCCACCAGCTCGCCGGCGCGCTGTTTGGCCTCGGGCGTAAACACCTTGGCGACGTAGAGTTGACCCACGCCTTCGCCCATTGCGCCATTGACCGCGTGCAGGACTTGCTTCCAGCGCGGCGGCTGTTCCGGCTGCCCGGACAGGGTCTTGTCATAGAAGGCAAACTGGTTGTCGACAAAGACCTTGCTGAGTCGCGGGGAGGCGCCATCGATGGCGTGGAAGCGCAGGTAGGCTTGCCACTGCGCAACGGGCGCGCTGGCCAGCTCGTGGTCGAACGCAGCAAAAAAGCGCGGCTGTGCCAGCGAGAATCCGCTGCCGGCGTCCACACCCTGGGCGGCGAAGAAATCCTTCCAGGAAAAATGCGGTGTGAGCTTGTCAGCCTCGGCGATGCTGAGCAGGTGGTACTGGTTCTTGGGTTCGCGTGCGTCCACCGGTGCCAGCGATGCGGCGGCCAGGCGCGTTTCAAGTGCCAGTACATCCTTCGCCTGCGTCTTGGCGGCATCGGCGGTGCTGCCGGTGAGCTCGAACGACTTGGCGATATAGGCAAGATAGGCCGCGCGGATGGGCGCGTGTTCTGCGTCGGTGTAATAGTCCTTGGTCGGCAGGCCAAGACCGCCTTCCTGCGTAAAGGCGATTTGGATCGCGGCATTGTGGAAGTCCGCACCCGCACCGAATGCGAACACCTGCGCATCGCCTTCGCCATGACGGCTGATGATGTAACCGGCGACATCCTTGCCGGACGTCAATGCGGCAATGGCGCCCAGTTGTGGCTGGATCGGCTGGGCGCCAGCTGCTTCGATGGCGGCTTCGTCCATGCCGGCCGCATAGAGCGTGCCGATTTTCTGCTCCAGCGACGTTGGATGTTCGCCCGGCTGGGCGGCGGCAGTTTCAACAATGTTGCGCTGAATGGCTTTGCTTTTTTCGGACAGGATTTCGTCCACGCCCCAGCTGGTGTGATCGGGCGGAATCGGATTGGTGCTTGCCCAGCTGCCGTTGACGAATTCGTCAAGGTTCTGACAGGCGCTGGCTGCTGGGCCGAGTTCGCTGATGTCGAACGCAGGCGTTGCCGGGGTAGCAGGGGCAGTCGCAGATGTCTGGGGTGCGGTGTTTGCCGGCGTGCCGATGTCTTCAGCGTTGCGCTTGCAGCCTGCCAGGGCCACAACCAGTGCAACGGCGAGCGTGGAAGTCTTGAGCAATGGCATGAACGTCGGCCGTGTAAGGAACGAGGAACGCCGAGCATAAGCGGGCGCGGCCCTGCCTGCGTACACGTTGAGCTTTGTTGAGGCTTATGCGCCGATACCGTAATGGATGCAGGTCCAGCCGCGTGCAGTGTGCCGCGAGGGCGGCGGTCGGATGCTTGAAGCGATTGGTTGAGCTGTTGTCGGTCGCAATGCATGTGGCTGGCCGGCGTGATTCACCTACCAGGCAAAAGAAAAAGCGACAGAATCAAAAAAACGGGCGACGATCTTTCGATCGCCGCCCGCCTGATTTACCACGCGTGCGCAATTACCAGATCACGACCTGCTGATCGCCCTGACGCACCATCGCATCGCCTGCCTTGCACGAGAACGCGGCGGCAAATGCCGGCATGTTCGACGGTGCACCGATGGCGCGGAAGTTGGCCGGCGCGTGCGGGTCGGTCTTCAACCGCACCACCAGTTCTTCCGGGGTGAAGTTGCGACGCCACACCGTGGCCCAGTTGAGGAAGAAGCGCTGGTCGCGGGTAATGCCGTCGGTCTTGGGGTCGTCCTTGCCGGCGGTGGCGGTCTTCATGGCGTCGTAAGCGGTGTTGAGGCCGCCCAGGTCTGCGATGTTTTCGCCCAGGGTCAGGTCGCCCTTGACCTTGTCGCCAGCCGGCGTGCGGTAGCCGTCGAACTGCGCGACAAGCTTGCCGGTGCGGCCCTTGAACGCATCCAGATCCTTTTGCGTCCACCAACCCGGATCGGGGATGAAGTTGCCGTCGGCACCGAAGCGGCTGCCCTGGTCGTCGTAACCGTGCGTCATTTCATGCCCGATCACCGCGCCGATACCACCGTAGTTCATTTCCTCCGGTGCATTCGGGTCGAAGAACGGCGGCTGCAGGATGGCGGCCGGGAACACGATCTCGTTCTGCAGCGGGTTGTAATAGGCGTTGACCGTCTGCGGGCTCATGCCCCATTCGGTCTTGTCCACCGGCTTGCCGACCTTGGACAGGTTCCACTTGTAGTTGAATTCCTGCGCGGCCAGCACGTTGCCCAGGTAGCTATCGCGACTGGTGGCAAGGCCGTTCCACTCGCGCCACTTGTCCGGGAAGCCGATCTTGGGCGTGAAGCTTTCCCACTTGGCGATCGCCTTGGCCTTGGTCTCCGGACTCATCCAGTCCAGCTTCTCGATGCGCGCCTTCAATGCGGTGCGCAGGTTGGTCACCAGGGTTTCCATCTTGGCCTTGGAATCGGCCGGGAAGGCGACCTTGACGTACATCTGGCCCAGCGTTTCGCCGGCCTGGCCGTTGATGGTGGCCAGCACGCGCTTCCAGCGCGGCTTGATTTCCTTCTGGCCGCGCAGGGTCTTGTTGTAGAACGCGAAGTTCTCATCGACGAACGGCTGGCTCAGGAACGGCGACGCGCTATCGACGGTGTGGAAGCGCAAGTACGCGCGCCAGATCGCCGGGTCGGTGTCGGCGATCATCTTGCTCACTTCCTGATGGAAGGCCGGGATCGCCAGCGAGAACATCTCCGGCGTGGCCACGCCCTGCGACTTGAAGAACTCGGTCCACGACCAGTTCGGGGTCAGCTTGTCGGCATCGGCCGGGGAGATCGGGTTATAGGCCAGCGAGGCGTCGCGCGACATCTGCGTGCTGGTCTTGGAGACCTTGGCCAGGCGGGTTTCGAACGCGACCACCTGTTTGGCCTGCGCGGTGGCATCGGCTGCCGCGACGCCGGACAGCTCCAGCACCTTGGCGATGTGCGCCTGGTATGCCTCCAGCTTGGCCTTGTTGCCGGCGCTGGTGTAGTACTCCGGGTCCGGCAGGCCCAGGCCGCCCTGCATGGCGTAGGCGATGTTCTGGCTGGACTTCTTGAAATCGGCTTCGGCGCCGAAGCTGAAGAGTGCGTTGTCGCCCTTGGCGGCGCTGCTGCGCAGATAGTCGACCAGCTTGGCCTGGTCGCTGATGGCGTCGATGGCGCCCAGCTGCGGTTTCAGCGGCTCGATGCCCTGGGCGTTGATCTTGGCTTCGTCCATACCGGTCGACCACAGGTCGCCGACGATCTTTTCCACACCGGTGGCGCCGGTGTCGGCCGCGGCCTGTTCGGCCAGCTGCTGCTGGATTGCGTTGGAGCGCTCGTCGAGCATTTCGAACGCGCCCCAGCTGGTGCGGTCGCCCGGCACCGGATTGGCGGCCAGGAACTTGGCGTTTGCGTAGGCGTTCAGATCTGTACAGGCGTTGCCATTGGGATCCAGATCGGCCGCGGTGAATTGGTTCACCGCCGGCAGCTTGCTCTGGTCCAGGGTCAGCGTCTTGGGCGCGGCGGGGGCGGCCGCTGCAGTATCGCCAGCCGGGGCCGCAGGCGCGGCGTCGTCGGACTTCTTGCAACCGCTCAGCGCGGCCGCTACGGCCAGGGTCAGCGTCAATAGATGAGGTGTTCGAATCACAAAGGCTCCAGGAGCGACAGTCGATTGGGAAGCCCCGTCACGGGGCCGTGGCCGGCACTCTACGCCTCGCCAGCCGACAGGCATGGTGTCGAAGGTCATGGATGCGGGGTGTGTAGAAACGCGGGTTCGGGTGCGCTTGCGCTTGCGTGCCGCTGCGTGCGCACCGGGCTGCACCCAGCGGCAGTCCGGTGCTGGCGCGTTCCACGCGCCGCGGCTCCGGACCACACTCGTGGTCGCTTGGCCTGGTCGTCGATGTCTATGGAGGTGAGCGGACAGCGCATAGCGATCGAGGCAGCCGCCATTGCTCGAATGGTCCGGCTGCGCAAGCGGTGCTATATACGGCTGCATGCCTACCGCTTCCCAACCGTTGGACGCTTTGATCATCGGCGCCGGCCATAATGGCCTGGTATGCGCTGCGTATCTGGCCCGGGCCGGCAAACGCGTGCTGGTACTGGAAGCGCGCGATGTCGTTGGCGGCGCAGCTGTTACCGAAGAGTTCCACCCGGGGTTCCGCAACTCGGTCGCGTCCTACACAGTGTCGTTGTTGCAGCCCAAGGTCATCGCCGATCTCGCGTTGGAACGGCATGGGTTGCGCGTGGTTGCGCGCCGCATCAATAATTTTTTGCCGCAGCCCAATGGCGAGTATCTGCTGGCTGGCGCGGGGCGCACCGCTGAAGAAATCGCCAAGTTCTCCGTGCGCGATGCAGCTGCACTGCCAGCGTACGAAGCGCACCTGGAGCGATTGGCCGACGTGTTGCGCGCATTGGCATTGCAGGCGCCGCCGAATGTGACCGAGGGCGGATGGTTGCAGGCGTTGCCGCAGCTGTGGCGCGCGGGCAAAGTGGGGCTACAGCTGCAGGACTTAACGCTTGCGTTGCGACAAGACCTGCTTGATCTATTTACGATTTCGGCCGCCGAGTATCTGGATCGCTGGTTCGAAAGCGCACCGATCAAGGCGTTATTCGGCTTCGACGGCATCGTCGGCAATTACGCCAGCCCGTACACACCGGGCACGGCGTACGTGTTGTTGCATCACGTGTTCGGGCAAAGCAACGGCGTCAAAGGCGCCTGGGGCCACGCGATCGGCGGCATGGGCGCCATCACCCAGGCGATGGCCGCCAGTGCGCGCGAATACGGCGCGCAGATTCGCACCGGCTGTGCGGTGAATCGGGTGTTGGTGGAGCAGGGGCATGCGGTGGGCGTGGTGACGGCCGATGGCGAAACGCTCCGCGCGCGTGCCGTGGTTGCGAACGTCAACCCGAAGTTGCTCTACCAGCGTTTGATGCGAGCCGAGGACGTGCCGGAAGCCACACGCGAACGCATCGTCCATTACCGCTGCGGATCCGGCACGTTCCGCATGAATGTTGCACTGTCGCGTCTTCCCGATTTCACTGCATTGCCCGGTGCCGGCGACCATCTCACGGCCGGTATCATCCTGGCGCCGAATCTGGACTACATGGACCGCGCCTGGCAGGACGCACGCGCCTTGGGATGGTCGCGCGAACCGGTGGTCGAATTGCTGATACCCAGCACGCTGGACGACTCGCTGGCACCGCCTGGCCAGCATGTGGCCAGCCTGTTCTGTCAGCACGTTGCACCCACATTGCCAGATGGCCGCCACTGGGACGACCATCGTGACGAAGTCGCCGATCTGATGATCGCCACCGTGGAGCGCTACGCACCGGGATTTACCGCATCGATCCTGGGCCGCCAGGTGCTGAGTCCACTGGATCTAGAACGTATCTTTGGGCTGATTGACGGCGACATCTTCCACGGCGCGCTCAGCCTCAACCAACTGTTCAGCGCACGCCCGATGCTGGGGCAGGGTGCCTATCGCGGTGCGGTTCCGGGTTTATATCTGTGCGGCGCGGGAACACACCCTGGTGGCGGAGTGACAGGGGCGCCTGGACATAATGCTGCGCGGGTGATTTTGGGGGGATGAGATCCTGGGTAAGGCTGCAAGAAAAAGGCCCCGGAAATCGGAGCCTTTGAGATATTTAACTTATCCCGGAGCACCACATGGTGCTCCGGGACACTTGCGCGGTTAGAAGTCGTAAGAGGCCGACAGGCGAAAGTATCGTGGCGTGTTGTAGCTATAGTTTTCCAGGCCGATGCCATATGTGTTTGAAACCAGACCGGGATCGGTCTCATAAACACCATCGATGCGCGTGACCGAACGATCATTGAACACGTTGAACACTTGCAAGCCAACGGCCAGTTTATGATCGGCGAACGAGGGGCGATATGTCACACCCAAGTCCATGTTCTTAATCCAGGGGGTCCGGCCGGCATCACCAGGTCGCGAGGGCTGGCCGCCGCAATAGTGATACGCCGATCCATAGCTGATCGGATCCGGATTTTCTGGGTCATTGAAATAGCCAAGGCAAGAAACGGGGGTGCCTGACATAACACGCAGGGTGGCTGACGCCATCCATTCTGGCGTGATCTGGTAGGCGCCGAACGCTTTCAGTTGATGGCGACGATCGTTCGCCAGACTACCGCCCGCGTAATACATCAGTGCCGCAGCATCCCAGTCCTGCGTTTTGGAAACGTCAGATTGGCCGATGTCGGACTTGACTTGGCCTTCGGTATTGCCATAGCTGCGCGACCAAGTGTAATCAATGCGGCCATACCATTTCTCATCAAACGGGTGTTCCAAGAAAAGGTCAACCGCAACGTAACTACGCTTGGCCTTGTCAGTGAAGCCCCAGTCCGATTGGGACATCTGCAGCTGGGTGAAACCCGAGCCGTCGAGATTTGCGAGATTGTAGGTGTTGGTCTTACCCGGATTGAAAATTACGCAATAAGGGATATCGATGGTCCTGGGGTCGATTCCTTGTGACGCGAGCTTCAAGTCGCCACGTGCAGTGTAGTCATCGTTGTGCATGTCGCAGACGTCGTCGATTGCAGCTTCCAGCTTCCGATAAGTTACCTTAGCGCCGGAGTTCCAGCTTTCGCCAATGGTCTTTTCAAAGCCGAGAATCAACTCGTCCTGGTACTGCGACTTCAAATCGCTTGGAGCAAATGCCCCTGGGTTGGGTGCTTGACCAAATTCGCCATTGGCCGATACCGGGCCAGGCCCGAACGGCGTCAAGCCAGTTGGTTCGCCGTTGGCGTCGATGCCAGTATAGGTGAAGTATTGATCGGTGTAGGTCGAAGCCGATGCGCCACGGATGGCCACGCTATTAGGAAGTGCCAGATAGTAACGGCCGAGATTGGCGAATATCTTCAACGATGAATCACCAAACACATCCCAGCTCGCTCCCACACGCGGAGCCCACTGGTCACCGCTATCTACGTAAGCGACGTGATCGCTGTTGAAGTTGGTGAACTGATCATTGCGGATACCCAGCGTCACCAGCCAGTTATCGTTAACTTGCCAGCGATCTTCCAAGTAATACGCTTTTTGCTCCACGGCCATGCTTGTGGTGGTCGTGAAAATGCGCTGTTGGGCGTAAAAGCCGTTTGAGCCAGGTCCGGCCGGACCGACTCCAAGCCCGGGGCGCACTGGTGTCTGCTCTGTCAGAGCACGTCCATAGATCCATTGGTAGCCGGGGCCTGTGGTACGTACGCCTTCGTCATAAGCGTTGAAGTACATGTTGTCAACGCCTGCGGTGATGTCGTGATCGCCCAATCGATAATTGAGCTCCAGACGCAGGCTGCGCGTCTTGTTAATCGGATCGTCGGCCTTCGCGCGGTTGGTCGTTTGATTGTTGCGGATCGGCGTGCCGCCGTTAAATGCGGGATTCTGGCTGGTGACGCTGCCCAGGAATGGCAGGTCAGAAACAGCGGGGTTGAATTGCTGATTATGCTGCGTGCTGCGTCCCCAAGTAGCGTTCAAGGTCAGATCGTCAGTCAAGTAACTTGTGTACTTGACGATGTCATAACTATCTTTGATTTTGAATGTGTCAGGAAAGGTTCCAGTGCGCTCACCACTCACTTCGCCGTCATAATCGAAGGAGGTGTAGTAGCCGCTGCGGCGATCAGTGTTCTGAACGCGCGTGTATTCCAGGATATTACTGTCGTTGATATTCCAGTCCAGCTTTCCGTAAAACTTTGGAGTGCTATATTCGTAATTATTGCGCGCTTGAATGCTCGCATTGCTTGCATTCGTTCCTACACCGTCGACCTTTTCCGTTTCACCGGCCACGAAGATGAAGAGCCGGTCTTCGATCAGGGGGCCGCCTGCATACGCGCTATAGACAGTGCGAGTCTGCTTATTGTCCTTGCCCGCGCGATACAGGGTTCCGGGTTGGTCAGGGGTGTCGTATTCGTATCCATCAGGAAGAGCCCTGTTTGGATACCAAACATCGCCACGTGAACTGGCCAGCGAATCCGGCTCCCAAACTGTTTGCACGCCGAAGTGCCATTCATTCGTACCGCGCTTGCCCAACTGATTGATCACGCCGCCAGTCGAGCGACCGTACTTTGCGCTGTAGCCGCCGGTGTAGGTTTCCTGCTGGTCGATGGCGCCATAGGGAAGGCTGACGCCACCCAAGTTGCTGAGTGGATTGCTGACATTGAAGCCGTTGATGTAGTACGCATTTTCGGTGACGCCGGAGCCGCCGAACGACACGACAGAACGCGAGCCGTTATTGAATGCACCTGCGCCGGACACCGCACCCGGTGCCAACAACGCAATCGCTTCTGCGCTGCGTCCCAGCGGCAGGGTGGCCAGCTGCTCGGAGGTGATCACCGAACGCGAACTGGTCGAACTGACATCGATCTTCGGTGCGTTGGCGGCAGTGACCGTGATCGCGCCAAGCGTGGTCGCATCGGCGTTGCCTGCGGCGCTGGCGCCTGCAAACGACACTTCGGTGCCCGAGCCGACGCGCAGCTGCACATTCTTGCGGGTATCGACGACTTGGTCGCCGCGCTTCAGGGTGACGGTGTAGGCGCCAACCGGCAGCGAGCCGAGGTTGTAGCGGCCGTTTGCGTCGATGGTGATGGTGCGGCTCAGGCCGGTGTCGCTCTGCACAACGATCGTGCTGCCGGCTTCGGAGGGAGCGCTGCCGTAGATGCTGCCGGTGGTGCTCTGCGCGTAGACCGCGCCGTTGGTTAGGCAAGCACCGAGCACGACGGCGAGAGCGGTGCGCTTGAGGACTTGGCGACGAAACTGATTGCTCATTCCTGACCTTTCAACTGGGAGTGCGGATAAGGGACGGTCATCGGGGAGTCAGATGGCCTTAACCCGAACGTAATGAATGTCTGCTTTGCAGCGCAAGCAGTTGAAACGATTTATTAATGAAATAGGCGGGATCCGCATCCGAAGTGAGGAATTCGGCACACATTCAAGCCGTGCGACACATGCAAAGAAACAACCTCAACAACAAGATGGTTTCAGTGGTTACATTCGATACAGATAGGCTGAGCAGCGCTAAGCAAGCGCGACCACGGCGCGGGAATCGGTTCCTTTGGAGACACATCGCGCTCCAGCTCGCCACGTCGTCGCCAAAAAAAAGCCCCGACAAGCGGGGCTTTTTCCTACATGTCACTTCCGGTCAAAACCGCACCGTCGTTCCCAGGTAGAAGAACCGGCCGACGTTGTCGTACAGCGCCGAGTTGAAATCCGAGCCGAAGTAGTTGCGCGGCGGATCCTTGTCGAAGGCATTGTCGATGCCGAGGTAGACGTCGATCTTCGAGCCGGGGAATTGATAGCCGAACTGGAAGTTGTGATACGTGTACGAGCCGTTCTTGATCGGGCTGGCCGAACCCGGGTTGCTGTTGTAGCTCTCCGGGGTCACACGCAGGTTGCCGTCCACATAGTTCATGTCCCACGAGGCGCGCCATTCGTTCCAGTTGTACTTGGTCTGGAACTGCGCGCGCCAGCGCGGGTCGGTGACGTACTGTTCGTGTTCGCCCGGTGCGTGGCCAACAGGGTGGCGCTCGAGCGATATCGTCGGAGAGACGACTCGACAGACGCTTGCGGATTCGTTGTTGAGCCGTGACGCTAAAGCTGCGCTTACTGGGCGCGGGTTGAATGAATTGAATTCCTTCAACGGACGTTCTTAACTTCCGCCTGTTCATAATTGTGAATTGGTCGATATTTGGCGAGCACTCCAGCCGCCTCTGCGTACTTCGCAGCGAATGCAACCGGCACGAGCCGGTAAACTGAGCGCCATTCGCGGCGCGCGCTGGGCGTTGGTCCTCGCGACCGCACACGACGAAACGGGACAGGTAATGGCAACGATGTTGGACAACAATGCGCGCGCAGTGACCGGCGACGCAGCAGGCAGCCAGGCATGAGCGGCGAACGCAGGATCGCCGCGCACGCGGTGCAGGGCGCGCTGGCGCCGCATCCACGCATCCGCAATGTCATTGCGGTGGGGTCGGGCAAGGGCGGGGTGGGCAAGTCCACCACCGCGGTGAATCTGGCGTTGGCGCTGCGGCAGCAGGGCGCGCGCGTCGGCGTGCTGGACGCGGATATCTACGGGCCGAGCGTGCCGGCGATGCTGGGGTTGAGCGGCAAACCCGACAGCCCGGACAATAAGTCGATCGAGCCATTGCGTGCGTTCGGGATCGAGGCGATGTCGATCGGCCTGTTGGTCGATCAGGACACGCCGATGATCTGGCGCGGGCCGATGGCCACCTCGGCCCTGACCCAGCTGTTCAACGACACGCTGTGGGACGACCTGGATTACTTGCTGATCGATCTGCCGCCCGGCACCGGCGATATCCAGCTGACCCTGTCGCAGAAGATTCCGGTGGCCGGCGCGGTGATCGTGACCACGCCGCAGGACATCGCCACGCTGGATGCGCGCAAGGCGCTGAAGATGTTCGAAAAGGTCGAGGTGCCGGTGTTGGGCATCATCGAGAACATGGCGGTGCATACCTGCAGCAACTGCGGCCATCGCGAGCATCTGTTCGGCGAAGGCGGCGGCGAGCGCATGGCGGCGCAGTACGGCGTGCCGTTGCTGGGGTCGTTGCCGTTGGCGATTGCGATCCGCGAGCAGGGCGATGCCGGCCAGCCAATCGTGATCGCCGCGCCGGACTCTGCTGCCGCGCAGGCCTACCTGGCGGCAGCCAGGCGGCTGTCGGAAGAGTTGGGCAAGCGTCCGCGCGCCAGTATTCCGATTTCCGCCTCGCTGCTGTAATCCGCCGGCCGGCCTCTGGTGCCGGCCGCTGCTAGACTTTGCCGTCTTTCGCGCGGGCCGACCGGCCTGCCGCCTACCGTCTTCAAGGAACACCGCATGAGCATCAAGAGCGACCGCTGGATCAAGCGCATGGCCGAGCAGCACGCGATGATCGAGCCGTTCGAGCCCGGCCAGATCAAGCACGACGCAGCAGGCCAGCGCATCGTCAGCTTCGGCACTTCCAGCTACGGCTACGACGTGCGTTGCTCGCGCGAGTTCAAGATTTTCACCAACATCAACTCGACCATTGTCGACCCCAAGCATTTCGACCCAGGCAGCTTTGTCGATGTCGAATCGGATGTCTGCATCATCCCGCCGAACAGTTTTGCGCTGGCACGCACGGTGGAATATTTCCGCATCCCGCGCGATACGTTGGTGGTGTGCCTGGGCAAGAGCACCTACGCGCGCTGCGGCATCATCGTCAACGTCACCCCGCTGGAGCCGGAGTGGGAAGGCCACGTGACCCTGGAATTCAGCAACACCACGCCGCTGCCGGCGCGCATCTATGCCAACGAAGGCGTGGCGCAGATGTTGTTTTTCCAATCCGACGAAGTGTGCGAAACCTCGTACAAGGACCGCGGTGGCAAGTACCAGGGCCAGACCGGCGTGACCTTGCCGCGTACGTGATGCGCTGCATGGGTGTCGACGCAAGCGCGTCTGCAGCCGGCGGCAGCAGGGCCGTGACGCGCTGAGGCCATATCAAGGGTGTGCGGTGCACGGGATGCGTCGCGCGCCTGCATTGCACATAGCGTGCGAGGTCGCTATCGCCAGCGCTTCTGGCCCGCAGCTCAGTCGGTTGCCAGCACCGGTTTGCGGCGACGCATCAGCTGGTAGACGCCGGCCCAGATGATCATCAACGGCCACCACGCCGCAATCACGTCGCCCAGGTCGATGCGGCTCAGGCCAAGATTGTTGAGCAGGAACATCCCGCCCATGACGATCAAAAACAGGCCGGAAGTCAGTCGGTAATGCATGGCGGCGTCCTCGTTGGGTGTGAGGCCATGCTGCGCGCGATGGCCCCGCCAATCAGGTGCCGGAAGTCAACAGTTGCGGGTGACAGTCGTCATGTCGCGCTGCTGCCGGGTGCGCGTTGATCGTGAGTTGTCATCAGGGCGCGCGCGGTAACGACGACGGACGCGATGGCCATGGTCGCTGCAACATCGGAAAATGGTGTTGGATCAGAAAATGGTGCTGGATCAGAACGCTTCATCGAATGCACTAGGCTTCGCGCGTACCCTCATCCGCCCCTTCGGGGCACCTTCTCCCGAGGGGAGAAGGGGGCATTGCGGCTGAACTGCTACGCGAGCTAGCGGCGCCGAGACACCGCTGTGACGACTCCCGAATCCCAACTCCCCAATCCCAGCCCCACCTACTTGCCACGCCCGAACAACATGCCGATGCCGCAGGCCACCAGCGCGGCCGGCCACCAGGTGGCGATCAGCTTGCCCAGACTGAGATTGGTCCAGCCCAGGTTGTTGGCCAGAAACAGCAGGCCCACAAGGATCAGGATCAGCGCGGCGACGACATTGGATTTCATGCGAGAGGGCAGCTTGGCGAACGGGCGCCTATCGTAGCCGCTGCGCCCATGCCGCGACACGCTCCTGTAAGGCGTCGGCGGCGAACCGCTGTGCTTGGCCGCTGCCCCAGACCGGCCCCGGCCAGGCCGCATCGCCGGGATGACGGCCGACCAGGTGCACGTGCAGCTGCCGCACGATATTGCCCAGCGCCCCGATATTGAGCTTGGTCACGGCAGGTTCCACGCGCAGCAACTGCGAGAGCTGGTTGATCTCGGCCAGCAATAGGCGCTGCTGGCCACCATCCAGATCGATCCACTCGCTGACATCGGCCACCCGCGGCACCAGCACCAGCCAGGGGAAGCGGGTGTCGTCCATCAAGCGCACCTGCGACAGCGGCCCGTCGGCGACGAACACGCTGTCGGCCGCCAGCCGCGCATCCAGCTCGAAGTCGCTTGCCGCAGGGGCGCTCGATGCCGGTGCGCTCATCCCAGATGCGCCTCGAAGAAGCCCAGGGTGCGTTCGAGCGCACGCTCGGCGCTGTCGGCGTCGTAGTGGTTGGGGTCGATGCTGCGGTTGAAGGCATGGCCGGTGGGATACACGAAGGTTTCCATCTGCGGCAGTTTTTCGCGGTGCGCCTGGATCGCTTCCGGCGGGATGCTGGCGTCCTGTTCGCCGAAGTGGAACATCACCGGCGCCTTGGGCGTTTCGTCCAGCAGCTGGGTGTTGCGGCCGCCGTAATAGCTCACCGACGGCAGGCCCAGGCGGATGGCCGACAGCAGCGCCACCGAGCCGCCCCAGCAATACCCCACCGTGCCCACCTTGCCGGCGCGGGTCAGCAAGGTGGCGGCGGATTTGACCACCTCCACTGCGCGTTCCAGGCCCACCGCGTTGGCCAGGGCCAGGCCGCGTTGCACGCTGGGTTGGTCGTACGGGAGCTGCACGTCCTTTTCTTCCAGATCGAAGAAGGCCGGCGCCAGCACTTCATAGCCGCGTGCGGCGTAGTCGTCGGCGACCGCGCGGATATGTTCGTTGACGCCGAAGATTTCCTGGATCACCACCAGGCCGCCGCGCGGGCTGGAGGCGGGGGTGGCG
Source organism: Xanthomonas sp. WHRI 8932A (assembly GCF_035012785.1). NCBI lineage: Bacteria > Pseudomonadati > Pseudomonadota > Gammaproteobacteria > Lysobacterales > Lysobacteraceae > Xanthomonas > Xanthomonas sp. WHRI 8932A. The sequence goes on from NZ_JAYGQQ010000006.1 coordinate 141,357, forward strand.
TGCCAGGCGGCAACCTGGCCGTCGGGGGTGTCGAGCGTGGTCCAGTGACCCATGGGAATTCCTGATGTGCAGCGAGGGAGGCGCGCATTATCGACCGGACCGGCATGGTGAAAAGTGAGGGTTTCGCAAAGCCGGCCGGGCTGGCGCGTCTTTGCGGTTCAGAGCGTTGCCCGCACGCCGCTATAATTGGCCTTGCCCAGGCCCCAGGCCGCTCCACTTCCCAGGCTCCTGCTTCCATGTCCCAGCTGAACCCCAAAGTCGGCTTCGTCAGCCTTGGCTGCCCGAAGGCGCTCGTCGATTCCGAACGCATCCTCACCCAGCTGCGCGTGGAGGGCTACGACATCGTGCCCAGCTACGACGCGGCCGACGTGGTGGTGGTCAATACCTGCGGCTTCATCGATTCGGCGGTGACCGAATCGCTGGATGCGATCGGTGAGGCGATGAACGCCAACGGCAAGGTGATCGTCACCGGCTGCCTGGGCAAGCGCCCCGAGCAGATCCGCGCTGCCTACCCGCAGGTGCTGGCGGTGTCCGGCCCGCAGGACTACCAAAGCGTAATGGAAGCGGTGCATGCGGCCTTGCCGCCGCGCCACGACCCGTTCGTAGATCTGGTGCCGGACTACGGCATCAAGCTGACCCCGCGCCATTACGCGTATTTGAAGATTTCCGAAGGCTGCAACCACCGTTGCAGCTTCTGCATCATTCCCTCGATGCGTGGCGATCTGGCCTCGCGCCCGGTGGACGAGGTGCTGCGCGAAGCCGAGCGGCTGGTGCGTGGCGGGGTCAAGGAGCTGCTGGTGGTGTCGCAGGACACCTCGGCCTATGGCGTGGACCTGAAATACGCCGAGCGCCCGTGGCGCGAGCGCATGTACCAGACCCGCATGAAGGCGCTGTGCGAAGGCTTGTCGGAGCTGGGCGTGTGGACGCGGCTGCATTACGTGTATCCGTATCCGCACGTGGACGATGTGATTCCGTTGATGGCCGAAGGCAAGCTGCTGCCGTATCTGGACATCCCGTTCCAGCACGCCAGCCCGCGCATCCTCAAGCTGATGAAGCGGCCCGGTGCGGTGGAAAAAACCCTTGAGCGCGTGCAGCGCTGGAAGGCAATGTGCCCGGAGATCACGGTGCGCTCGACCTTCATCGTCGGCTTCCCCGGCGAGACCGAGGCCGAGTTCGAATCGCTGCTGGAGTTTCTGGATCAGGCGCAGCTGGACCGTGTCGGTGCATTCGCCTACTCGCCGGTGGACGGCGCCAGTGCCAATGCGCTGCCCGACCCGGTGCCGGAAGAAGTGAAGCAGGAGCGGCTGGCGCGCTTTATGGCCAAGCAGGCGGAGATTTCCGCCATGCGGCTGGAAGCCAAGATCGGCAGCGTGCAGCAATGCCTGGTCGATCTGATCGAAGACGACATCGCCGTGGCCCGTTCGCGCGCGGACGCGCCGGAGATCGACGGCCTGGTGCATATCCAGAACGGCGGCGAGCTTGGGCTGAAGGTCGGCGACCTGATCGATGTGGAAATCACCGACAGCGATGAACACGATTTGTTCGGCGACGCATTGCCGCCCACCGGCGCTGCCCAGCAGGGACGTGCGCTGAATCTGCAGATGGTGTAACCGGGCGCAAGCCGGCGCACGTTGCGCAACAGCAACGTGCGACACCAAGCCGTCACAGGCCTATCGTAGGAGCGCGCCAGAGCGCGACAGGGCTGTTCCCGATCAAGCCAACCGCGCACGCTGCGCCCGTATAGCGCAGCCGATCGCATCAGTTGCCTGCGCGTGGCTCCGCGCCGAGCCCATCGCCCAGCAGGGTGGCGCTCACGTCAGCGCGCGATGCTTCTTGCCGATAACACCATCGCGCAAAGGCGCCTCTGCAGCTCAGCCGCCTGCGTCACCTGCTTACTGACTGCCGTAATCCACCGACACCACTACAAAGGTGTGCTTTCCGGCCGGCAGTTGCGCCTCAAACTCATCGTCCACGCGTTTTTTCAGCAGCGCGCGCGCCAGCGGCGAATCGATGCTGATCCAGCCCAGGCCGGCATCGGTTTCGTCCGGGCCGACGATCCGATAGCGCAACAGCTCGCCGCTATCGGCATCTTCCAGCTCCACCTGCGCGCCAAAAAACACCGCGTGCGGGTCGGTTGGCGCGGTATCCACCACGCGCAACGCTTCCAGGCGTTTGCTGAGATAGCGCACACGGCGGTCGATCTCGCCTAGCTGCTTCTTGCGATAGGTGTACTCGGCATTTTCCGATCGATCGCCCTCGGCCGCAGCGGCGGCCAGTGCGCGCACCACCTCGGGCCGGCGCACCCGCCACAGATCTTCCAGTTCGACCTTCAGACGGGTGTGACCTTCGGGCGTGATCAACGCAGTGCTCTTTTCGGCGGGCGGGCGCCAGCGGCTCATGTCGGGCTTGGGGTGTCGAACAGCGGGGGCGCGATGCTAGCGCGCATGGACGGCTTGCGCATCTGCCGCCGCCCGGCGAAGCTTTGCGCCATCTCGGACACGGACGTTGTCATGTTGCTCATGCCGCTGCACAAACCCTGGTCGCGCCAGAACATTCCGTGGGTGACGCTGCTGCTGGTGCTGATCAATGTCGTTGTCTATCTGGGCTATCAGCGCAAGGACGATGCGCTGGTCGAAAACGCCGTGCATTACTACGTCGCGTCGGGGCTGGGCACACTGGAAGCGCAGGCCCACGCACGCTACCTGGCGCAGACTACCGACCCCAAGCTGCGCACCGCGCGACAGGGCAAGCTGGACAGCGTGCCGGCACCGCAGCGCATCGCGTATCTGGCGCATTTGACACTGCACGATGTCGCCTTTGCGCAGGCGTTGCGCGGCGGCGCGTTATTCAAGGACGAGGAGCAGATGCGCGAATGGCGCGGTCTACGTGCGCCTTACGATGCCCGCCTGTCCAGGGTGTTCACGCTGCGTCATCTGCAACGCAGTTCGGAGTGGTCGCCGGCGCGGATGCTGACGGCCACCTTCTTGCATGGCGACTTCGATCATTTGCTCGGCAACATGGTGTTTCTGCTGGCGCTGGGCACCTTGCTGGAAGGGGCGATCGGCAGCGGCTGGTTTCTGCTGCTGTATTTGCTGGGCGGGTTTGGGGCCAGCGCAGCGAGTCTATGGTGGCGCTGGGGCGAGCCCGGTGGCGGGCTGGGCGCGTCCGGTGCGATCGCCGCATTGATGGGGGCGTTTTGCGTGGTGTGGGGCCGCCGTCGGGTGCGGTTTTTCTACTGGTTTTTTGTGGTCTTCAACTACGTGCGTGGGCCGGCGATTCTGCTGCTGCCACTGTGGCTGGGCTGGGAGTTGTACAGCCTGCTGGGCAGCGATAACGGCGGTGTCGCCTTCGAGGCACATGCCGGCGGCTTGGTCAGCGGTGCGCTGCTCGGTGCGTTGCTGGTGGCGGTGCGGCAAACCCGCCCGGCCTTCATGGAAGAGGACGCCGCCACGCAGGTGGACGACCGCTGGGAGCGTGCGCAGCGCCATCTGGGACGCATGGAAAACCTTGAAGCCGAGCGGCTGCTCGCCGAGCTTGCCAGCGAGACCCCGCACAGCCCGGACGTTGCGCTGGCCCGTTACCGCGTTGCCCGTAACGCATGGCGCACGCAGGACGCCGTGCGCCATGCGCAGACGCTGTTGCACCTGCCCAGCCATAACGCACAACAGACACGCGTCCAGCTGGGCGTGGCAGCAGAACTGAGCAAGGACACGATCGCCGTTGCGCTACCGGCACGCATGGCCCTGGTCGGCGCGTGCCTGCGTACCGGGTTGCTGGCCGATGCCGAGCGTTTGTTGAAGGAGTGCGAGATCGATGCGCCACGCGCCGAACTGGCCCAGCAGTGGTTTGTGCTGGCGCTGCGGCACGGCGAACTGCAGGCTGGCGAACAACGCACGCGGGTATTGCAGCTGGTGCGCGATCAATTTCCGGAGCAGGGGCAGGCGGTCAAAGCGCGGTTTCTGCTTGAGAATGGTTGATGCAGCTGCGTGTTCGAGTGGATTTTGGCGGTATCGGTGGTAGGCGTTTTAAAGCCGTATCAGCAGTGGCTAGCCGAGCCCAGCGAGCGGTCGTCGGTGCCATTGTAGGGCGCGCTCAGTACTCACTACATGCCGTTCTGAGAGCCGAGCGCACGCACTTGCTGCTATGCAGGCACTTTATGAGGTGGGTCAAACCGGTTTTGAGGTCTGGCCGCCACCGTCCGGCTGCGGCGATGTGTGTTGGACTGCCAAGAGCGGCTAACAGAACGTAGCCAGTAGTCGTCAGGTGGGTGTGGACGGCGCGGCCGAACCGGAGTGTACGAGTGGTCCATGCCGCACCGCGCACCGGCTGCGCGCGCCTGGCGGTGAGCGCAGTCGTTTTGTTAGATGCGCTACGCCGGTTGGATCGCAACCGCCCGCAACGCCGCGTCCAGCTTTGCGCGTTGTGCGGCATCGTCGCAATGCTCCAAGGCGCTTTGCAGGATGACGCGCGCCTGCTCATCGCGGCCGAAACGCTCGGCCAGCATCAGCCCGGCATCCAGCGACCAGCTCGGCAGCATCGGATCGCGTGGCCAGCCTGCGATGGCGGCCAGCAGCCCATCGGTCGCAAGCTGAAACTGCCCGGCCATCTTGGCGCGCTCGGCCAGCAACGTGGCCTGTTCCGGGAGCAGCGGGGTAAACGCGGCGTCGCTGTCCAGGGCTTCGCGCTGCAACGCAAGCGCGCGGCGCTCCTGCCTCTCCTGCAGCAAGCGGTTGATGTACTGCCGGGTGTGCTCGCGCAGCTCGTCGTTGCGATGGTGCTGACGCAGCAGGCGTTGATACAGCTCGTGCACTGCCAGGCTCACCGCGCGCGAGCGGACCGCGCCACGCAGTGCTTGGAACGCCTCGTCGGAATGCCCGTCGCGCACGTACTGTTCGGCCTCGTCGAGCAGGCGCTGATCCGGGTCGGCGCGTTCGTGTGCTGCCCCAGCGCTGGGGACATAGCCCAGCGCTTCGTGGTACTGGTACACCAGATACCCGAGCAGATGAAAACTGGCGAACAGGGTCCAGATCGAGGTCATCATCACCGTCGCCTCGCGTACCAGCGGCGGCAGATATTTCAGTGCGACGAAGACCGCTGCGGTACCGCTGCCCTGGATCACATAAAGCAGGCCGTAGGCGGCCAGATATGGCCAGCCGATCCGCAGCGCCATGTCGATCGACACCGCCGGATTGAGCGCGCGGCGCAGGCTGCCATCGATGGCGAGCGAGATCAGCATGCCTGGCAACAACAGCATGGTGCCCAGATAGGCGATGGTTAGCCCGAATTTACCTGCGAGCGCGGCGGCGACGCCGATCACGATGGCCAGCGCGACCGCCAGCAGGATCAGACGCAGTACCGCACTGTCGAAGCTGTTGTAGCCGAGCTTCGGCGCATCGGGCTGACCATCGGCGGTATGGCGCAGGATGTCGAAGGCATAGGTGTAGGTCGCCATACCCAGCACGCCCATGGCCACCAGTTTGAGGATGCCCGGCAAGACCAGCAGCGCGCTGCACAGCGTCAGTGCGATCAGCGCATACAGCGCCGAGCCGCGCAGTGGATAAGTGGCGATCGCCGGGATGCGGGTCCAAAACGGTGCAGGTGCAGCCTGCGCGGCAACCCTGTGCGCGCGAAAACGGTCTTCCATGACGCTCCCCAAGCGTGTGATGTGCCGGGATTGTGCGGCGATGCGTGGCTGGGTGCAATTGGGATAGCGCGGCTGCCCGGGGACGTCGAGCTGGGTGGGATCCGCTGCCTGCCGCACGCAATCCTGCGGCTGCGCTGCCTGGCGCCGTAGGCGGGGCCTGCGTGGTCAGCTGCACGAAGACGCCGATGGTGCTGCCGGCACGTAGCTGGCTCACAACGATTGAACGCAGTGCGACGAGCGAGCCGCCGGGCATCAGGAACCATCGGCCGCGCAATGGACTTCTGCGTGGAACCTATGGTTCGCTAGCTGTCGGCTGCCGGCTATGCGGCGACGTTGCTACAGGCGGCACGCGCTGACGTGCAATCGCGGTGGCGCAGTCATTCCCCCTATCGCAAGGAGTTCTGCTTGAATCCATCTGTCGCCGACACCCCGCAGGTTCGCATTCGCAGCATCGATGTGCTGTCCGACAACTGGTATGTGCTGCGCAAGGTCACCTTCGATTTTCAGCGCAAGGACGGTCGCTGGCAGACGGTGTCGCGCGAGGCATATGACCGCGGTAACGGCGCCACCATCCTGCTCTACAGTCGTGCCAGGCAGACGGTGATGCTGACCCGGCAATTCCGCCTGCCGACGCTGCTCAATGGCAACCCGGATGGCATGCTGATCGAAGCCTGCGCCGGCTTGCTCGACCACGACGATGCGCTGACCTGCATCCGCAAGGAAACCGAAGAAGAAACCGGCTACCGCATCGACAACGTGCGGAAGGTATTCGAGGCCTTCATGAGCCCGGGCTCGGTCACCGAACGCCTGTACTTCTTCGTCGGCGAATACTTCGACGGCGACAAGGTGAGCGACGGTGGCGGCGTGGAAGAAGACGGCGAAGAGATCGAGGTGCTGGAACTGTCGCTCGACGCTGCGCTGGCGATGATCGCGTCCGGCGAGATTGCCGACGCCAAGACCATCATGTTGCTGCAGTACGCCAAATTGCATGGCGTGCTGAGTTAACTTGAACATAAGCTTCGTTAGAGCACTGGCGTTGCTAGACGGCGGAGGTGTCGCTTCGGAGTCTAGCGATGACTGCGAAATTGCGAGTCTTGCACATCAGTGCTCGTAGTCAGTAGAAGTAGAGCTGTTGTAGATGGCCAACCCATCAAAAAATACTGGCCTTTACTCGCCACAGTCCATCGAGCAAACCAAGGCGTGCCGTTGTCAGGGCACCCTTCTAAGCACCTTGTCGTCGTATTCCGGTGATTTGCCGCTGTGGCAGTTATGGCCGTCTTGAGCGAGAACGTAAATGTGATGCTTGTGGTCCGAGTGGAGAGGATCCTCTTCGACGTCAAACCCGTAGATGTTCGGTCCTACCATCGGATCGTCGACGTCTATGAAGTTGAGCACCAGACAGCTACCGCTTGCCTCGTCCATGTCCCAGGCGCCGGTAATCGTCCGGGTAGGGCCGTTCAGTTGGTTGCCAGCGATGCAGGTGGTTTTTAACGTGTAACGCTGCATGTTTCTGCTGGGAGTCGGCATCGAAAGAAAAAGCTCTGCGCGGACAGTCTGGCAGTCTTGCGTGTAGGAGGTGAGTTGCCCTGTGTAGGTGCCGGTCAGTACCTGCTGCCGCTTTAGAGGCCAAAGGTCACTCCGATCTTTCTGTTCTGCTGAGGCCGTGCTGACGACGACAAGCACGAGGGCAATCGTGCAGGCCAGCAGGGTCTTCTTTGCATCCTTGCTCATGGTGCTTCCTCATTTGTTTGGGTTCAACGCTTCCCACCAAAAATACTGCCGAAAATCCCGCGCACGATCTGCTGCCCGATCTTGCTGCCGATGGTGCGCGATGTTTGTTTGGCCATCGTTTCCAGCATGCCCTGGCGGCGGCCGGTGCCGAACACCGCGTCCTTGACCGCTTTTCCGAAACCGCTGTCCTGGGTTTCTTCTTCCTCGCGGGTGCGGGCGGGCGGGGCGGCGGTCTGCGCGGCGACCTGTTCGACGCGGCGTGCCAACAGCTCGGCTGCCGATTCGCGGTTGATCGCGGTGTCGTAGCGTGTGCCCACCGGGCTGGCCGCGCGTACCTGCGCGCGTTCGGGTGCGCTGATGGCGCCCATGCGGCAGCGCGGCGGGGCGATCAGGGTTTGCTGCACCGGCGCGGGCACGCCCTTGCCCTGCAGTGGCGACACCAGCGCCTCGCCGGTGCCCAGGCTGGAGATGGCGGTGGCCACGTCGAGCTTGGGATTTGCCACGAAGGTCTGCGCCGCGGTCTTGACCGCTTTCTGGTCGCGCGGCGTGTAGGCACGCAGCGCATGCTGCACACGGTTGCCGAGCTGGCCAAGAATGTTGTCTGGAATATCATCGGGAAACTGCGAGCAGAAATAGATGCCCACGCCCTTGGAGCGGATCAATCGCACCACCTGCTCGATGCGTTGCACCAGCGCCGCAGGCGCGTCCTCGAACAGCAAATGCGCCTCGTCGAAGACGAACACCAGCTTGGGCTGGTCCAGATCGCCCACTTCCGGCAGGCCTTCGAACAGTTCCGACAGCAGCCATAGCAGAAAGGTCGAATACAGCCGCGGCTTGAGCACTAACTGGTTGGCCGCCAGGATGCCGATCACCCCGCGGCCGTCTGGCGCGACGCGCATCAGCTCGTCCAGCTCCAGCGCCGGTTCGCCGAAGAACTGCTCGCCGCCGTCCTGCGATAGCCGCAGCAGCGCGCGCTGGATCGCGGCCACCGACTGGCTGGATACCAACCCGTAACTGGTGGACAGCTCCTTGCGTTCTTCCACCACCAGCGCGAGCAGGGCACGCAGATCGTCCAGATCCAGCAGCAACAGGCCGCGGTCGTCGGCCAGCTTGAACACGATGTCCAGCACGCCGGATTGGGTATCGTTGAGTTCCAGGATGCGGGCGAGCAGGGTGGGGCCCATTTCGCTCACCGTGGTGCGCACCGGGTGGCCGAGCTGCCCGTACAGGTCCCAGAACACCACCGGGCTGGCGGCCGGCGCGTAATCGGCGATGCCTACATCCGTGGCGCGCTGCAGCACGCCGGGCGCGCCGTCGCCGGCCACGGCCAGGCCGGCCACGTCGCCTTTCACATCGGCCAGGAACACCGGCACCCCCAAGCGCGAGAAGCCTTCGGCCAGGGTCATCAGGGTCACGGTCTTGCCGGTCCCGGTGGCGCCGGCCACCAGACCATGGCGGTTGCCGAAGCGGCCTTCGAGCACGACCGGGATATCGTCGGTGACGCCTTTGCCGAGCAGGAACGAGGCCATTGGGCAGATCCGGTGAGGAAAGACCGGATTCTAGCGGGCAACGTTGCCGCACAAATCGGCGGGCGACGTATGAGTTCTGACAGTCAGGCTGTGCGGCGAGCCGGCGCCTGTCTCCAGGCAAGGTCGACACCGTGCGCGCCGCTGCCAGACAACCGGCTCCGCCCGTTTTCAATGGATCGGGCAGGCGCGCCAAGCTAACGCGCCACTGACCTGCCGGCGGCATCGCCTTGCCCCGGTGTCGTCCCGGCGGCTACCCTGCCTGCCTTTCCGCTGCACTGTCTCCGATGCCGCTCGCTCATTTTGGTTTGCGCCCATGGCCTGTCCTGGCTGTGGTGGCGCTGATGTCTGTTGTCCCCGCCGCCCACGCCATCTCCAAGCGCGACACGGAGAAGGCTGCCGTGCTCGATACACGCATGGCCGCAGCCGAAAAGCGCTACCGCGATGCGCTGGTGCTGGTGAACAACTCCGACCCGAAGGGCACCGCCGAAGGCGACGCCGCACTGGAGGACATGGAGGATGTCATCGACGCCTGCATCAAGCAGCGCGGCTGTCTGGTTGCCAATCAGCTGGCCACCTACAAGCGTCTGCTCAAGGCGCGTGCCGATGCCGAAGCGCCGGCCGCCGAAGACCCGGAAGACGACGACACCTTGCTGCAGGCCGACCCGGATCATCTCGGCCCGGCCGCCAATGGCGTGCCCGAGGCGGCGCGTGCGGCCACCCTGCTCAACGACCAGCGCCACGAGTTCGACAAGATGGTGCAGTACAACCCGGCCGTGCAGGCCGGCATCCGTCGCTGGCTGACCGATATGCGCCCGGCGTTGATGACCAGCTACGACAACTACAGCAACCTGCGCGGCGTGATGTGGCCGGAATGGCAGAAACGCGGCCTGCCCGAGGCGCTGCTGTTCGGCATCATGGCCAAGGAATCCAACGGCAAGGTGCACGCCAATTCGCGTGCCGGTGCGGCCGGGCTGATGCAGTTCATGCCGGCCACCGGGCGGCGTTTCGGGCTGGGCCCGGACGGCAGCGGCTTCGACACGCGCTTCGATGCACGCAGCGCCGCCGAAGCCAGCGCTGCCTATCTCAACGAGCGCATGGCCGGCCTCAACCGTAGTATCGAGCTGGCGCTGGCCGCCTATAACGGTGGCGAAGGGCGTGCCGCACGGGTGTTTTCGCAGACCGGCGGGCGCGGATTCTGGGAACAGGACGTCTACAACCAGTTCCCGGCCGAAACCAAGGACTACGTGCCGATGGTGATCGCTGCGGCGTGGATCTTCCTGCACCCGCGCCAGTACGGCGTCGATTTCCCCAAGCTCGACGCGCAGCCGGCCACGCTCAAGCTCGCCAAGTCCACCACAATCTATGAGTTGACCATCTGCCTGGGCGGCATGGGCGTCCGCGAGGGCTACATGCGCGCACTGCGCAACCTCAACCCGCGCTATGAACCCGATGGCTGGATTCCGGCCGGCACCGTCATCAACGCCACCAACCGCATCGCCAGCCTGTACACGCGTTACTGCGTGAACGGTCCGCGTGCGGACCTGGCGCGCACCTTGATCACTGCCGATCTCAACAGCGCCATCGTGCGCAGCAGCGCAACCGAGTACACGCCGACCGTGGCGGTGGGCGATGTCAGCCCGATGGCTGGCGTGCCGACCACCGTGGCCACCGGCCAGCCGGCGGTCACCAAACCGAAGGCAAAGCAGGCGCGCAGCTACACTATCGCCAAGGGCGACACGCTCGGCCGCGTTGCGCAGAAGTACCAGTGCGAGATCAAGGAACTGGCCAAGGCCAATGGCCTGAAGGCACCGGCCTATGCGTTAAAGCCAGGGCAGAGCATCAAGCTGGCGGGCTGCGACCGCTGAGTGTGAGGTGTTGCGATCGCAGATTGCAGCACCTCACTTGGAGCGGCTGAAAAAACGTAGCGAGCAGCCGCCAGTTGGGTGTCGACGGGACGCTCAGGAACAACGTGTACGCGTGGTCCATGCGGCACCGAGCACCGGCTGCGCCCGCCTGGCGGTGAGCGCAGTCGTTTGTCAGCGGCGTTTAAGCCGGCGGCGCAGCTGGTGCCGTACCTGCCTGCGAGGAGGGCGGCGAGGCGCTGTCCTCGCTCCAGCGTGCCTTGAGGCCGTCCCACCATTGCGTCCACCGCGCACGCCAGCTCTGGCGCAACGCCTCGGGACCAAAACGCTGGGCCTGCTGCTCTGCAAACTGCATCGCCTGCTGCATCACCGGCGAGCCGTTCTGCTTGATCGCCTGCCACATGAAACGGCTGAGGATGCGGGCGATGACCAGATTGGAATCCAGGTCGCCGCTCTCGGCTTCCACATGCAGGATCAAGGTCTGCAGTTCGGCGCGCACCTCCGGCGGCACGCCGGGATTTTCGCTGAGCCGTTTCAGACGGCGTAAGCCAGCCAGATAACGGTGCTCGGCCAGGTCCAGCCCGGCGCGTGCCAGTTCGCCCAGCCACGGTGCACGCACCGCCAGCGCAATCGCGTCGACATGCAGCACCACGTTTTCCCAGCGTTTGTCCTGCATCGCGGCATAGGCCATCACCACGTGCAGCATCACCAAGGTGGCGAAGTCGCCCTCCGGATCGGCGCTGTTTTTCCACAGGCTGTCGCTGGACTGCTGCGCCAGTTGTGGCCATTGCTTACGTTCGTAGGCCACCGAGCGCAATGCGGTGGCGATGACGCGCCCCTGTGGAGCGCAATCGCGCTCCAGTAGGTCGGCCTCGGCGATCGCCGGCAGCAGTTTGTTCGCCGATAGCGCCGTGTAGGACAGCATGGCGTGCAGCATGCAGATGTCGTCGGCGGTCAACGGGGCGGGCGGGGTCTCCAGCAGGGCACCGCCGCGTTGATACGCCGCAAATGCGATCGGTAAGCCCTGTTCGCTGAAGTGCCGGTAGCCACGGTATTGCAGGCCACCGCGCAGATCGTCCAACTGTTGTTGCTCGCTCTTGTGGCCGCAGCCGGTCACTGCCGTGAGCAGCGCAATCGCCAGCGGCCAGCGCAACATCCGTGTTGTCATCGAAGATCCTGAAAACCGCCGATATCCGGCGGCTGGAAGTGCAGGTGAAAGAGCGGGTGCAGCGTGCGCTGGCTGTTTCCAGCGATGCAACGTGCTTTGAAAGAATGCGATGACGAGTAATGACAACCAACAACAACGCGACCGGCCGCGTCGCTGCGGCCCAGGCCACTAGCGCCTGCCCCCAGCCGCAGCGAGGTTTCTACAGCCAATCTACCGGCAAGCGTGGCCACACCAAGTGGCAGCAACACGATCAGCGTCGAGCCGCGCCTCAATCAAATGCAGCATCCAAATGCTGTCCGCTTTGCCCAGCGTCAACCCACCTGGCGACGTGCCAGTGCCTGCCCCAGCCGCACCGCCGTCTCTGCGGCAAGTGCGCCATCGAGCTTGGCCACGCCCGGTGGCAGCAGCACGATCACCGTCGAGCCGTAATTGAAGCGCGCCATCTCCGCAAACCGCTCCAAGACGATTCCCTTGCCACGGTAATCCTTGCGCGTGATGCGGTCGCCATAGCGTGGAATTTCCACGCCGCTCCACACCGTTTCCACGCCGGACACCAGCAGTGCGCCTACCATCACCGAGGCCATCGGGCCGAACTCGGTATCGAAGTGGCACACCAGGCGCTCGTTGCGGGCGAACAACCGCGGCACGTTGCGCACCGCATCCGGGCCCACGCTGAACAGGCGGCCGGGCACATGCACGGTTTCGCGCAGGGTGCCGGTCCACGGCATGTGGACGCGGTGGTAGTCCTTGGGCGACAGATACACCGTCGCGAACAGGCCGTCGTTGAACGGCGCCGCCGCTGCCGCGTCGCCGAGCAATTCGGCTGCGGTGAAGGACTGGCCCTTGGCCTGGAAAATACGCCCGTTCTCGATCGGGCCGAGCTGGCTGATACGGCCATCGGCAGGCATCAATACGGTTGCCGGGTCGGCATCGGGCACGCGTGCGCCCGGCTTCAAGGCGCGGGTAAAGAACGCATTGAAGGTGGGGTACGCGCGCGGGTCCGGTTCCTGCGCTTCGCTCAGGTCCACCCCGAACTTGCGCGTCACCGTGTCGATCAACCATTGCTTGGTCGAAGGCGTGTCCGAGTACGCCAGCGCGCGTGCCATGGAGGACAGCAACCGATGCGGCAGCACGTAGGTCAGGGAAGTGACGAAACTCACGGAGCGGTTACCTTGGTCAGCTGTTGGAGGTCGGCGGCAATCGCCTTGGGGTCGAGCGGCGGACGGATCAGGCCGGTCAGGCGGCCTTGTGGATCGAGCACGGCGATGCCGGCCGAGTGATCCATGCTGTAGTCGTTGGGGTTCTGATCGAAGTTCTTGCCCGGCACCTTCTGGAATACCAAGCCCAGCGCGGTGGCAAAGCGTTCCAGCGCCGGCACGTCTGCGGTGGCCGCCAGCGTGTCCTTGTGGAAGGCGTGGGCGTACTCGCCCAGCCGCGCAGGCGGGTCGCGCTGCGGGTCCACCGACACGAACAACACGCGCGGGCGCAGCCCGTCGGGGATGCTTTCCCACTGCTGCTGCGCCACCGCCAGATCGGTCAGTGTGGTCGGGCAGACATCCGGGCAGAAGGTGAAGCCCAAAAACACCAGCGTCCAATGCCCTTTCAGTTCGCCAGACACCAACTGGGTGCCATCGGACTGGCGCAGGCTGAACTGCGGCAAGGGGCGCGGCTGCGGGTAAAACGTGATGGTCTGGGTGGGCGGCCAGGGCGAGCGGGGCGTCCCGCCGAAGAACTTCTGGCCCAGCAACAACCCAAGACCGGCGGCCAGCGCCACCAGTAGCACGATGCCGGTATTGCGATTGAACATGGCGGTTTCCAGTGCAACGGACGCTCATGATACCGATCCGACCTCTATAATCGTGGGCCGATTCCTTTTTAGTTGTTGCCATGACTGCCGCCGCGGCCGACGAACTGCACACCATCATCGACCTGATCCGCTACGGCACCAGCCGTTTCAACGAAGCCGGTCTCACCTTCGGTCACAGCTACGACAACGCGCTGGACGAAGCCACCCAACTGGTGCTGCACAGCCTGCATCTGCCGCACGACCTGGGCCCGGCGTATGGGCAGGCGCGTCTGCTGCGCGACGAAAAAGAACGCGTGCTGGGCCTGTTCGAGCGCCGCATCACCGAACGCGTGCCGGCGGCCTATCTGACTGGCGAAGCCTGGTTTGCCGGCCTGAGTTTCAAGAGCGACGCGCGCGCCCTGGTACCACGCTCGCCGATCGCTGAATTGATCGAAGCCGGCTTCGAACCTTGGCTGGGCGGTCGCGAAGTCACCCGCGCGCTGGACCTGTGCACCGGCTCGGGTTGCATCGCCATCGCCATGGGCCACTACAACCCGCATTGGGAGGTGGATGGCGTGGACATCAGCGACGACGCGCTGGCGCTGGCCGCCGAAAACAAGGCGCGCCTGCATGCCGACAACGTCACCTTGCTCACGTCCGACCTGTTCACCGGGCTGGCTGGCCGTCAGTACGATCTGATCGTCACCAATCCGCCGTACGTCACCAATGACGAGACCGACGCGCTGCCGCAGGAGTATTCCTACGAGCCGGAGCTGGGCTTGCGTGCCGGCGACGATGGCCTGGACCTGGTGCTGAAGATCCTGCGCGATGCGCCGCAGCACCTGAGCGAAGACGGCCTGTTGATCTGCGAAGTGGGCGAGTCCGAGCAGCATCTGATCAAGCTGCTGCCGGAAGTGGATCTGGCCTGGGTCGAGTTCAAGGTTGGGCAGATGGGCATCTTTGCGGTGGAATGCCGCGAGTTGATCGCGCACAGTGCGCGCATCACCGAGTTGGCCGGTGCGCGCTAAGGCGCCCGTATCCCGTCCGCAGCTGATCGATATCGTGCTGCTGACGCCGGTGTCCGTCTTCGGGGCGGCCATTCCGTTCGCTTTGGTCGACGTGGTATTGCAGTTGTTCGACCCGATGTACGGCGGTCCGACCGCGCAGGGCTGGTGGAGCGTCGCAGCGCAGATCGGCTTCGGGTCGATCGCGTTCTTCGGCCTGGTATCGGCCTGGATCGTGGCGGCCAACTCGGATGCGGCATTGCGTGCGCATCCGCGCCGCAGCGTGGGCGTGGCGCTTGGCTTGCTGGGCGGGGTCGGCACGGCGCTATATCTGCTCGCCGAGTGGCTGCTCAGTGAGCGGTTCGCGCTGGACCTGTTTCTGGTGGTGGTCGGCAGTGTGTTGGCCGTGGCACCGATGCTGGTGGCGGCACGGCACCTGCCGCGCATCGTGCGCGCGCTGCCACCTGCTGCAATGTTGAGAGGATGCCGTTATGGGCAGTAACAGTTTCGGCCGCCTGTTGACGGTCACCACCTTCGGCGAATCGCACGGGCCGGCGATCGGCTGCGTTGTCGATGGCTGCCCTCCGGGCCTGGAACTGGCGCCGGAAGAGTTCACCCTGGACCTGCAACGCCGTGCCAGCGGCAAGAGCCGGCATACCTCGGCACGCCGCGAAGCCGACGAGATCGAGATCCTGTCCGGCGTGTACGAAGGCCGCACCACCGGCACGCCGATCGGGCTGCTGATCCGCAACACCGATCAGCGCAGCAAGGACTACAGCAACATCGCCCAACAGTTCCGCCCCGGCCATGCGGACTACAGCTACTGGCAGAAATACGGCATCCGCGACCCACGCGGCGGCGGGCGCTCGTCCGCGCGCGAAACCACCATGCGCGTGGCTGCGGGCGTCATCGCCAAGAAGTGGCTCAAGCAGCGCTACGGCGTGCTGGTGCGCGGGTATCTGTCGCAGCTGGGCGAGATCCGTCCGACCGGTTTCGACTGGAATGCGGTCGAAGACAACCCGTTCTTCTGGCCACACGCCGAGCAGGTGCCGGAGCTGGAAACCTATATGGACGCGCTGCGCAAGTCCGGCGATTCGGTCGGTGCGCGCGTGGACGTGGTGGCCGGCGGCGTGCCGCCAGGCTGGGGCGAGCCGATCTACGGCAAGCTCGATGCCGAGCTGGCTGCCGCGATGATGAGCATCAATGCAGTCAAGGGCGTGGAAATCGGCGACGGGTTTGCCAGTGCCGCGCAAAAGGGCACCGAACACCGCGACCTGATCACCCCGGAAGGCTTCCTCAGCAATCATGCCGGCGGCATTCTGGGCGGCATTTCCACCGGCCAGGCAGTGACCGCGTCGATGGTGCTCAAGCCGACGTCCAGCCTGCGCCTGCCCGGTGCAACCGTGGACGCAGACGGCACGGTCGTGGATGTGATCACCACCGGTCGGCACGACCCATGCGTGGGCATCCGCGCCACCCCGATCGCCGAAGCGATGATGGCCTTGGTGCTGATGGATCAGGCGCTGCGTCATCGCGCGCAATGCGGTGATGTCGGCGAGATCTCGCCGCGCATCCCCGGTCAGATCGATGTCTGAAACGACACGCCCCAAGGTCTGGGTCAGCCAGCCGCTGTTCGACGACGTTGTCGAACAGCTGAGCGCGCATTTTGCGCTGACCACCACTGCGGGCGTCACCGCGTATTCGTCGCAGCAGCTGGCCGCGCACCTGGCCGGCGTCGATGGCGCACTGATCACGCTCAACGAGCGCGTGGGCGCGGCCGAAATCGCATCGGCCCCGCAGCTGCGCGCCATCGCCAATGTCGGTGTGGGCTACAACAATCTGGATATCGACGCGCTGAGCGCGGCCGGCATCCTGGCCAGCAATACGCCCGACGTGTTGACCGAAACCACCGCCGACCTGGGCTTTGCGTTGTTGATGGCCACCGCGCGCCGTATCACCGAGGCCGAGCGCTGGTTGCGTGACGGGCAGTGGGGGCAGTGGTCGTTCAAGACCATGCTCGGTGCCGATATCCACGGCAGCACGCTCGGTATCCTGGGCATGGGCCGGATCGGGCAGGGCATTGCACGCCGCGGCGCACACGGCTTCGGCATGCGCGTGCTGTATCACAACCGCAGCCGGTTGCCGGCGCAGACCGAGCAGGACCTCAACGCGCACTACGTCGACCTCGACAGCTTGCTGGCGCAGTCCGATCACCTGGTGTTGGTGCTGCCCTACGGCAAGCAGTCGCACCACATCATCGACGCTGCCGCGCTGGCCAAGATGCGGCCCACCGCCACGCTGGTGAACATCGCGCGCGGCGGCATCGTCGATGAGCTCGCGTTGGCCGATGCGTTGGCCAATGGGCGTCTTGCCGGTGCCGGCCTGGATGTCTACGAAGGTGAGCCTGCGGTGCGCCCGGAGCTGCTGGCGCTGCACAACGTGGTGCTCACCCCGCATATCGGCAGCGCCAGCCTGGCCACACGCCGTGCCATGGTGCAGCTGGCGGTGTACAACCTGATTGCCGCGCTCGGCCATGGCCCCAACGCCGGGCATCCGCCAAGCGCGCTCAATGCCGATGCGATCGCAGCCGCCAAACGCGGCGGTACGATCGTGGACGCCAGCAAAACCGGCGCGACCAAACGATAGGGAACCTCCACAGCCAGCGTTGGAGGTTCCCCGAACCCACGCGCAGCGCGTTCCCCTCTTCACTCTTTCGATAAAGACATTCTCATGAGCAACGAAAACCGTCGTTTCAATGTCGCGGTCGTGGGCGCCACCGGCGCTGTCGGCGAAACCATGCTGAGCATCCTGGCCGAGCGCAACTTTCCGGTCGCCAATTTGTACGCGCTGGCCTCGGCGCGCTCGGCCGGTGGGCAGGTCGAGTTCAATGGCGGCAAGGTCGACGTGCTGGATCTGGCCGACTTCGACCCGACCGGCGTGGACATCGCGCTGTTCTCCGCAGGCGGTAGCGTGTCCAAGGAATACGGCCCCAAGTTCGCCGCTGCCGGCGCGGTGGTGATCGATAATTCCTCCGCGTTCCGCTACGACGACGACGTGCCGCTGGTGGTGTCGGAAGTCAATCCCGAAGCGCTCAAGCAGCGCCCGCGCGGCATCATCGCTAACCCCAATTGCTCGACCATGCAGATGCTGGTGGCGCTGGGCCCGATTCACCGCAAGTACGGCATCGAGCGCATCAACGTGGCGACCTACCAGTCGGTGTCCGGCGGCGGCCGCTCGGCGATGGAAGAGCTGGGCAAGCAGACCAGCGAGCTGTTGAGCTTCCAGCAAATCGACCCGCAGCGCTTCCCGGTGCAGATCGCTTTCAATCTGATCCCGCACATCGACGACTTCCAGGACAACGGTTACACCAAGGAAGAGATGAAGCTGGTCTGGGAGACCCGCAAGATCCTGGGTGATGAGAACATCCAGGTGAATCCCACCGCGGTACGCGTGCCGGTGTTTTTCGGCCACTCCGAAGCGGTCGCCATCGAGACCCGCGAAAAGATCACCGTCGAAGCCGCGCGCGCGCTGCTGGAAGCCTCGCCGGGCGTGGAAGTGGTGGACGAGCACAAGGCGGGCGGCTACCCGACGCCGGTGACGCATGCCTCGGGCAAGGATGCGGTGTTCGTCGGCCGTATTCGTGAGGACTTATCGCACCCGCGTGGTCTCAATCTGTGGATCGTCTCCGACAACATCCGCAAGGGCGCCGCACTCAACGCCGTGCAGCTGGCCGAACTGGTCGCACAGGAAGGTTGATCCATTGCCATGTAGGGGCGCGCCTGAGCGCGTGGGCTGTCCCCATGACGCGTCCTCGCGCTCAGGTGCGCTCCTACAAGAGCTGGTGGGTTTTGGCCGTCAACGATCTAGCGCGGCGGTAACGAAGTGTCCTTTGTAGAAGGGCACTTGCATGGGGCATGCATTCCCTGCAACTACCTTCGAAGCAAAGCACTTGACCGGTCTGGTCACAAATGAAAGTCGATCCACCTGTCGTGTAGGGGCGCACCTGGGCGCGAGGGCTGTCCCCGTGACGGCTCATCGCGCCCAGGTGCGCTCCTACAAGAGCTGGTGGGTTTTGGCCGTCAATGATCTAGCGTGTTGGTAACGAAGTGTCCTGCGTAGAGGGCACTTGTATGGGGCATGCATTCCCTGCAGCTACCTTCGAAGCAACGCACTTGACCGGTCTGGTCACACAGGAAAACCGATCCACCTGCCTTGTAGGAGCGCACCTGGGCGCGAGGGCTGTCCCTGTGGCGCCTCATCGCGCCCAGGTGCGCTCCTACAAGAGCTGGTTGGTTGAGGCTTTTGACGACATGGTGGCGGGGTAAGGAAGTGCCTGTCGTAAGAAGGCACTCGCATGTGACGTGCATTGGCGGCGAAGACTGATCGCACTGCACTGCACTGCACTGCACTGCGCCTTCGAACGAGCCCCGGTTGGCCCAACTCGTGAAGGTCCGGCCGCGATCGATCTCTGCACAAGTCGATATCGATCAAGGCAGCAGTAGAAGCTGCTGCGCTCTACGCACCCCCCGCAGCAGCCGCAGCAGGTCTTCTTCCTTCTTATGTGATGGGCTGATCGGCTTACCGATTTACCGCCCGCAGCTGTGCAGCTGCACCGATGTCGCATTGCGGCATCGCAAGTGCGGCGCATGTGCGGGGCACGAACGACTTTTTCGCTCATTCAGCGGCTATATTGATGTCCATGAAGCATAGGGGCAGGGGCGCGATGCGTCCGATACAAGGGATAGGTGCGTTGCTGCTGATGGTGTGCAGCGGCGCCGCCATGGCGTTGGGCTTGGGCGATATCCGGGTGCTGTCCAAACCCGGGCAACCGTTGGTGGCCGAGATTCCGGTCATTTCCAACGAGCCGGGCGAGCTCGACAACGCGCGCGTGGCGCTGGCATCGGCGACCACCTTTGCGCGCGTCGGTCTGGAGCGGCCGCAGGGTCTGGTCAGCAGCCTGCAGTTCCAGTTCGCGCAGGACGCGCGCGGGCGTGCGGTGATCCGCGTGACCAGCAGTCAGCCGGTGGACCAGCCAGCGATCAATTTTTTGATCGAAGTGGAGTGGAGCCAGGGCCGTCTGGTGCGCGAATATGCTGCGTTGGTCGATGCGCCCAACACCGCTGCCGCGATTACCGAACCGGCCATCGACGCGCCGCGTGCCGGCGCCAGCAACACGATTGCACGCGAGCCGGCGGCGGCTCCGGCGGTGGAGCGCACTGACCGGGACGCTGGCGCTGCAGCTGCGCCAACGCGTGCCGCCGCAACCGCAACCGCCGCCACGCAGACCGGCGATGCATTGCCGGCTGTGCGCTCGGGCCAGACCTTGTCGGAAATTGCAGCGGGCCTGGCACGCTCCAGCGGACATTCGCTGGATCAGACCATGCTGGCGTTGCTGCGGACCAATCCGGACGCTTTCGTCAACGGCAACATCAATCGCTTGAAACAGGGCGCCGTGTTGCGCACGCCGCAAGAAGACGCGCTGGCGCAGGTCGGTGCGGCCGAAGCGGCGGTGATGGTGCGCGAGCAGGCCGCCCAGTGGCGGCAGGCGCGCTCGGCCATTCCGCAGCCGGCCGATGCCGGTGCCGCTGCTGCAGCGACGCCTGCCCCCGCCGCACCGGCGGCATCCACCGCGGCCGGTGCCGGCGCGCGGCTCGAAATCGCCCCGGCAGTGGCGAATCAGACCAACACCGCCGGCGCCACGTCCGGCACCAGTGCCGAAGGCGAGGGCGAGATGGCGGCCAACCAACAGTTGCAACAGGCCAAGGAAGACATCGCCACCCGCGATGCGGAATTGCAGGACCTGCGCTCGCGCGTGGCCGATCTGGAAAAGCTCAAGCAGCAACAGCAAGCCTTGATCGCCATGAAGGACACCGATCTGGCCGCCGCGCAGAAGCGTCTGGCCGACGCGCCGCAGGCCACCCCGCAAGGCGGCGGCTTTCCGCTGTGGTTGATCGGAGGCCTGGTGTTGATCGTGGCGGCCGTGGTCGCATGGCTGGCGGCGCGTCGACGCAAACCCTCGCCGCTGCCGCCGTTGCCGCGCCGCCAGTTCGACTTCGCACCGCCCCTGGCTCCAGTGGAGACCACCGAGCAGCAGGACGACCCGCAAGCTACCGAGCCCAGCGAGCACGATGTGCTGCACGAAACCGAATTCGAACAGGCCAACCTGCGCGAGGACGAGCGCGCCCATGATGCGCAAACGCCGCTGTCGGACGTGTTGCGTCGCGAACCACTGCTATCCGAACCGGTGGCTGTGGCTCCAGTGATCAACAGCGACGAATGGCGTGCGCTGCGCGCATCCCCGCCGGCGCCGGTGGCGGAGCCCGAAGCGACCTATCAGGAACCTGAGGTTGCTCAGGACTCTGATGTGTCGTCGCCACAGATCGAGCCGGAGTACGCCCTTGGCGAGCGCCCATCGGCGCCAGCGGCTGCCTCTGTCCAGGATGGCTTCGACTTCAATCACATGCTGCAACATCCCGACGATGTCGAGCAGGCCCCGGTCGTCCCGGTGGGGGCGCCCAATGCGGTGAGCAACAGGGAGTTCGCCTCGGCCGGGCGCGATCGCCTGGAATTGGCGGTGGCCTACATGGACCTGGGCGACAAGGACACCGCACGCGGTCTGTTGCTCGAAGTCGCCGCCACCGGCGACGACGCCACCCGCGCCGAAGCGGCCCAGTTGCTGGAGCGGCTGACGTGAGTCCGGCCATGGATAGCGTCACGGTGCGCGAGCGGCGAATCGATTACGTGGAGTTCGCCTCCATCGATCCCGACGCCAGCCGAGCCTTCTTCGAGACCGTGTTCGGCTGGCAGTTTCAGGCCTATGGCCCGGACTACCTGGCCTTCAACGACGGCCGTCTGGACGGGGGCTTTTATCGCACCACGGTGCCCGCCCCGGCAGAAGGTGGCCCGTTGGTGGTGCTGTATGCCGACGACCTAGCACCGATGCTGGAGCGCGTGCGCGCGGCAGGCGGCGAGATCGTCAAGCCGGTGTTCGGCTTTCCCGGTGGCAGCCGGTTTCATTTCCGCGAGCCCGGTGGCAGCACGCTGGCGGTCTGGTCCGAGCGCGCCGCGGCTTGACGCCAGCCGTCGACGAAGGCGTGTCGCCGGCAAACGCTGTGGGCGAGTGGCCGGGATGTACCATGCACCGGCAGCATCCGTAGCGCGCTGTCGGCGTCACTGCTCGACTGCGCGCTTAGCGGTTCGCAACATGTGATGCAGACGTCTCACCGATTCAATCAACAGGCAGGTACCGATGCGTTACGCGCTGGGCGTGGAGTACGACGGCAGCGAGTTTCAGGGCTGGCAGCAGTTGGGCGAGCACGGTGGGCCGAGTGTGCAGGCCAGCGTGCAGGCGGCGTTGTCGTCGGTCGCCGACGCGCCGATCCAGGTGGTGTGCGCGGGTCGCACCGATGCCGGCGTCCATGGCGAATGCCAGGTGGTGCATTTCGACAGCGACGCGCGGCGCGAACTGCGTGGCTGGATGCTGGGCACCACCGCGCGGCTGCCGCCGTCGATCGCGGTGCGCTGGTGTGTGCCGGCCGCCGATGACTTCCATGCGCGTTTTTCCGCGCGTGCGCGCCGTTATCGCTACCGCCTGCTGAACCGTCAGATCCGTCCGGCGCTGTATCGACAGACGCTGAGCTGGGAGCGTCGGCCGCTCGATGCCGATGCCATGCATGCCGCCGCGCAGGCGCTGTTGGGCGAAAACGACTTCAGCGCCTTCCGTAGCGTGCAGTGCCAGGCCCTGCATGCGCGCCGCAACCTGCAGGCCATCACCGTGCAGCGCATCGGCGAGGTGGTGGAGGTGCAGGTACAGGCCAATGCATTCCTTCATCACATGGTGCGGAATATTGTGGGCTCGCTGATTTTGATCGGAACCGGCGAGCAACCGTCCGACTGGATCGCGACGTTGCTCGCCGGGCGCGACCGCACGGTTGCCGGGCCAACAGCGCCGCCACAAGGCCTGGTGTTTATCGGGCCTCTGTATCCTGCAGAGTGGCATCTGCCTGCCGAGGTGACCCAATGAATCGATCGCTGTACCGCACCCGTATCAAGTTCTGTGGCATGACCCGCGCCGGAGACATCCGACTGGCCGGGGAGCTGGGTGTGGACGCGGTGGGTTTCATCTTCGCGCACGGTAGCCCGCGCCGCGTGGCGCCGGCCGAAGCGCGCGCGATGCGCCAGGCCACCGCGCCGATGGTCGATGTGGTGGCCCTGTTCCGCAACAACTCCAAGGAAGAAGTGCGCGAAGTGGTGCGCACCGTGCGGCCGACCCTGCTGCAGTTCCACGGCGAGGAAGACGACGCGTTCTGCCGCAGCTTCAATCTGCCCTACCTCAAGGCCGTGCCGATGGGCAGCGCCGGGGTGAACGGTGAGGATGCCAACGCGCGTACCTTGCAGTTGGCCTTTCCCAATTCGGCCGGTTTCCTGTTCGACAGCCATGCGCCTGGCGCAGGCGGCGGTACCGGCAAGACCTTCGACTGGTCGCGCCTACCCACCGGGCTGCATCGCCCGTTTCTGCTCGCCGGCGGCATCACGGCCGACAATGTGTTCGACGCGATCGTGGCGACGTTGCCGTGGGGCGTGGATGTGTCCAGCGGCGTGGAGCTGGCGCCCGGCATCAAGGACGGCCACAAGATGCGCAAGTTCGTGGAAGAAGTGCGGCGGGCCGATTGCCACGAGATGTCGTAGGTTGGGGATTGGTGAGTTGGGATTGGGGATTGGTAAGAGCGGGTTTGCTGCGGTGGTGTGATTGGTTGTGGACGGCTGCTTGTGGCTCGTGGTTGCTAATGGCGAGCGGTCGCGCGCAGTCGTTCGGTCATTCGTCACCTGGCCGTCTGCTCAGACTCTTTGATCGCTGCAAATCCCTTGAGCCGTTGCGCTCGTCTTGTAACGCGCGCAGTCGCCTTCAGTGCTGCTGAGAAAGTTGCTGCGCTCACCGTCGGCGGGCGCGGCCGCTGCTCGTTGTGGCATGTAAGACGCATGCCCTCCGGTTCCAAGCGTACCGTCCACACCCATCCCACGACTGCTTGTTACGGTCTGTCAGCCGCGCTTGCGCGCTGCTTGGCGAGGCGATTTCGTGATGGAAGCTCAGGCTCCTCCCGTGTTCGGCGTCGTTGGCGTGAACTGATCCTTGGCCAATGCCTCGCCTAACCAGCCGGCAAGGCGTTCGATGCGTGGGTCCGGATTGCGCCTGGCGGCGCACAGCACCCAGCGCCCGCGTGTCGCGGTGAATCCCCACGGTGCCAGCAGCCGGCCGGCCGCCAGATCGGCAGCAACCAGCGGGTAGGGGGCGATTGCGATGCCCAGGCCGGCGGCGGCAGCTTCCAGCAGGTACACCAGATGCTCGAACTCGGTGCCGAAGCGCAGCGCGTCGGGCGCCACGCCATGCGCCTGTGCCCATTCCGGCCAGGCTTGCGGTCGCGAGCGTGTGTGCAGCAGGCGGTGGTCGCGCAGGGCGGCCGGAGGTTTTCCGTCGATCTGCAACGCAATTGCCAGCTGCGGACTCAGCACCGGGCCGATCCATTCCACGCCCAGCTCGTGCACCTGCCATTCGCCGGGCCACGGCGGGGTGTCCAGCAGCAAGGCGGCGTCCAGGCCGTCCAGATCCGGGCCGGGCGGTTGTTCGTTGGCCGACAGGTGCAGGCGCAGGTCGGGCAGGTCGCGCTGCAGCAGGCCGAGCCGCGGAAT
The DNA here is from genome assembly GCF_035012785.1 of Xanthomonas sp. WHRI 8932A. Taxonomy (NCBI): domain Bacteria; kingdom Pseudomonadati; phylum Pseudomonadota; class Gammaproteobacteria; order Lysobacterales; family Lysobacteraceae; genus Xanthomonas; species Xanthomonas sp. WHRI 8932A. Next base: position 165,768 of record NZ_JAYGQQ010000006.1, read on the forward strand.
CACCCAGCGCGCCAGCAGGCTGCCGGAGCAGCCCAGCACCAGCGGTGCTTCGCTGGCCGGGCGTCGCAACGCGGCCCAGGTATCGGCGATCAGCGCGAAGCCTTCGCCGGTGGCATCGCGCAGGCGGGCGCCGGCAGCCGTCAGCACCAGGCCGCGGCCCTGGCGGGCGAACAACGCCGCGTCCAGCGCCTGTTCCAGCGAACGGACGTGGCGGCTGATGGCGCCATGGGTGACGTGCAGTTCCTGCGCGGCGCGGCTGACGCTTTGCAGGCGTGCGGCGGCCTCGAAGGCGCGCAGCGCCGCCAGCGGTGGAAGCACGGTGCTCATATGTGAGTCCAGATCACAGGTTGCGGCAATCTTATCGATTTATCGCATTGCCTGGCTGCGGTAAGGTGACGGCTTCGCGTATGACCGCATTGCTGCAGAGGATCTCCATGTCGGCCCAGCCCATCAGTGACTTTTACGCCTATCCGGACGCTGCCGGCCACTTCGGCAAGTTCGGTGGCCGGTTTGTCGCCGAAACCTTGATCGGCCCGCTGCAGGAACTCTCTGCCGCCTACGATCAGGCGCGTCAGGACCCGGCGTTCATCGCCGAATACGATAAGGACCTCAAGCACTACGTCGGCCGGCCCAGCCCGATCTATCATGCCGAGCGGCTCAGTCGTGAAGTGGGCGGGGCGCAAATTCTGCTCAAGCGCGAAGACCTGAACCATACCGGCGCGCACAAGATCAACAACACCATCGGCCAGGCCCTGTTGGCCAGCCGCATGGGCAAGACCCGCATCATCGCCGAGACCGGCGCCGGCCAGCATGGCGTGGCCAGTGCCACGGTGGCGGCACGGCTGGGCCTGGAGTGCGTGGTCTACATGGGCGCCACCGACATCGAACGGCAGAAGATCAACGTCTACCGGATGCAGCTGCTGGGCGCGAAGGTGGTTCCGGTAACGTCGGGCTCGGCCACGCTCAAGGACGCGCTTAACGAAGCGATGCGCGACTGGGTCACCAATGTGCGCGACACCTTCTACATCATCGGCACGGTGGCCGGCCCGGATCCGTATCCGCGCATGGTGCGCGACTTCAACGCGATCGTGGGCCGCGAAGCACGTGAGCAGATGCTGCAGGACTACGGCCGCCTGCCGGATGCGATCAGCGCCTGCGTCGGTGGCGGCAGCAATGCCATCGGCCTGTTCCACGCGTTCCTCAACGATCCGGGCGTCAAGATCTACGGCGCCGAAGCCGCCGGCGACGGCATCGCCACCGGCCGCCATGCCGCGTCCATCGCTGCCGGACGCCCCGGCGTGCTGCACGGCAACCGCACCTACGTGATCTGCGACGACGACGGCCAGATCACCGAAACCCATTCGATCTCCGCCGGCCTGGATTACCCCGGCGTCGGCCCCGAGCACGCGTTCCTGTCCGACAGTGGTCGCGCCGTGTATCAGGGCATCACCGATGACGAGGCGATGGCGGCCTTCCATCTGCTGGCACACACCGAGGGCATTCTTGCGGCGCTGGAATCCAGCCACGCAGTGGCGCAGTCGATCAAGCTCGCGCGCGAGATGCCCAAGGACGCGCTGATCCTGTGCAACCTGTCCGGGCGTGGCGACAAGGACGTGCACACCATCGCTGCGCGCGAAGGCATGGTGCTGTGATCGCAGCGCAGATGCGCACGCTGGGCGGTGGTGTGTCGCTGCTGTGCATGTCTGCGCTGGCCTGTGCTGCGGCAACTGCCCCCGTGCTGGACCGCAGCGGTGAGGTACGTGTTGGCCAGCGCTTCAGTGAGCTGGAGCCACGTGCGCGCTGGGCGCCGCTCAACGCGGGGCCGCTGGGACATTGCGGCTATGTGGAAGCCGGGCTGTTACCCAGCGGCGTGGCGATGATGGTCGAAGCCGATCGCATCGTCCGTTTCGACGTTACCGACCCCGGCCCGGTGGGCCCGTTCGGTATCCGCGTTGGCGACAGCGAGGCGGAGGCGCGTGCGCGCCTGCCATCGGGCTACAGCGTCCAACCGCATAAATATGGCCGCGATGGCGGCAACGCTCTTTATTTGACGTGGCGCGACCCGCAAGGCGAGTTCGCCGTTCGCTATGAAACCGGAGAAGGCACTGTGACATCGATGTATTGGGGAAGCTGGGACGCCGTGCAACTGGTGGAGGGCTGCGCATGAGCCGTGCGCCAGACCGTATCGCTGCGCGTTTTGACGCCCTGCGTCAGGCCGGCCGCAAGGCACTGATTCCCTTCATTACCGCCGGCGACCCATCGCTGGAAGCCACCGTGCCGGTGATGCATGCGCTGGTGCGCGCCGGTGCCGACGTGATCGAACTGGGCGTTCCGTTCTCCGATCCGATGGCCGACGGCCCCACCATCCAGCGCAGTTCCGAGCGCGCGCTGGGGCGTGGCGCTGGCCTGGCCTACGTGCTGGAAGCGGTGCACGAATTCCGCCGCGAAGACGCCACCACCCCGGTGGTGCTGATGGGCTACCTCAACCCGATCGAGATTCACGGCACACGCCGCTTCGCCGAAGCCGCCGTCGCTGCCGGTGTGGACGGCCTGCTGCTGGTCGATCTGCCTCCCGAAGAGGCGGCAGAAACCCGCGAAATCTTCACCGAGGTCGGGCTGGCGCTGATCGCGTTGGCCTCGCCGACCACCAGCGAGCAGCGCCTGGACATGCTGTGCAGCACCGCACAGGGCTATCTGTATTACGTCAGCTTTGCCGGCGTGACCGGCGCCTCCAACCTGCTCGATACCCACGCCGCCAGCGATCGCTTGCGCCAGTTGCGCCAGCGCGCCGGCGCACCAGTGGTGGCAGGATTCGGCATCAAGGATGCTGCCAGTGCCGCCGCGATGGCGGTCGATGCAGACGGTGTCGTGGTCGGCAGCGCGCTGGTCGCGGCCCTGGCCGAAGCCGAAGATGTGCGCAGCGCCCGCGAATGCGCCGAAGCCTTCCTGGCCCCGCTGCGGCAGGCGCTGGATCAGGCGCAGTGAGGCACCTGTGCAGCAGGCCCGGTTAGCGCTCGCTGCGTGGGAAAGGCGGTGCGGCGTTAGTCCTTACTCCTGTGGGAAGGGAAGGGGGTAGACGTCAAGCGGTGCGAGGCTGCGCAGGGCTGTTAGCGGACGTTGCGTCAAGTACCAGCCCGCAGCGCAGCGCCTAATAGCCATCTCCAGCAGGCCCCGCCAGAACCCCGGCCATCCGCCACTGCCCCACGCGCTGCACCAGCCTGGGGCGCTGCGTTAGACTGTCGCCCCTCTGCGGCCCGCATCGCCGCCCTGCATGGATTGTCATAAACGCATGAGTTGGCTCAGCAAATTGATGCCCTCCGGCATCCGCACCGAGAACACCCCGGCCAAGAAGCGCAGCGTCCCCGAGGGGCTGTGGGAAAAGTGCAGCAACTGCGGCAGCGCGCTGTACGGCCCGGAGCTTGAGGAGAACCTGGAGGTGTGTCCGAAGTGTGACCACCACATGGCCATTCGCGCCCGCGCGCGCCTGAACTCGTTGTTCGACCCGGAAACCGCGACCACCGAAATCGCCGCCCAGCTGAGTCCGGTCGACGTGCTCAAGTTCAAGGACCAGAAGCGCTACGGCGAACGCATCAAGGCCAGCCAGAAGGCCAGCGGCGAGTACGACGCGCTGATCGCCATGCGCGGCACACTCAAGGGCAACCCGCTAGTTGCTGCCGCCTTCGATTTTCCCTTCATGGGCGGCTCGATGGGCTCGGTGGTCGGCGAGCGCTTTGCGCGTGCGGCCGAAGTGGCGCTGGAAGTGGGCTGCCCGTTCGTGTGCTTCTCCGCCAGTGGCGGGGCGCGCATGCAGGAAGGCCTGTTTTCGCTGATGCAGATGGCCAAGACTTCCGCAGCGCTCGGTCGCCTGCGCGAAGCCGGCTTGCCGTACATCTCGGTGCTGACCCATCCCACCACCGGTGGCGTGTCGGCGTCGTTCGCGATGCTCGGCGATATCAATATCGCAGAACCGCATGCATTGATCGGCTTCGCCGGCCCGCGCGTGATCGAACAGACCGTGCGCGAAACATTGCCGGAAGGCTTCCAGCGTTCGGAATTCCTGCTCGATCACGGCGCCATCGACCAGATCTGCGACCGTCGCGAGATGCGCGACCGCATTGCCGACCTGACCGCGATGATGATGCGTCAGGCGCGTCCGCAGGAGGCGGTGGCGTGAGGATGGCACTGATGAACACCGGGCCCGGGACCCAGGGCCGGGGACTCGAAAACGCTGTGCTCGCTCGCATGGCATTTTGCGATTGCGACGGTTCTTGCCAGGTCTCAGGGCCACGGTCCCTGGTCTCGGCCCTCAAGGTCCAGGCCCTGTGAGCACCCGCAAATACTTCGGCACCGACGGCATCCGCGGTCGGGTCGGGCAGGGCGTCATTTCTGCCGACTTCGTGCTGCGTCTGGGCAATGCGCTCGGGCGCGTGCTGACGCAAGGGCGCAGCAAGCGTCCGCTGGTGTTGATCGGCAAGGACACCCGTATTTCCGGCTACATGTTCGAAGCGGCGCTGGAAGCCGGCCTGGTCGCTGCAGGCGCCGATGTGCAGATGATCGGCCCGATGCCGACGCCCGCCATCGCGTTCTTGACCAGCACCTTGCGCGCCGATGCCGGTGTGGTCATCAGCGCTTCGCACAACCCGCATTACGACAACGGCATCAAGTTCTTCTCCGCCGAGGGCGAAAAGCTCGATGACGCCACCGAAGCGGCGATCGAAGCCGCGTTGGACGAGCCGTTCCACACCGTGGAATCCGAGCGCCTGGGCAAGGCGATTCGCACCCGCGATGCGATCGGGCGTTACATCGAATTCTGCAAGGCCAGCGTGGCGCGCGGCTTCACCCTGCAGGGCCTGAAAATGGTGCTGGATTGCGCGCACGGTGCCACGTATCACATCGCGCCGATGCTGTTCCGCGAGCTGGGTGCCGATGTGGTGGTGATCGGTGCGGCGCCGGACGGGCTTAACATCAACGATGGCGTCGGCTCGACGCATATCGACAATCTTGCCGCCAAGGTGCGCGAGAGCGGCGCGCATCTGGGCATCGCCTTCGATGGCGATGGCGATCGCGTGCTGATGGCCGACGACCAGGGCAACCCGGTTGATGGCGACGATCTGCTGTATCTCCTGGCGCGCTCGTGGCAGGCCAGCGGCCGGCTCACCGGCACCGTGGTCGGCACCTTGATGACCAATTACGGCCTGGAGCCGGCACTGGCCGCGCTGCGGATTCCGTTCCAGCGCGCAAAGGTGGGCGACCGCTACGTGCATCAGGCGCTGGTCGAAGGCGGCGGCACGCTGGGCGGAGAGACCTCCGGCCATTTGCTGTGCCTGGACCGCGCCAGCACCGGCGACGGCATCGTCAGCGCACTGCAGGTGCTCGAAGCGCTGGGCCGCGATGGGCACAGCCTTCGTCAAGCGCTGAGCGGCCTGGCCAAGGTGCCGCAAAAGACCGTGAATGTGCGTCTGGAGGGCGGCGCGGCCAAGGCCATCGTCGAAGCGCCCGGCGTGCAGCAGGCGCTGCAGCAGGCGCAAGCCGCCGTGCAGGGCCGCGGACGTGCGTTCCTGCGTCCGTCCGGCACCGAGCCGGTGGTGCGCGTGACCGTGGAGGCCGACGACGCCGGCCTGATGCAGGACACGCTCGACCGGCTCTCCGGAGCGGTGCGTGACGCGGCGTGAGTCGCTGATCATTGGCGTTTGCGTGGTCTTCGCCAAGGCCGCAACGTTCTATGTGTTGTATCGCCTGCTGTCCTGAGCGGCAGGCGTCCTCCCGACTTTTCGACTTCGACTGCAGATATCCGTATGAGCGCGCGCATCCCCACCCTGGACATCACCCGTTTCGATACCGATCGCGACGCTTTCGTCGCCGAGCTCGGTGCGGCCTACCGCCAATGGGGCTTTGCCGGCATCCGCAATCACGGCATCGCGCAGACCGAAATCGACGCAGCCTACGACGTGTTCAAGGCATTCTTCGCCTTGCCCGAAGAGGTCAAGCGCCGCTATCACGTGCCGGGCAGTGGCGGCGCACGTGGCTATACCGCGTTTGGTGTGGAAACCGCCAAGGACTCCAAGCATTTCGATCTCAAGGAGTTCTGGCACATCGGCCGCGAGATTCCGGACGATTCGCCGTACCGCGAGGTGATGGCGCCGAACCTGTGGCCGGAAGAAGTGCCCGGATTCCGTGACCGCGGCTACCAGCTGTATCAGCAGCTCGACCAGCTGGGCTCGCGCGTGCTCGCAGCACTGGCGCTGCACATCGGCCTGCCGCAGGACTATTTCGTCGACAAGACCAACAACGGCAATTCGATCCTGCGCCCGATCCATTATCCGCCGATCACCAGCGACGACATTCCCAATGTGCGCGCCGGTGCGCATGGCGATATCAACTTCATCACCTTGCTGGTCGGTGCGAGCGCGGCCGGTCTGGAAGTGCGTTCCAACGACGGCGAGTGGGTGCCGTTCACCGCCGACGCCGACACCATCGTGGTCAATATCGGCGACATGCTGCAGCGCCTGACCAACCATGTGTATCCGTCCACGATTCACCGCGTGGTGAACCCGCCGGGCGAAGCGGCGCGCAAGCCGCGCTATTCGGTGCCGTTCTTCCTGCATCCGAATCCGGACTTTTTGATCGACGTGCTGCCCTCGTGCATCAGTGCCGACAACCCCAGCCGCTACCTCGAGCCGATCACCGCACACGGGTTTCTGGAAGAGCGCCTGCGCGAGATCAAGTTGAAGTAACTCGGCAGAGAGGTCGACTGTTTGGCGCTGTTGGTTTTTTCGGCGCCAGGTGCGCAATGCGTGGCCGATCGCTCACACAGCGAATGGCCGCGTCCGCAACATGCGCCATGACAGGTGCCACACTTCTATTCATAAAATTCCGCTCGTGTCTGGTTAAAGCTTGCGTTCACCCGCGCCGATAACTCAGTCTGATCGCTAGCGCGACGTCGGATTCGCCTGGCGCCCGCTGCCGATTGCACGAGGTAGGGGCGCATGCGGATGCCGTGGTTCAAACAATTAGGTGCGATGTCGTTGCTTGCGCTGTCTGGCGCGATTGCACCGGCTGCAGCAACGCCGGTGAGCGTGACCGTGACCGATGCCAACGGTGTCCTGGTCGATGCGGTGGTCAGTCTGGAACTGCCGCGGCCCGCCGCAGCCAGCGCGGGCAAGATGCTGGAGATGGATCAGGTCAATTCGCAATTCGTGCCGGCGGTCTTGGCGGTGCGCACCGGCACCTCGGTACGGTTTCCGAACAACGATCAGATCCGTCACCAGGTGTATTCGTTCTCGCCCGCCAAACGCTTCGAATTGCCGCTGTTTCAGGGCACTACCGCCGCGCCGGTGCGATTCGATCAGGCCGGTCTGGTTACGGTGGGCTGCAACATCCATGACTGGATGCTGGGCTATATCGTGGTGCTGGAGACGCCGTATTTCGGCAAGACCGGTAGCGATGGTCGCGTACAACTCGATGCCCCGGCAGGAACCTACACGCTGCGCGTGTGGCATCCACGCATCAAGGGCGCTGCGGTGGGCGAGCCGCTGGTGATTGCGCGTGATGCCTTGCAACGCAAGGTCACCTTGCAGACCACTGGCGCCGCTCCGGCGGTGGCGCCGCCGGACGAGCGGATGCGCGCGCTGCAGGACAAGTTCCGCAGCGCCGACCCCAAGAAGCCGCACCCATGAGGGCGATGCGCCTGCACACGCGCATCGCGGCTCTGCTGGTGCTGGTCGTGCTGGCCACGCAGGCGTTGACCTTCATCGCCGTGCAGCTGGCCACCGAGCGCAGCGTCAAGGCGCAATTGGGCGAAGAACTGCAGATCGGCGAACGCGTGTGGCAGCGCATCAATCTGCGCCGTGATGAGCAATTGTTGCAATCGGCCTCGGTACTGGCAGACGACTTCGGGTTTCGTGCCGCGGTGGCCAGTGGCGATGTGCCCACCATGCAGTCGGCGCTGCGCAACCATGCCGCGCGCATGTCTGCGCAGACCGCAGTGCTGCTTTCGCCAGATGGTGAATTTTTGACCGGGTTGGCCGACCTTCCGCAGGCAGAACAGTTGCGTGCTGTGCAGGCGTTGTTGCAACAGGCGCAACGCGATGGACGCGCAGTCGGCGTGGTTGCCCTGGATCAACATATCGTGCGCCTGGCCGTGGTGCAGGTGCTGGCGCCCAGTCGCGTTGGCTGGATCGCGATCGGCAACGAATCCGGCGACGGCCTGGCGCAGGACTTCCGCAGCACGACCGGACTGGATGCCACGTTCTTTACCGATGGCCCACCGGTGCGCGTGCTGGCATCCACCCTGGAGCCGGCAGCGCGTCGCGAGTTTGCGCAACAGTTGCCTGCCGCCGAGCACACGCAGACGGAAGCGATTCCGCTCAACCTGGGCGAATCACGCTACCTGGTCAAACTGCAATCGCTCCAGGGCGACAGCCACGTGCGGGTGGCCTTGCAGGCCTCGCTCGATCGCGCGGTCGCGCCCTATCGCACGCTCAAGTTGCGCATCCTGCTGCTCGCAGGGTTGGCCACTGCTGCAGCCCTGTGCGTGGCGATCGTTCTGGCGCGCAGCGTCAGCAAACCGGTCGCGCAACTGGTGCAGGCGGCGCGACGCATCCAGCGCGGCGATTATCAGACGGCGGTGGAGGTTCCGCCGGGTCGCGAGCTCGCCGAACTGGCCGATAGCTTTGGGCGCATGCAGCATCAGATCGCCAGCCGCGAGCAACACATTCTGCATCAGGCGCGGCACGACGCATTGACCGGGCTGCCCAATCGAGTGTGGTTGCTCGAACGACTGAAAGACGTGACCGCGCAGACAGTCGCCTCCGGCGGAACGGCGGCGGTGCTGATCCTGGATCTGGAGCGTTTCAAGGAACTCAACGACAGCCTTGGTCATGATTTCGCCGACCAGGTGCTGGTCGAGGCCGGCCGCAGGCTTGCAGAGGTGGTGCAGGAACCGAACCTGGTCGGGCGGCTGGGCAGCGATGAGTTCATGGTGATCGTGGCGCATGCCGATGCGACCACCGTGCAGCAGGATGCACAACGCCTGCTGCTGCAACTGCGTCGCCCATTGGTGTTGCCGCAGGCACGTATCCAGCTCGAAGCCAGCATCGGCATCGCGCTGATTCCCGAGCATGGCGCAGACCCGGACACCTTGTTGCGCCGTGCCGACATCGCGCGGCGGCAGGTGGACGATGCCGCCACCATCGGTGCCAGCGTCTATCGCATGGGGCAGGACGAACAGCATCTGCGACGGCTGCGCCTCACCGGCGATCTGCGCCAGGCTATCGGCGGTAACGAGCTGACCTTGCGCTTCCAACCCAAGATCTGCCTGCGCAGCGATCGCGTCGAACAGGTCGAAGTGCTGGTGCGTTGGCATCACCCGACGCTAGGTCCGATCGGGCCCGACGAATTCATACCGCTGGCCGAGCATTCGGGTGTCATCCATCCATTGACCCGCTTCGTGCTGGACGAGGCGCTGCGCTGTCAGGCGCACTGGCGCACGCAAGGGCTGGAGCTTGGCATGGCGATCAATCTGTCGGCATTGGATCTCTCCGATCCGGGGTTGCCCGATTACGTGCGTGCGCGGCTGGAACAGCATGCGGTGCCGGCGCAGTCGGTCACGCTGGAACTGACCGAAAGCGCCTTGATGCGCGATGTTGAATCCGCGCTGCACATGCTGCATCAACTGCGTAGCGTCGGCGTGCGTCTGTCCATCGACGACTTCGGCACCGGCTATTCCTCGTTGGCCCAACTCAAGCGCATGCCGGTGAACGAATTGAAGATCGACAAGAGCTTCGTCATGCAGCTGGCTGAAGGCACCGACGATGCGTTCATCGTGCGCAGCACGATCGATCTGGGGCATAACCTGGGCCTGAGCGTGATCGCCGAAGGCGTCGAGAACACCACTGCGCTCGGTCTGTTGCGCGGCTATGGTTGCGACATGGTGCAGGGCTATCTCTACGCGCCGCCGCTGGAGCAAGCTCCCTTCGTGGCGTGGTGCATGCGCCAACTTGGAATGACCTCGCCCTCGCAGATGGGAGCGCAACGATGAAGCATCGTCTCCGCGCTGCGCTCGCCTCTGCAGTGTGCGGTGTTGCGCTCATGCCAGCGTTTGCGGTCGCCGGCGACGGGCGCCTGCTCGCTACCGGTGGCGTGTCGATGATCGAAGGCAGCAGCGGTGGCGGCATCGTGCCATGGGCCACGTTGTCGGGGTATGGCACGCGCGACGAGCTCGGTACCGTGCTGTTCGCCACGCATGTGGACAGCGGCGATTACCGGCTCGATGTACAAGGCGCGGCGCTGACGGTCGGCAACCGCCTGGAACTGTCGCTTGCGCGCCAGCGCCTGGACCTGGGCACCTTGCAGGATCGCCTGGCGCTGCCGTGGAACGCGCTCGGCCAGGATGTCTTCGGCGCCAAGCTGCGCGTGTACGGCGATCTGGTCTACGGGCGCGCCCCGCAAGTCAGCGTCGGCGTGCAGTACAAGCGTCTGCGCGACGGCACGCTGCCACTGGCCATCGGTGCACGTGACGACCACGGCACCGATGTCTATGTCAGTGCCAGCAGGCTGCTGTTGCAGGGCGCCGGCGGCTATCAATTGCTGCTCAACGGCACGCTGCGCGCGACCCGCGCCAATCAGACTGGGTTGCTCGGCTTCGGTGGCGATCGGCGCAACAGCTATCGACTGGTCGCTGAGGCCAGTGCTGCGGTCGTGCTGTCGCCGTCGTGGGTGGTTGGTGTGGAATATCGCGGCAAACCGGACAATCTGGGCTTTGCGCGCGAACAGGCCTGGGCCGACGGTTTTGTTGCCTGGTTCCCCAGCAAGCATGTGTCGTTGACCGCAGCCTGGGCCGATCTTGGCGACATCGCCACGCTGACCAACCAGCGCGGCCCGTATCTCTCCTTGCAGGTAGCGTTCTGATGAATCGATGGCTGCGGTGGTCCCTGCTATGTGTGCTGAGCCTGAGTGCCTGCGCCACCACGCAGCCGCCTCAAACGCTGTACGACGAACTTGGTGGCCAGGCCGGCATCGAGGCGCTGGTGGAAACCATGTTGTCGCGCATTGCTGACGATCAACGCATCGTCGACACATTCGCGCGGGTCAATATCGTCATGCTCAACGCGCGCCTGGTGCAGAAGTTCTGCCATGTCGCCGATGGCCCGTGCCCGGATACCGCCAAATCGATGCAACAGGCGCATGCGCATCTGGCCATTCGCGAGGGCGATTTCAACGCCTTGGTCGAAGATCTCAACTGGGCAATGGATCAACAAAAGATCCCGCGCCGCACCCAGAATCGCCTGTTGGCACGGCTGGCCGCCATGCACGGCGAGATAGTCAATCACTAAGCCTCGCTTGTTGAACTCGCGACTGAATGCTGCGGCGGGCATTGACTTTAAGGAATCTAATTTGGTGTGGCTGGGATGTATGACTCCGGTCGGGCGTGAATCGGATTTTCTACTGAATCGGCAGCAAAGCAATAGATGCCTGCCGCCAGTGTCGCAGTCAAGACCATTTGGAGGGCGAGCGTTTTGCTGTTGATTCTTTGAAATGCTAGTGCGCAATAAGACATGCAATACAAGGGCAGAAAGAATCGCGTTTCAATTGCGCCGGGGACGATGGCGATGCATGGTGCTATCAAAGTCAGTGCGTATAAGGCTTTGGTACGTCTGGGCTCCTGGGATGTGGAGAGGATAGCCTTTCCCAGTTGAGTAATTCCGAAGGTGACGATAACTAGAAAAATGAGTGACTTAACATTTTTTTCGGAAGAAGGTTGTCTTGTATAAATCTCGCCATCTCTTGCATCCAGTGCTGATGCTGTGTGGCGCAAATAGATTTCAGCGAAAGTGATGGGGTTATCCGTCATCATCGCGAAGATTTTCGTGAAAGATTGATTTTCAGCGAACCCGCCGTTTTTCTCGAGTACTGCGGCGCCGCGATCGTTTGCGTAGAAGGTTGGTATTGCTTGTTGTGTGTCAGGGTCAATGAACGTTTCGTATCTATCGACGACCATGCCCCATGTCAGCTGCCTGGCAAAAAGCGATGCGCCACGGACATCGGTTACCACCAATGGCGATGCGATTGCATGGTGTTTGTAGTTGATCGCCATCTGTGGCAGCGCGCCGATTAGCGAGCCCAGCAGAAAGAAGGTTAGTGCAAGAGCCTTGCGTTGAATATCTTTGGCAAAAAAACATGCAATAACGATGGCTAGGCTGATGAATGAAAATAGGTAGATGGTTCTCACATTATATGTGAAGTAGCAGATTATTCCGGTAAGCAGGAGTCCTGCGAACGATTTCGATCTGATTGAACTGATCGCCAAGTGTAAAGAAAGTGCCATCAAGCCGAGGGATGGCGCATCACTCAGGGGGTAAGAAACAAGGCCTGGAAAAACGACTGCCGTCAAAAGCGACGGGATGATTCGTCTGACTGTCGTTAATTTTCCGCCGAACATCGATCGGTAAAGGTTTGGAATCAGAATGGAGAATGCGTAGCCGTATCCGATGGATTGCCCTACTTTTAGAAAAAAAAGCCCGGCAGTCTGTGAGTGGTCAAAGACAAGCCTGAAGGGAGTCAATAGAAGTGGATACGCATAACCCCGGATTGTTTGCGGGAAGGTGCCCTCAAGAATGGCTGAGCTTATTGCCCAGTAAGCGCCAGCGTCACCTGTAAAGTCCTTGGCATTGATGACCAGTTGGATTGTGAGGAAGATAGCGACAGCAGCAAGAAATGGAAGCAGCCTTGCATCGTCGTTGAGCGCCGGTGGTGTAAGCACGGGTCTTGTTTCCAGCTTGGTCATTATCTTGTCCGCATCCTTGATGGTCGTGACGTGTGCCGACCCCAATGCATTTTAGTGTCTGTTAGTTGAAGACTTGCCTGTTCTCAGTCTAGCGGTCTTACCCGATGCGAGCCGCGCGCCATCAGGCGCAGCGCAACCGAATGCGGCAGCAGGCGCAGTGCGGCATTGACCAGCCGATAGCGCCAGCCCGGCACTGCCAGCACCTGGCCACGCTCCAAGGCGGCGATGCCGTACTCGGCAACTGCATCGGCCTGCAGCCAGGCCCAGCCGGGCAGGGTGGACATCGCCTCGCGGGTGCCGGTGACATCGTGGAATTCCGACCACGCAAAGCCCGGGCACAGCGCACACACCTTGACCGCGCAATCGGCGTTTTCCAGCGCCAGCGACTCGCTGAAGCGCAACATGAAGCTCTTGCTGGCCGCATACAGCGTCTGCCCATCTGCACTTGGCGTAAGAGCGGCAAATGATGCGACGTTGAGAATGCGGCCCTGGCCACTGGCGCGGATCATCGGCAACAGCCGCCAGGTCAACTCGCACACCGCGCCGATCATCACCTGCAGAAAGCGCGCATGCGTGGCCCAGTCGTTGTGCAGGTAGCGGCCCGGCACGCCGTAGCCGGCGTTGTTGACCAGCGTGCCTACCGTCCAGCCATTGCGCTGGATCTGCGTCACCAGCGCCTCGGCCGCCGCAGGGTCGGCCAGGTCGGCCGGCAGCACCTCTACACGTACCTGCGTGCCCAGTTCGGCGGCCAGCGCCTGTAGTCGGTCCACCCGGCGTGCGGTCAGGATCAACGGCACGCCCCGTTTGGCGTACGCCCGCGCAATCTCGCGGCCGATCCCGCTGGAGGCGCCGGTGATCAGCGCAAAGACAGGTGAAACGGACATGGCAGGTTCCTGTTGAACGAGGGGTGGGACATGCGGCGGACAGAAGTGTGCCGGTTGCCGACAGGGCATGGGCTATTCTGTCGCCTGTCTTCCACTCAGGAACCTGCGCCTGATGCGTCGAAAGATCGTTGCTGGAAATTGGAAGCTGCATGGCAGCCGCGCCTTCGCCACCGAATTGGTGGCCCAGGTCGCTGCGCACATGCCCCTGGAGGGTGTCGATGTCGTCATCCTGCCGCCACTGCCTTACCTCGGCGACCTGATCGAGGATTTCGAGGCGCATCACCTGTCCTTTGGAGCCCAGGACGTCAGTAGTAACGAGAAGGGCGCCTACACCGGCGAGGTTTCGGCCACGATGCTGGTGGATGTCGGGGCCGACTACGGCCTGGTCGGTCACTCCGAGCGCCGCCAGTACCACCAGGAGAGTAGTGAGCTGGTGGCGCATAAGTTTGCCGCTGCCATCCACGCCGGCTTGATCCCGGTGCTGTGCGTGGGCGAGTCGCTGGAACAGCGTGAGGCCGGTCAGACTGAGGCAATCCTACGTGCCCAGCTCGAGCCGGTATTGGCATTGGTCGGCAGCGAGGGCTTTGCCCGCGCGGTGCTGGCCTATGAACCGATCTGGGCCATTGGGACCGGACGGACTGCCAGCCCGGAGCAGGCACAGGCCGTGCACGCCTTCCTGCGTGGCGAAGTCGCGAAGGCGGATGCTAGAATTGCCGACTCTCTGCCCATCCTGTACGGGGGCAGTGTCAAGCCCGACAACGCCAGCGAGCTGTTCGCGCAGCCCGATGTCGATGGTGGGCTTGTCGGAGGCGCCTCCTTGGTGGCCGAAGATTTCCTGGCCATCGCGCGTGCGGCGGCCGCTTGTTAACCCATTAAGTTTTGTCCGGGGACGGATTTCGAAATGCTGATGTTGATCCTCAATGTGGTCTACGTGCTGGTCGCGCTGGCGATGATTGCGCTGATCCTGATGCAGCGTGGTGCGGGTGCGGCAGCCGGTTCCGGCTTCGGTGCCGGCGCCTCGGGCACGGTGTTCGGTTCGCAGGGTGCGTCGAACTTCCTGTCCAAGTCGACCAAGTGGCTGGCGGTGGTGTTTTTCAGCATCAGTCTGTTCATGGCGTGGTACGCCACCCACGGTGCCCGTCCGACCGATCAGAACCTGGGTGTGATGTCGCAGTCCGCCACCCCGGCGCCGGCTGCAGCCGGTGAGTTGACTCAGCCGTTGCCGCAGGCGCCCGCCGCCGGTGCGGTACCGACCGCTCCGTCGCAGCCTGCTCCTGCCGCCGCACCCGCTGCTGCGCCAGTGCAGTCCGCACCTGCGCCGTCGGCGCCAGCGGCCAGCGAAGAAAACGCTTCAGAACCAGCACAAAAACGCTGAAGCCGGTTACAATACGCTGCGCACTGGGATGCCCAGCGGCGCAACGTATGCCCAGGTGGCGGAATTGGTAGACGCACTACCTTGAGGTGGTAGCGACTTAGGTCGTAGGGGTTCGAGTCCCCTCTTGGGCACCATTGTTTGGCTGCAGTTCCTGTGCATTGCGACACGTCGCGCGCAGGGTCTGCCTATACCCCATGCCGGCACGCGGCGCGTGCGGGCAGAGGCAAGAGAGAATCGCTGTGCTGGCCGAATATTTGCCGAGTCTGCTGTTTCTGATCGTCGCCACTGGCATCGGCATCGTGCTGATGCTGATTGGTCGGTTCCTCGCTCCGCGCAGCCCGGACGCGCGCAAGCTTTCGCCGTACGAGTGTGGCTTCGAGGCATTCGAAGACGCGCGCATGAAGTTCGATGTGCGCTACTACCTCATCGCGATCCAGTTCATCGTGTTTGACCTGGAAATTATCTTCATCGTGCCGTGGACGCAGGTGTTCATGGAGATCGGCGCACGTTCGCTGGTCACCATGGGGCTGTTCGTCGGCATGTTGTTCCTCGGCTTTATCTACGTGTGGAAGAAGGGAGCGCTGGAATGGGAGTGATTCAGACCCTGGATCGTCTGATGACCAACCCGATGCCGGAAGGCCGGGTGGAAGACATCCTGCGCCCGGACGGCGAAAACCCGCTGCTCGAGAAGGGCTACGTGACCACCAGCGTCGACGCATTGTTGAACTGGGCGCGGACCGGCTCGATGTGGCCGATGACCTTCGGTCTGGCCTGCTGTGCGGTCGAAATGATGCATGCTGGCGCCTCGCGTCTGGACCTGGATCGGTACGGCGTGGTGTTCCGCCCGTCGCCGCGCCAGTCCGACGTGATGATCGTCGCCGGTACTTTGGTCAACAAGATGGCCCCGGCGCTGCGCAAGGTCTACGACCAGATGCCGGACCCGAAATGGGTCATCTCGATGGGCAGCTGCGCCAACGGCGGCGGCTACTATCACTATTCGTATTCGGTGGTGCGCGGTTGCGATCGCATCGTGCCGGTGGACATCTATGTCCCGGGCTGCCCGCCGACCGCCGAGGCGCTGGTCTACGGCATCTTGCAGCTGCAGAAGAAGATCTGGCGTACCCAGACGATCGCGCGCTGATACCCGTCTTCTCCTACCGAGAGCAGCCAAGCCCCCATGGCAGAGCAAGCATCCTCCTTCACTGACCGACTTGCGGCACGTTTCGCCGGTGCCCAGATCGCCGTGGCATTGCCGCGCGGCGAAGTCACGCTGGAAGTCGCCGCGGCCGATTGGCACGCCACCTGTCTGGCGCTGCGCGACGAGCTCGCTTTCGAACAGCTCAGCGACCTGTGCGGCGTCGACTACCTGGGTTATGGCAGCGACGAGTGGGATACCGCCGACGTGTCCTCGCAGGGCTTCAGTCGCGGCGTCGAAGGCAAGGGCATCGGGCGTTTCGGTTGGGGTGAGTTTCCCAGCCAGGAAGGCTCCACCGGCGCGCATGCGCAGCACATGCCCAAGCAGCGTTTTGCGGTCGTTGCCCAGCTGATTTCCTACCAGCACAACCAGCGTTTGCGCGTGCGTTGCTACGCACCCGACGAGCAGGTGCCGGTGGTGGCGTCGGTGACCGATATCTGGCCGGGCGTGAATTGGTTCGAGCGCGAAGCATTCGACCTGTTCGGCATCGTGTTCGATGGTCACCCGGACCTGCGCCGCATCCTGACCGACTATGGATTCGTCGGCCATCCGTTCCGCAAGGATTTCCCGCTGATCGGTAACGTCGAAGTGCGTTACGACGAAGAGCGCAAGCGCGTGGTGTACGAACCGGTTACCTCGGTCGAGCCGCGCGTTGGTGTGCCGCGCGTGATTCGCGACGATGCCCGTTATGAGACTGCCGCCGGTGAAGTGGGCAAGTCGGAGACCGCCAAGTGAGTGAGTTCCGCCAGGCAACCGATGCCTTCGCGAGCAATCCTGTCGAAAGCAAGCAGGAAATCCGCAATTACACGATGAACTTCGGCCCGCAGCATCCTGCGGCGCACGGTGTGCTGCGTCTGATCCTGGAAATGGACGGCGAGACCGTGGTGCGTGCCGATCCGCATATCGGCCTGCTGCACCGTGGCACCGAGAAGCTGGCCGAGTCCAAGCCGTTCAACCAGTCGGTTCCGTACATGGATCGCCTGGATTACGTGTCGATGATGTGCAACGAGCACGCCTACGTGCGCGCGATCGAGTCCCTGATGGGAATCGAAGCGCCGGAGCGTGCGCAGTACATCCGCACCATGTTCGACGAGATCACCCGCATCAAGAACCACCTGATGTGGGTCGGTTCCAACGCACTCGATCTGGGTGCGATGGCGGTGATGTTGTACGCGTTCCGTGAGCGCGAAGAATTGATGGACGTGTACGAGGCGGTCAGCGGCGCGCGCATGCACGCGGCCTACTACCGCCCGGGTGGCGTGTACCGCGATCTGCCCGATTTCATGCCCAAGTACAAGGAGTCGCGCTGGCACAAGGGTGGGGCGCTGAAGGAGCGCAACGCTGCTCGTGAAGGCACGATGCTGGATTTCCTCGAGGATTTCACCAACACCTTCCCGTCGCGCGTGGACGAGTACGAAACGCTGCTGACCGATAACCGCATCTGGAAGCAGCGTACTGTCGATGTCGGCATCATCAGCCCGGATCTGGCGCGTGCCTGGGGCATGACCGGTCCGATGCTGCGTGGCTCGGGGATCGAGTGGGATCTGCGCAAGAAGCAGCCGTATGCCAAGTACGACGCGGTGGATTTCGATATCCCGGTCGGCACCAACGGCGACTGCTACGACCGCTATCTGGTCCGCGTGGCCGAGATGCGCGAATCCAACCGCATCATCAAGCAATGCGTGAAGTGGCTGAAGGCCAATCCTGGTCCGGTCATGGTCACCAATTTCAAGGTCGCTCCGCCAAGCCGCGAAGGCATGAAAGACGACATGGAAGCGCTGATCCATCACTTCAAGCTGTTCAGTGAAGGCTATTGCGTGCCGGCCGGCGAGACCTATTGCGCGGTCGAAGCGCCCAAGGGCGAGTTCGGCTGCTACCTGATGTCCGATGGCGCCAACAAGCCGTTCCGCCTGCATCTGCGCGCACCCGGCTTTGCGCATCTGTCGTCGATGGATGCGGTGGTGCGTGGTTATTTGCTGGCCGACGTCGTGGCGATGATCGGTACTTACGATTTGGTTTTCGGTGAGGTTGACCGATGAAGGCGACGGGTAATTTCGAAGCGGCGCGCGACGTCGATCCGCAGGTGGTGCTGAGCGATAAAACGCGTGCGCACATCGATCATTGGCTGGCCAAGTTCCCGCCCGATCGCAAGCGTTCGGCGGTGCTGCAGGGCTTGCACGCGGCGCAGGAGCAGAACCAGGGCTGGCTGACCGACGAGTTGATCGTTGGCGTGGCCAAGTATCTGGAACTGCCGCCGGTGTGGGCCTATGAGGTGGCCAGCTTCTACTCGATGTTCGAGACCGAGAAGGTCGGCCGCCACAACGTGGCGTTCTGCACCAACATCAGCTGCTGGCTCAACGGCGCCGAAGATCTGTTGGCGCACGCCGAGAAGAAACTGGGTTGCAAGCTGGGGCAGTCGACGGCCGATGGCCGCGTCTACCTCAAGCGCGAAGAAGAGTGCCTGGCGGCCTGCTCTGCAGCGCCGATGATGGTCATCAACGGCCACTACCATGAGCACCTGACGAAAGAGAAGGTCGACGCGCTGCTGGACGGGCTGGAATAAGACATGGCACATCATCACGCACCTACAGGTCCGGTCGGTCCGGCGCCGTTGCCGCATCAGGTCGTTTACACGACCCTGCATTACGACACTCCGTGGTCGTACGAGAGCTACCTCAAGACCGGTGGCTACGCAGCGTTGCGCAAGATCCTGGAAGAAAAGATCGCGCCGGCCGACGTCATCGAAATGGTCAAGGCGTCCAATCTGCGTGGCCGCGGCGGCGCCGGTTTCCCGACCGGTCTGAAGTGGTCGTTCATGCCCAAGGGCACGATGCAGAAGTACATCCTGTGCAACTCGGACGAATCCGAGCCGGGAACCTGCAAAGACCGCGACATCCTGCGTTACAACCCGCATTCGGTGGTGGAGGGCATGGCGATCGCCTGCTACGCCACCGGCTCGACGGTGGGCTACAACTACCTGCGTGGCGAGTTCCACCACGAGCCGTTCGAAAACTTCGAACTGGCACTGGCTGATGCGTATGCGAACGGCTGGCTGGGCAAGAACATTCTCGGCAGCGGCGTGGATATCGATATCTACGGTGCGCTGGGTGCTGGCGCGTACATCTGCGGCGAAGAGACCGCATTGATGGAATCGCTGGAAGGCAAGAAGGGCCAGCCGCGTTACAAGCCGCCGTTCCCGGCGAACTTCGGCCTGTACGGCAAGCCGACCACCATCAACAACACCGAGACCTATGCCTCGGTGCCGGCGATCATTCGCAACGGCCCGGAGT
Organism: Xanthomonas sp. WHRI 8932A; assembly: GCF_035012785.1. Lineage (NCBI taxonomy): Bacteria > Pseudomonadati > Pseudomonadota > Gammaproteobacteria > Lysobacterales > Lysobacteraceae > Xanthomonas > Xanthomonas sp. WHRI 8932A. The sequence goes on from NZ_JAYGQQ010000006.1 coordinate 185,296, forward strand.
GGTTCCTCGGGTTGAGCAAGACCAAGAACGGCGGTCCGAAGATTTTCTCGGTGTCCGGCTGCGTGCAGAAGGGCGGCAACTTTGAAGTGCCGCTCGGCACCACCTTCGACGAACTGCTGGAAATGGCCGGTGGCCTGCGTCCGGGCCGCACCCTCAAGGGCGTGGTGCCTGGCGGCGTGTCGATGCCGGTGCTGAAGGCTGATCAGGTTGCCGGTCTGCAGATGGATTACGACACCTTGCGTGCGCTGGGCACCGGTCTGGGATCGGGCGCCATCGTGGTGCTGGACGACAGCGTGTGCTGCGTGCGTTTTGCCTGCCGCATCTCGCAGTTCTTCCACAAGGAATCGTGTGGCCAGTGCACCCCGTGCCGCGAAGGCACCGGCTGGATGCACCGCGTGCTGGAGCGCATCGTCGCCGGCAAGGCCACGATGGAAGACCTGCACCAGCTGCGTACCGTGGCCGGTCAGATCGAAGGGCACACCATCTGCGCGTTCGGTGAAGCGGCAGCGTGGCCGATTCAAGGCTTCCTGCGCCAGTTCTGGGACGAGTTCGAGTACTACATCGTCAACGGTCGTTCGATCGTCGACACGCACGTCGGAGTGGCCGCATGAGCGCCCAACCAGTGAACCCGGACGTGCCGCCGGATCATGTCACCGTCGAAATCGACGGGCAGAGTCTGGTCGTGCCGAAGGGCTCGATGATCATTCAGGCCGCCGACAAGGCCGGCATTCCGATCCCGCGCTTCTGCTATCACGAGAAGCTGCCGATCGCTGCCAACTGCCGCATGTGTCTGGTGGATGTCGAAAAGTCGCCCAAGCCGTCGCCTGCCTGCGCCACGCCGGTGATGGATGGCATGAAGATCGCCACGCGCAGCGAAAAGGCGCTGAAGTACCAGCGCAGCGTGATGGAATTTTTGCTGATCAATCACCCGCTGGATTGCCCGATCTGCGATCAGGGTGGCGAGTGCGAGTTGCAGGACGTCTCGCTCGGCTACGGCCGGTCGGTGAGCCGCTTCAACGAGCGCAAGCGCGTGGTGCCGGACGAGGATATCGGTCCGCTGGTCGCCACCGAAATGACCCGCTGCATCCAGTGCACCCGCTGCGTGCGCTTCACTGCAGACATCGCCGGCACCTACGAGCTGGGTGGCATGTATCGCGGTGAAAACCTGCAGATCGGCACCTACGATGGCAAGCCGCTGACCACCGAAATTTCCGGCAACGTCATCGACGTCTGCCCGGTGGGCGCGCTGACCAACAAGGTGTTCCAGTTCCGCGCACGTCCGTGGGAATTGATGGCGCGCGAATCGCTGGGTTACCACGATGCGATGGGCTCGAACCTGTTCCTGCACGTGCGTCGTGGCGAAGTGCTGCGCACCGTGCCGCGCGAGAACGAAGCAGTCAACGAATGCTGGCTGTCCGATCGCGACCGCTATTCGCATCAGGGTCTGTACGCTGAAGACCGCGCGGGCAAGCCGCTGAAGAAGGTCAACGGCGAGTGGACCGAAGTGAGCTGGACCGAAGGTCTGGCCGCTGCGACCCAGATCCTGCGTGACAACGCCGGCGATCAGCTTGGCGTGCTGGTGCATCCGTCCACTTCGAACGAGGAAGGTGCGCTGCTGGCACGTCTGGCCGAAGGCCTCGGCAGCGGTAATCTGGATCACCGGCTGCTCAATCGGGATTTCTCCGACGCTGCGGTTGCCGAAGCCTTTGCAACGCCGCTGGCCGAGATCGAGCAGGCCGATGTGGTGGTGCTGTTCGGCACCAACGTGCGTCACGAGCTGCCGTTGCTGCATGCACGTCTGCGCAAGGCGCACATCCAGAACCGCACGCAAATCCATTCGGTCAACCCGGTCGATTTCGATTTCGCATTCACGCAGGCGAGCCGCGCCGTGGTCGCGCCGTCGCAGCTGGCAAGCGCACTTGACGACGCCGCGCTACGCGATGCGGTCAAGGGTGCAACGCGCGCCGTGATCGTTGTCGGTGCATTGGCTGAAAATCATCCGCAGGCTGCGACACTGCGTGCTGCTGCACGCGACTTCGCTGCCGCAACGGGCGCATCGTTGTGCCGTATCCCGCAGGGCGCGAACGCGGTGGGTCTGGTGTCGCAAGGTGTGTTGCCCACCGCGCGTGATGTGGCCGGCATGCTGGCGCAGCCGCGTCAGGCGTACGTGCTGTACGGCATCGAGCCGGGCCTGGATTTTGCCGACGCCGCCGCTGCACGCAGCGCGCTGGCCGGTGCCAAGGTCGTTGCCTTCAGTCAGTTCGCCTGCGCTTCAACGCGCGATGTGGCTGACGTGATCCTGCCGATCGGTGCATTGCCGGAAATCGATGCCTCGTTGACCAATCTCGACGGTCGCGTGCAGACGGCGCGTGCCGCAGGCCGCTTGCCGGTCGAAGCGCGCGAAGGCTGGCGTGTGCTGCGTGCGCTGGGTGGCGAGCTGGGTCTGGCCGGTTTCGAGTTCATCGATCTGGTCGGCTTGCGTGCCGCCATGCAGAATCGCGATGTGCGCCCGGTGGCCTCCGCTCAGCCGCAGGCGACTAGTGACGGGCTGGAAGTCGCAGCGACCGCTGCGATCTACCGCACCGATGCGGTGGTGCGCCGCGCCGCTGCGCTGCAATCGCATCCGCTCAATATTGCACCGTGCGTGGCGATGCACCCCGAGCAGGCTGCGCAGCTGCAGATCGCCGATGGCCAGATGGTCAAGGTTGGCACCGACGCGGGTAAGGCGACGTTGCCGGTGGTGCTGGACAAGCGTGTTGCACCTGGCACGGTGTGGATCGAATCCGGCCATGGCGCAACCGCGCCGCTTGGTGCCGGTCGCGTAACGGTGGTGGCTGCATGAACGAATTGCTGTTGAACGTGGTCGACCCTCTGCACCAGTGGTTTCTCGGACTGGGCGATGGCGGCATCCTGCTGTGGACCGTGTTGAAGATCCTGTTGATCGCCGTGCCGGTGATCGTCTCGGTGGCTTTCTACGTGGTCTGGGAACGCAAGCTGATCGGCTGGATGCATGTGCGTCACGGGCCCATGTACGTGGGCATGGGCATCTTTCAGGCCTTCGCCGACGTGTTCAAACTCCTGTTCAAGGAGATCCTGCAGCCCAGCAGCTCGCACAAGGCGATGTTCATCATCGCGCCGTTGTTGACGCTGGCGCCGGCATTCGCCGCATGGTCGGTGGTGCCGTTCGATGCGCAGCTGGTGCTGTCCAACGCCAACGTCGGTTTGCTGTATTTGCTGGCGATGACCTCGCTGGGCGTGTACGGAATCATCCTCGCTGGCTGGGCTTCCAATTCCAAGTACGCGTTTCTGGGTGCGATGCGCTCGGCGGCGCAGGTGGTCAGCTACGAAATCGCGATGGGGTTTGCCCTGGTCGGCGTCATGATCGCCTCGGGCAGCGTCAACCTGAGCCAGATCGTGTTGGCGCAGGGCGGTAATTCGGGTTTCTTCGACTGGTTCCTGATTCCGTTGTTCCCGTTGTTCATCGTGTACTGGGTGTCCGGTGTTGCCGAAACCAACCGCGCGCCGTTCGACGTGGTGGAAGGCGAATCGGAAATCGTCGCCGGCCACATGGTGGAATACTCGGGCGGTGCGTTCGCGCTGTTCTTCCTGGCCGAATACGCCAACATGATCCTGGTCAGCTTCCTGATCTCGATCTTCTTCCTCGGTGGCTGGCTGAGCCCGATCCAGGGTTGGGTCACTGCGGATATCTCGCCGTGGATCGACTGGGTGTGGAAGGGCGGTTGGCCGTGGCTGCTGATGAAGGTGTTCTTCTTCGCCAGCGCTTACATCTGGTTCCGTGCCAGCTTCCCGCGCTACCGCTACGACCAGATCATGCGTCTGGGTTGGAAGGTGTTCATTCCGCTCACGATCGTGTGGATCGCAGTGACGGCGTTGATGGTGTTTTACGGCGTGATCCAGAAGGGCGTGTAACCGATGAACAAGATCACCCATTACTTCAAGAGCCTGCTGCTGCTCGAACTGCTCGCAGGCTTGTGGCTGACGTTTAAGTACACGTTCAAGCCCAAGTACACCGTGCTGTATCCGATGGAGAAGTTTCCGCAGTCGCCGCGTTTCCGTGGCCTGCATGCGTTGCGTCGCTACCCCAATGGCGAAGAACGCTGCATTGCCTGCAAGCTGTGCGAAGCGGTGTGCCCGGCGCTGGCGATCACCATCGACTCGGCCAAGCGCGAGGACGGCTCGCGCCGCACCACGCGTTACGACATTGACTTGTTCAAGTGCATCTTCTGCGGCTTCTGCGAAGAAAGCTGCCCGGTGGACTCGATCGTCGAGACGCACATCCTCGAGTACCACTTCGAGAAGCGTGGCGAGAATATTGTCAACAAGCCGCAGCTGCTGGCGATCGGAGACCGGCTAGAAGCCGAGATCGCCGAGCGTCGCGCTGCCGATGCCGCCTTCCGTTGAGGTCATGATGGACTGGGTCTCTATTGCTTTTTACGCCTTCTCCGCAGTCGCGGTGGTGTCCGCCGGTGCGGTGATCAGCGTGCGTAACCCGGTGTATGCCGTGTTGTGCCTGATCCTCACCTTCTTCTCGATGGCGTGTATCTGGTTGCTGGTCGGTGCCGAGTTCCTCGGCGTCACGCTGGTGCTGGTCTACGTCGGCGCAGTGATGGTGCTGTTCCTGTTCGTGGTGATGATGCTGGACATCGACACCAGCCGGCTGCGCGAGGGCTGGGTCAAATACATGCCGCTGGGCGTGATCGTTGCGGTGGCGATGCTGGCACAGATGGTCACCTTGATCGGGGTCAAGGCGCGCACTGCCACGCCGTTCCCGGTCGACAACGCGGCAGCGCAAGCCGCCGACAGTTCTAACCTGACCTGGCTGGCCAAGAGCCTGTACACCGAGTTCCTGCTGCCGTTCGAATTTGCCGCCGTGATTCTGACCGTGGCCGTGGTGGCTGCAGTGATGCTGACCTTGCGCAAGCGCACCGGCATCAAGCTCCAGAACGCCAGCGAGCAATCCCGCGTGAAGGCGGGCGACCGTCTGCGCATCGTCAAGATGGCAGTCGAAAAGCCAGCACAGGTTACGCCGCGCGTCGATGCGGCCGACGGACAGGAGGCGAAGTCTTGATTACCTTGGGCCACCTGCTTGGACTGGGCGCGGTGCTGTTCTGCATCTCCCTGGCCGGCATCTTCCTCAACCGCAAGAACGTCATCGTGTTGCTGATGTCGATCGAGTTGATGCTGCTGTCGGTCAACGTCAACTTCATTGCGTTTTCGCGCGAGCTGGGCGACCCCGCCGGTCAGTTGTTCGTGTTCTTCATCCTGACCGTTGCCGCTGCGGAGGCCGCCATCGGCCTTGCGATCCTGGTGACTCTGTTCCGCACGCGCCGCACGATCAATGTGGCCGAAGTCGATACGTTGAAGGGCTGACCTGTAGATGGAAATCACTCTCTCCAAGAGTCTGTTGATTGCGGTGGTGCTTGCACCGCTGATCGGCAGCATCATCGCCGGCCTGTTCGGTCGCCAGGTAGGGCGCAAGGGCGCGCAATACGTCACCATCCTCGGCGTGGCGGTCAGCTGCGTACTGTCGTGCCTGACGCTGTACCAATTGGTGGAGCAGGGCGCCAGCCCGTTCAACCAGAACCTGTACACCTTCTTCGACGTCGGTAATTACTCCGCGCATGTCGGCTTCATGGTCGACCGCCTGACCGCGATGATGATGGTAGTGGTGACTTTCGTGTCGCTGCTGGTGCACATCTACACCATCGGCTACATGGAAGAAGATCCCGGCTACCAGCGCTTCTTCAGCTACATCTCGTTGTTCACCTTCTCCATGCTGACGCTGGTGATGAGCAACAACTTCCTGCAGCTGTTCTTCGGCTGGGAAGCGGTGGGTCTGGTGTCGTACCTGCTGATCGGCTTCTGGTTCAAGCGCCCGACTGCCGTGTTCGCCAACATGAAGGCGTTCCTGGTCAACCGCGTGGGCGACTTCGGCTTCATTCTCGGCATCGCCGGCGTGCTGTTGTGGTTCGGCTCGTTGGATTATTCCACCGTGTTTGCCAACGCGACCACCATGGCCAACGCCAAGGTGCAGTTGTTTGCGGGCCACGAATGGAGCGTGATGACGCTGATCTGCATCTGCCTGTTCATCGGCGCGATGGGCAAGTCGGCGCAGGTGCCGCTGCATGTGTGGCTGCCTGACTCGATGGAAGGCCCGACCCCGATCTCGGCACTGATCCATGCTGCGACCATGGTCACCGCCGGCATCTTCATGGTGGCGCGCATGTCGCCGCTGTTCGAGTTGTCGGAAACCGCGCTCAACTTCATCCTGTTCATCGGTGCGACCACGGCCTTCTTCACCGGCCTGATCGGCATCGTGCAGAACGACATCAAGCGCGTGGTCGCGTACTCGACGCTGTCCCAGCTCGGCTACATGACCGTGGCGCTTGGCGTGTCGGCCTATTCGGCCGCCGTGTTCCACCTGATGACGCATGCCTTCTTCAAGGCGCTGCTGTTCCTGGCGGCGGGCTCGGTCATCATCGGCATGCACCACGAGCAGGACATGCGCAAGATGGGCGGCCTGCGCAAGTACATGAAGGTGACCTACTGGACCAGCGTGATCGGTACGCTGGCACTGGTCGGTACGCCGTTCTTCTCGGGTTTCTACTCGAAGGACACCATCATCGAAGCCGCTGCGCACCACGCGCACGAATCGCATAGCTGGATAGCGACCTACGGCTACTGGTCCGTGCTCGGTGGCGTGCTGGTCACCAGCTTCTACAGCTTCCGTCTGCTGTTCCTGACCTTCCACGGCAAGGAGCGTTTTCGCGATGCTCATGCGCACGACGCGCATGCACATCACGACAGCGCGCATGCCGATGCAGAAGCACAGGTGCATGCCCACGACAGCCACGCGCACGATGCACATGCGCATGACAGCCATGGTCATGATGATCACGGCCATGGTCACCACGGTGTTCACGAGCCGCACGAGTCCAAGTGGGTGGTGACGTTGCCGCTGATCCTGCTGGCGATTCCGTCGGTGGCGATCGGTTTCTTCACTATCGGCCCGATGTTGTTCGGTACCGATTGGCAGGGCCACCACGCGGCGCACGCGCTGAAGGGGCACGCCGTGTCGTTCTTCACCGGCATCGTTGACTTCTATGACCCGGCGCGCGATACCGTTGGTGCGCTGGCCGAAGAATTCCATGGCCCGGTGGCGTTCGCGTTGCACGGCATGATGGCGGCGCCGTTCTTCCTAACGGTCGCTGGTCTATTGCTGGCCGCGCTGTTCTATCTGTGGAAGCCCGACCTGGCCACCAAGTCGCGCAAGGCGTTCGCGCCGATCGTGTGGCTGCTGGAAAACAAATACGGCTTCGACAAGCTGTGGATCAATGGCTTCGCCGGTGGCGGTGTTGTCCTTGGCAAAGCGTCACGCGCAATCGACACCCATGTGGTCGACGGCGTGGTCGTCAATGGTTCTGCCCGACTGATCGACCTGGCTGCAAATCTGCTGCGTCGCACGCAATCCGGTTTCCTCTATCACTACGCCTTCGCAATGATCATCGGTTTGATCGCCTTGTTGGCGGTACTGATGCATTTCTGGCGTTGACCTGTACGGAATAAGAAAACGTGTCGAACTGGCCTTTACTGTCTATCTTGATCTGGCTGCCGATTATCGGTGGCGCCCTGATCCTTGCGTTGCGCAACGCCGAGACTGCCCGCTGGGCGTCCTTGGCGGTGGCGGTGGCGACCTTTGTGCTGAGTCTGCCGCTGTTGGGCTACGACACCGCCAATGACGCGATGCAGTTCATCGAACTGCATGCCTGGATTCCGGCTTACAACATCGGCTACAACCTGGGCGTGGATGGCATCGCGGTCGCGTTGATCGTGCTCACCACATTGGTGACGGTGCTGGCGCTGATCGGCGCCTGGCGCTCGATCGACAAGCGCGTCAATCAGTACGTCGCCGCGTTCCTGATTCTGGAAGGCGTCACCGTCGGTATCTTCGCTGCCACCGACGCGATGCTGTTCTATGTCTTCTTCGAAGCCATGCTGATCCCGATGTTCCTGATCATCGGTGTCTGGGGTGGTCCGCGGCGTATCTATGCGGCGATGAAGTTCTTCCTCTACACCTTCCTCGGCTCGGTGCTGATGCTGGTGGGTCTGGTGTACCTGTATCTGAAGGGCGGCAGTTTCCAACTCGCCGACCTGTACGCGCTGCAGCTGACCGCCAAGGAGCAGACCTGGATCTTCTTCGCGTTCTTGATCGCCTTTGCGGTCAAGGTGCCGATGTTCCCGGTGCACACCTGGCTGCCGGATGCGCACGTCGAAGCGCCGACCGCCGGTTCGGTGATCCTGGCTGCGATCGCGCTGAAGATCGGCGGCTACGGTTTCCTGCGCTTCAACCTGCCGATCGTGCCGGATGCCAGTCACGAGTTCGCCTGGTTGGTCATTGCGTTGTCGTTGATCGCGGTGGTCTATGTCGGTCTGGTGGCATTGGTGCAGGAAGACATGAAGAAGCTGGTGGCGTACTCGTCCATCGCGCACATGGGCTTCGTCACCCTGGGTACCTTCATTGCCTTCACGCTGGTGCGTGAGTACGGCAGCACCGACGCTGCACGTCTCGGCTTGCAAGGCGCGATGGTGCAGATGATTTCGCACGGCTTCGTGTCCGGCGCCATGTTCTCGTGCATCGGTGTGTTGTACGACCGCATGCACACGCGTCGCATCGCCGATTACGGCGGGGTGGTCAATGTGATGCCGTGGTTCGCCACCTTTGCGATGTTGTTCTTCATGGCCAATGCCGGTCTGCCGGGTACCAGCGGTTTCGTCGGCGAGTTCATGGTGATCCTGGCCAGCTTCCAGAAGCATCCGTTGGTTGCCTTCGCTGCCGCCACCACGCTGGTGATCACTGCGGCCTACACGCTGTGGCTCTACAAGCGCGTGTTCTTCGGCGAAGTGGCCAACGCGCACGTGGCCGAGCTGAAGGACATCAATGGCCGTGAGGCCTTCGTGCTGGGGGTGTTCGCTGCTGGCGTGCTGGCCCTGGGCCTGTATCCGAAGCCGCTGACCGATCTGATGGAACCATCGATCGCCAAGCTGGCTACCCAGATTGCCGCGACCAAGCTGTAACTGCTTGCCGTACGTACCGATTTTCAGGATTTGATGATGACCACGCCAACGCTCGCGCCGTTGACCACCGCTGACCTGGCTCCGCTTGTTCCGGAGCTGGTGCTGATCGGCGGCGCCTTCGCACTGCTGATGCTCGACCTGTTTATGAGCCAGCGGAACAAGGTCTGGACCCACTTGTTCTCTATCGCTGTTCTGGCCGTGGTGTTTGCGTTGTTGGCAACCGGCACGGGCGGGCAGGGCGACATCTTCAACGGCATGTTCGTGCGCGATACCGCCGCGGATGTCATGAAGACGGTGATCGTGCTCGTCAGCGGGTTGAGCCTGGTTTATGGCTGGACTTATCTGCGCGAGCGCAATCTCTATCAGGGCGAAATCCCGGTGTTGGTGTTGTTCGCCACCGCCGGCATGATGCTGCTAGCCTCGGCAGGCAGTCTGCTGATGGTCTATCTGGGGCTGGAACTGCTGGCGCTGTGTTCGTACGCGCTGGTCGCATCCAATCGCGACAACGGCCTGGCCACCGAAGCGGCGATGAAGTATTTCGTGCTGGGTTCGCTGGCGTCGGGTCTGCTGTTGTACGGCATGTCGCTGGTCTACGGCGCTACGGGCACACTGAGCCTGGCGGGCATCCATGACGCGATCGACGGCTCGGGTGAGCGCACACTGCTGCTGACCGGCACCATCTTCATGATCGCTGGTGTTGCATTCAAGCTGGGCGCCGCGCCGTTCCATATGTGGCTGCCCGACGTCTATCAGGGCGCCCCGGCACCGATCGCGTTGTTTATCAGCTCGGCACCGAAGTTGGCTGCATTCGGCATGGCCTACCGCCTGCTGGAAGTGGGTATGGGTCCGTTGTCGCCGCAGTGGCATCTGCTGATTGGAGGGCTGTCGGCACTGTCGTTGGTCATCGGCAACCTGATGGCCATCGCGCAGACCAATCTCAAGCGCATGCTTGCGTATTCGACGGTGTCGCATATCGGCTTCCTGCTGATGGGCGTGGCCGGTGGCGGGGAAGAAGGGTATGCGGCTGCGATGTTCTATGCAGTGAGCTACACCATCATGTCGACCGCTTCGTTCGGCGCGATCATTGCGTTGTCGCGCAATGGCTTTGAAGCGGAGAACATCGACGACTTCAAGGGGCTCAACGCGCGCAATCCGTGGATGGCTGGCCTGGTGCTGTGCATCATGGCTTCGCTCGCGGGCATTCCGCCGTTCCTCGGCTTCTGGACCAAGCTCGCCGTGCTGGGCGCGGCGGTGAAGGGCGACATGCTGTGGCTGGCGCTGGTAGGTGTGTTGTGCGCGGTGATTGGTGCGTACTACTACCTGCGTGTCATCAAGGTCATGTACTTCGACGAACCGGTTGGTGAGCCGTTGCCCGCCAACAACGATCGCGTCCTGGGCACGGTGCTGGGCGTCAACGCACTCGCATTGCTGGCGCTTGGTCTGGCCTGGAGCCCGATCATGGTGTGGTGCCAGCGCGCGTTTGCTGGTCTGGCGTAAGCGGGCAGGCGCGCGCGACGCTGACGCAGCGGCGTTTGCTGCAGGTGTATGGCGCGGATCTGAAATAAAGTTGTGATTGGTGTTTCGTTTTTGTTGCATTGCGGTTATCATTCGCCGCGACGTTGGACACTCGCCAAAGTGTTCAACAGATGAAAAACTTAGGGCTTGCAATTGCCGCTCAAGTTCTTCATAATTCCGCTTCTGCTGCGGGGTGGAGCAGTCTGGCAGCTCGTCGGGCTCATAACCCGAAGGTCGCAGGTTCAAATCCTGCCCCCGCTACCAAGTTTGAATTGCTGCTTTAATGCAGTTTGCCTTAGGGCAGCAGTTCATGTTCTTGGATCGCAAAGACGCATGTTCCCGTCTTTGCGCCGACCCTGAGAGGTCGGGCTTTTTTCACGCAAGGGGCCCATCGGGCCCCTTGTTTTTTCCGGAACCGGAAAGTTTGCTGCCGGTTGCCGGGGTTCTACTGGCAATCATTTGATCAGGGCAGTCTGTGAGCGAAAAAGCGACCGAAATCGCGAATCTGCTGAGTCCAACGGTTGAGTCCCTGGGCTTGGAACTGCTGGGCGTGGAGTATCTCCCCGCGCCAGGTGGCGCCACGTTGCGCCTTTACATCGATGTGCCGTCGGCCGAACAGCCCGAGCGTGTGATCAACGTCGACGACTGCGAGCGCGTGAGCCGTGAAGTGTCGGCCCAGCTCGACGTCGAAGACCCGATCAGTGGCAACTACACCCTGGAAGTGTCATCGCCGGGTGTGGACCGTCCCTTGTTCACCCTCGAACAGTTCGCGCGCCATGCCGGCGAGTCCGCAAAGATCGTATTGAAGCTTGCGCAGGATGGTCGGCGCCGTTTTCAGGGTCAGATCCTGCGTACCGAGTCTGAGTCCGAGGCCGTAGTGTTTTCGGTCGATGGCAAGGACGTCCAGATCGGCTTCGACAACATCGACAAGGCGCGCATCCTGCCGGATTGGGTTGCCTTGGGCCTGGCGCCGCAAAAACCGAATAAGCCCGGCCCGAAAAAACCCGGGCACGACAAGAAGAAACCATCCAACGAGTCGGCGGCTGGCAAGCCGCGCGCGGAGTGACTAAATGAGCAAGGAACTTTTGCTGGTAGTGGATGCGGTGGCCAACGAAAAGGGCGTGCCGCGCGAAGTGATCTTCGATGCGATCGAGGCCGCGTTGGCTTCCGCAGCGAAGAAGCGCTATCCCGACCAGGACGTGCTGGCACGCGTGACCATCGACCACAAGGACGGTAACTACGAAACCTACCGTCGTTGGGAAGTCGTCGCCGACGATGTGGTGATGGAGTCGCCGGATCGCCAGGTGCGTCTGATGGATGCCATCGACGAAGCCGACGGCGTGGATGTGGGCGACTACATCGAAGAACAGATCGAAAACCCGGATTTCGGCCGCATCGCCGCGCAGGCTGCCAAGCAGGTAATCGTGCAGCGTGTGCGCGAAGCCGAGCGTCAGCAGGTTGTGGACGCATGGAAGGATCGCGTCGGCGAGTTGATCACCGGTGTGGTCAAGCGTGCCGAGCGCGGCAATATCTTTGTCGATCTGGGCGGCAATGCTGAGGCCTTCATTCCGAAGGACAAGGGCATTCCGCGCGACGTGCTGCGCCCGGGCGACCGCGTACGCGGCTATCTGGCCGAAGTGCGTTCCGAACCGCGTGGCCCGCAGCTGTTCATCAGCCGCGCTGCGCCGGAATTCATGATTGAGCTGTTCAAGCTCGAAGTGCCGGAAGTCGGTCAGGGTCTGGTCGAGATCAAGGCCTGCGCACGTGATCCTGGCGACCGCGCCAAGATTGCGGTGATTGCGCACGACACGCGTACCGATCCGATCGGTGCTTGTATCGGTATGCGCGGCTCGCGCGTGCAGGCAGTGTCCAACGAGCTCAATGGCGAGCGCGTGGACATCGTGTTGTGGAACGAGAACCCGGCCAACTTCGTGATCAACGCGATGGCGCCTGCTGAAGTGCAGTCGATCATCGTCGATGAAGACAAGCACTCGATGGACCTGGCCGTGGCGGAAGACCGCCTGGCGCAGGCAATCGGCAAGGGCGGCCAGAACGTGCGTCTGGCCAGCCGCCTGACCGGTTGGCAGCTCAACGTGATGACTGCCGACCAGGTGGCTGCAAAGTCCGAAGCTGAACAGGCATCGGCGCGCCAGCTGTTCATGGATCGCCTGGAAGTGGACGAAGAAATCTCCGCGATCCTGGTGTCCGAAGGCTTCAACACGGTCGAAGAAATCGCCTACGTGCCAGTCGGCGAACTGCTGGCGGTGGAAGGCTTCGACGAAGACATCGTCGAAGAACTGCGTGCCCGTGCCCGCGATGCGCTGCTCAACGCCGCGCTGGCCGAGGAAGAAGGCCTGGAAGGAACTCAGCCCACCGAGGACCTGCTGGCGCTGGAGGGGATGGACGAGGAAACGGCCTTTGCTCTGGCCGAGCACGGCGTGCGTACCAGCGAGGACTTGTCCGACCTGGCAGCGGACGAGATCGTCGACTTCGGCATCGAGGGCATGACCCAGGAGCGCGCCTCGGCGCTGATCCTGGCGGCCCGCGCCGAGGAGATCGCCCGTTTGGAGCGCGGCGAATGAGCCGGCAATGAACCGCGCCCTGACCCCATCAGGGCTTAGAATCAGCGTTTCCCTTGCTCTGGGCGAGGGGGCGCCAACCAGATCATAGGATCCGAATGTCGCAGCAAACCACCATCCGCAAGCTTGCCGAACTGGTCAACACGCCGGTCGATAAACTGCTGGTTCAACTGGCCGAGGCCGGAATGAAGTTCAGCGGTCCCGACCAGGTCGTGACCAGCACCGAGAAGATGAAACTGCTTGGCTTCCTGCGTCGCACGCATGGCAAGTCCGATGCACCTGCCGAAGCGGCAAGCGAGGCAGCCAAGAAGATCACGCTGAATCGGCGCAAGCTGCAGGAAGTCACGGTCAGCGCCGGCCGCACCAAGACCACGGTCAACGTGGAAGTGCGCCAGAAACGGACGTACGTCAAATCCGAGAACGAAGTCGGCGGCCGTGCCGTGCCGATGACGCCGGACGAAGAGCGTGCCGACATCCTGGCCAAGCTCGCTGCATCGCGTCAGCGCAATCTCGACGAGCAGCAGGCCCTGGCCGAAAGCGACCGTGTGCGCGATGAAGCGATTCAGCGCAAGCGCGACGAAGAACAGGCCGCAAAAGACCGTGTAGAAGCCGAGCGCAAGGCTGCCGAGGAAGCCGCTGCGGCTGCCAGTGCGCCGGCCCCGGTTGCCGCTGCGCCGACGCCGTCTTCGGCGCCTGCTGCGCGTGCACCGTCCTCGCCGTCTTCGGCACCGCGTCCGGCCCGTCCGGCTGGTGCGTCGCCCGCTTCGCGTCCGGCGACGCCGGCCCGTCCGGATGATCGCAATAACGCAGCCAAGCACAAGACGCGCGGTTCGCACGTCATGGTGGCTGGCGTCGAAGACGACGATGCGACCAAGCGCTTTGCTGGTCAGCTGCATCTGTCGGCCGCCGATCGCGCGCGTCGTTCCAATGTGCGTGGCAAGCCGACCGGTCGTCCGGGTTCGTCGTCGTCGCGTCGCGGCAATGATGGCGGTCGTGGCAGCAACCAGAGCAACAGCGGCCCGCACGGGTTCGAGCGTCCGACTGCACCGGTGGTGCGTGAAGTGGCGATCGGCGAGACCATCACCGTGGCCGATCTGGCGCAGAAGCTTGCGCTCAAGGGTGGCGACGTGGTCAAGGCGCTGTTCAAGATGGGCGTCATGGCGACCATTACCCAGAGCATCGATCACGACACCGCTGCACTGGTGACCGAAGAACTCGGCCACAAGGCAGTGCGTGCGGACAATGCCGACTTCGAAGATGCGCTGCTGGCGCATTCCGAAGACGCGCAGGGCGAGACCACCTCGCGTCCGCCGGTCGTGACCATCATGGGTCACGTCGATCACGGCAAGACCTCGCTGCTGGACTACATCCGTCGCACCAAGATCGCTTCCGGCGAAGCTGGTGGCATCACTCAGCACATCGGTGCGTACCACGTCGAAACCGGTCGTGGCGTCATCAGCTTCCTGGATACGCCCGGCCATGCCGCGTTTACCTCGATGCGTGCGCGCGGCGCCAAGATCACCGACATCGTGGTGCTGGTGGTTGCGGCCGACGACGGCGTCATGCCGCAGACCAAGGAAGCGGTTGCGCATGCCAGGGCGGCAGGCGTTCCGTTGATCGTGGCGGTCAACAAGATCGACAAGGCCGGCGCGGATCCGCTGCGGGTCAAGAACGAATTGCTGGCCGAAAACGTGGTTGCCGAAGATTTCGGCGGCGACACCCAGTTCATCGAAGTGTCGGCCAAGGTCGGTACCGGTGTGGATACGCTGCTGGATGCGATTTCGCTGCAGGCCGAAGTGCTGGAACTCAAGGCAGTGGCCGATGGCCGCGCCAGCGGTACCGTGATCGAATCCTCGCTGGACAAGGGCCGTGGCCCGGTGGCAACGGTGCTGGTGCAGCAGGGCGCGCTGAAGCGTGGCGACTACCTGGTGTGCGGCATTCAGTACGGCCGCGTGCGTGCGCTGTTCGACGAAACCGGCCATCAGCCGGCCTCGGCAGGCCCGTCGATTCCGGTGCAGGTGCTCGGCCTGTCCGGCGTGCCGGAAGCTGGCGATGACTTCGTGGTCGTCGACGACGAGCGTCTGGCCAAGGACGTGGCACAGCAGCGCGAAACCAAGCGCCGCGAATCGCGTCTGGTCGCCTCGGCAACCAACCGCATGGAAGACATCCTGGCCCAGATGGGCAAGGGCGAAGGCCAACAGGTGTTGAACCTGGTGATCAAGGCCGACGTGCAGGGTTCGGTGGAAGCGCTCAAGCAGTCGCTGGTGGCGTTGTCCAACGACGACATCCGCATCAACGTGATCCATTCCGGCGTGGGCGGCATCACCGAGTCGGATGCGAATTCGGCAGCGGCGTCCAAGGCAACGATGATCGGCTTCAACGTGCGTGCGGATGCATCGGCGCGCAAGATCGTCGAGTCCAACGGTATCGATCTGCGTTACTTCTCGATCATCTATGACGTGATCGATCAGGTGAAGCAGGTGGCGTCCGGTCTGCTCGGCGTGGAAATCCGCGAAGAGATCATCGGTATTGCGCAGGTCCGCGACGTGTTCCGCAGCTCGAAGTTCGGTGCGGTTGCAGGCTGCATGATCATCGAAGGCGTGGTGAAGCGCAGCAAGCCGATCCGCGTGCTCCGCGACAGCGTCGTGGTGTTCGAGGGCGAGCTGGAATCGCTGCGTCGCTTCAAGGAAAACGTCGACGAAGTGCGCAACGGTACCGAGTGCGGTATCGGCGTGAAGGCTTACAACGACGTCAAGCCTGGCGATCAGATCGAGTGCTTCGAGCGTATCGAGGTTGCCCGCACGCTGTAATGGCTGCCGGGGCCTGCGGCCCCGGTCTTCCACACAGGCGATGGTGTACGCAAGTTCTGCAAGGCGAGGGCGGCATGGCCGCCCGCGTTCGTTTTTGGCTTCGGTGCCATCTGGCCCTCCGAATCAACCAGGTCCACGACCATGCCAACCAAATCATTCCATCGCACCGATCGCGTTTCTGCGCAGGTGCGTCGCGACCTCGGCACGATCGTGCACGCGGCCGTGCGCGACCACGGCTTGCCGTCGGTCAGCGTTTCCGATGTCGAAATCAGCCGCGATCTGGCGCACGCCAAGGTGTTCGTCACCGCGCTGCAGCAGGAGCGTTCGGCTGAAGCGGTCAAGGGACTCAAGGAAATTGCCGGGCAGCTGCGCACGCAGCTGGCGCGCGCGATGAAGCTGCGTCACGTGCCCGAGCTGCACTTTCACTACGACGACTCGGTCGATCGTGGCGAGCGTATCGATAACCTGCTGCGTGACCTGGACGATGTCGGTCCGCAGGCCACGTCCAGCGATGAAGACGCTGAGCAGCGCTAAGCGCTGTGTGGGCGGGGCAAGATTGCCGCGCCCCCTGGATTCCCGCGGACGCGCACAGCGCCCGATTCGAGCACCGATCTTTTGAAACCCCGCATCGTCTATCGCCCGCTGCACGGCATCCTGTTGCTGGATAAACCGGCCGGGCTCAGTTCCAACAACGCATTGCAGGCCGCGCGCCGTCTGTTGCGAGCCGAGAAAGGCGGCCACACCGGTAGCCTGGATCCGCTGGCCACCGGCTTGCTGCCGTTGTGCCTGGGCGAGGCGACCAAGATCGCCGGCTTGCTGCTCGGCTCGGCCAAGGCGTACGACGCCGAGGTGGTGCTGGGCGTCACCACCGATACCGACGATGCCGACGGTGAACCGCTGCGCGAGCGTGCGGTGCCTGCGCTGACCGAAGACGCGTTACGCGCAGCCTTGGCGCCGTTGATTGGCCGCATCCAGCAGCAGGCCCCGATCTATTCCGCGCTGAAGCAGGGCGGCGAGCCGCTGTATGCCAAGGCACGCCGGGGCGACGTGATCGAGGCGCCGGTGCGCGAGGTCGAGGTGCATGCGATCGAACTGATCAGTTATCACGCGCCGCGTCTGCAGTTGCGCGTGACCTGTGGCTCCGGCACTTACATCCGCAGCCTGGCCCGCGATCTGGGCGAAGCGCTCGGTTGCGGGGCGCATATCGCCTCGTTGCGCCGGCTCTGGGTCGAGCCGTTCCGGTCGCCACAGATGGTGACCCTGGAGGCGTTGAGCGCGGCATTGGAATCGGGTGCGCGGGCCGAAGATTTGCTGCTGCCGATCCAGGCCGGGCTGGCCGATTTTGCGCAGATCACCCTCGACCAGGCCCATGCGACCCGCTTCCGGATGGGGCAGCGGCTGCGCGATCCTGCATTTCCGACCGGGCAGGTCGCGGTATTCGACCCGGATGGAAGCCCGTCAGGCCTTGGCCTTGTTGACGCTGACGGCAGGTTGTCGCCGCAGCGCCTATTCAATGGACTGAACGGAATTCCGGGTTGTTAAGGTTTAGTCAACTTGTTCCCGGCGCCGTGCAACGGTACAATTTCGCGGCCCCGATCGGGGCACCTCAGCGCCAAGCGCGCTTATCCCTAGCAAACGGCGAGTCCGACGGTGCGTCATGCACGTTTCTGTCGACCACGCATCTATCGAGAAAACATCATGTCTGTTGACACCCAGAAAGTTATTGAAGACAACAAGCGCAGCGCCCAGGACACCGGGTCGCCGGAAGTGCAGGTCGCTCTGCTGACCGCACGCATCGAGCTGCTGAGCGGTCACTTCAAGACCCACAAGAAGGATCACCACAGCCGTCGCGGTCTGCTGCAGATGGTCAACCGTCGCCGCAGCCTGCTCGACTACCTGAAGAAGAAGGACAACGAGCGTTATAAGTCGTTGATCGAGAAGCTCGGCCTGCGCCGCTAATCGAGTCCTACCACCGCGGTGCAGCGATGCGCCGCGGTTTTGTTTTGGTCGTTCGCAAACGCGTCATCGCACCATCAAGTTTATGGGCCGGAGCCTCCCGGCCGCCCGTTCTCGGCATGGGTCGACGACGGTCCAACGAAGACAGTTACACCTAAGGAAAAAACCTCCGTGGCAAAAATCACCAAAACCTTCCAGTACGGCAAGCACACCGTCACCCTGGAGACGGGCGAAGTCGCTCGCCAGGCGAGCGGTGCCGTCATCGTCAAGATGGACGACACCGTACTGCTGGTCACCGCCGTCGCCGCAAAAACCGCGCGCGAAGGGCAGGACTTCTTCCCCCTGACGGTCGATTATCAGGAGAAGTTCTATGCCGGCGGCCGCATCCCGGGCGGCTTCTTCAAGCGCGAAGGACGTGCGACCGAGAAGGAAACGTTGATCTCGCGCCTGATCGACCGTCCGATCCGTCCGCTGTTCCCGGAGGACTACAAGAACGAAGTACAGATCATCGCGACCGTGATGTCGATGAACCCGGACATCGACGGCGACATCGCCGCGCTGATCGGCGCATCGGCTGCACTGTCGCTGGCCGGTACCCCCTTCAACGGCCCGATCGGCGCCGCCAAGGTGGGCTACAAGAACGGTGAGTACATCCTCAACCCGACCATCGCCGAGCTGAAGGATTCGCAGCTGGAGCTGGTGGTTGCCGGTACCGCCAATGCGGTGCTGATGGTCGAGTCGGAAGCGGAGCTGCTGTCCGAAGAAGTGATGCTGGGCGCAGTGACCTTCGGTCATCGCGAACTGCAGAAAGTCATCAACGCGATCAACGAGCTGACCGTCGAAGCCGGCACCAAGCCCAGCACCTGGGTTGCGCCTGCCAAGAACACCGCGCTGATCAACGCGCTGAAGGAAGCCGTCGGCACGCAGCTGGCGAGCGCCTTCCAGGTGCGCGACAAGCTGCAGCGTCGCGACGCCATCTCGGCGATCAAGAAGGACGTGCTGGAGTCGTTGGCCGGCCGCGTCGCCTCCGAGGGCTGGAACACCGCTGAGCTGTCGAAGGAATTCGGCGAGCTGGAATACCACACCATGCGCGACTCGGTGCTCGACACCAAGGTGCGTATCGATGGTCGTGCACTGGATACCGTGCGTCCGATCGCTGTGCAGGCCGGCGTGTTGCCGCGTACTCACGGCTCGGCGCTGTTCACTCGCGGCGAGACGCAGGCGATCGTGGTCACCACGTTGGGCACTGCCCGCGATGGCCAGGTGATCGACGCGGTCAGCGGCGAGTACAAGGAAAACTTCCTGTTCCATTACAACTTCCCTCCGTATTCGGTGGGCGAGTGCGGTCGTTTCGGTGCGCCGAAGCGTCGCGAAATTGGCCACGGCCGTCTGGCCAAGCGCGGCGTGCTCGCCGTGATGCCGAGCCTGGAAGAATTCCCGTACACCATCCGTGTGGTCTCGGAAATCACCGAGTCCAACGGTTCCTCGTCGATGGCATCGGTCTGCGGCAGCTCGCTGGCGCTGATGGACGCTGGTGTGCCGATCAAGGCGCCGGTCGCAGGTATCGCCATGGGTCTGGTCAAGGAAAACGACCGCTTCGTGGTGCTGTCGGACATCCTGGGTGACGAAGATCACCTGGGCGACATGGACTTCAAGGTGGCCGGTACTGCCGAAGGCGTGTCCGCGCTGCAGATGGACATCAAGATCGAAGGCATCACCGAAGAAATCATGAAGCAGGCATTGCAGCAGGCCAAGGCTGGCCGTCTGCACATCCTCGGCGAGATGGCGCATGCACTGACCACCCCGCGTCTGGAACTGAGCGACTACGCGCCGCGTCTGCTGACCATCAAGATCCACCCGGACAAGATCCGCGAAGTGATCGGCAAGGGTGGTTCGACCATCCAGGCGATCACCAAGGAAACCGGTACGCAGATCGACATCCAGGACGATGGCACGATCATCATTGCCTCGGTCAACGCCATCGCCGCGCAAGCTGCGAAGTCGCGCATCGAGCAGATCACCTCGGACGTGGAGCCGGGCCGCATCTACGAAGGCAAGGTCGCCAAGATCATGGACTTCGGTGCGTTCGTCACCATCCTGCCGGGCAAGGACGGCCTGGTGCACGTCTCGCAGATTTCCAGCGAGCGCGTGGAGAAGGTCGGCGACAAGCTGAAGGAAGGCGATCTGGTCCGCGTCAAGGTGCTGGAAGTGGACAAGCAGGGCCGTATCCGTCTGTCGATCAAGGCAGTGGAAGAAGGCGAGGGCGTTCCGCCGTCGGCCGAGTAATCGCCGCTGGTTGATGCGTCACGAAAAGCGGGCTTCGGCCCGCTTTTTCGTTGTCGATTCGGAATAGCCCATGCCGTGTTCCTTTTCCCTTTGGGAGAAGGTGCCTGAAGGAGCGGATGAGGGGTCGGGCGCAGCCTCATGCAGTTGAGGCATCACCATGTTCGCCCCGTACCCGCCCCCCTCTCGGCGGGAGAATGGCTAGAGCGTGGCGCCACGTGTCTGTTACTTCTCCCCTCGGGAGAAGGTGCCCCGAAGGGGCGGATGAGGATACGTGCGCAGTCCGGTGCAGTTGAGGCAGCACCAGGGCTTCGCCCGGTACCCCCAAACCCCAGCCCCTCACTCGCAGGGAGAGCGGCTTTGAATCTTTGCTCACCCAGGCTGCTGCGTCGGCGCCGGCTGCGTTTCCGGGCGCGGGGGCACCACGCGTGGGAAACCTGGAGGCATCGTCTGCTCGGCAGGCAGTGCGGTGGGCGCAGGCAGTGGCTCGGTTGGCGGTGGCGCCAGCATTGCTGCGTCGGGACGCAGCTTCAGCAGTGCCGCCCAGTCGCGTCGGTTGAAGTCGCACAATTCTTCGTGTGCCGGCGTGCATTCGCTGGCGACGCCAAGGCTGTCTTCATTCTGATCTTGCGCGCTGTCGGACTGCGGCGTCGGCAATACCACACGGCCGGCGCGGTCCAGCGGCATCTTGCGCATCATCACGGTGTTGAACACGTTGCCGCCAATCAGATACAGCGTGCGATCGCCACCGACATTAGCGGCCACCACCACATCGCAATGCGATTGCCATGGCATCGGTGCGCTACCGCCCAGCGCGGCCTTCAAACCCGCGTAGCCGAGTGCAACGTTGCGCCCACGCAGCAGGCATAGCAGATCGCCGGGTGCGGGTTTTTCCACCGCAGGGTCGGTGAACTGGTACGGGCCGGTGGCGCCGTCGTTGTAAGCGCTGCGGATGTAATCCAGATGGCGTGCGGAGCGATGGAATCCGCTCAGTCTCGCTTGCGTCATCACCCATGAAATGAAGGCGGCCGACCACGGGTTGTCGATCAGGAACGCACGACAGTCGCTGGCGGTATAGCGGGTGCCGTCCAATGCAGCGCAGCTCGATGCGCCGGGACGTCCGCCCATCGAGGCAAGCGTGCCGCTATCGCGCCAATAGCCTGCGACGCGTTGCCAGGCCACGACGCCATGGTCGGCGAGATAGCCGGATTCGGCCTCGGTCACGCCCAGGCTGGCAAGGCGGCCTTTGGCGTCGATAAACGGGTGCTGCCATAGACGATGCTCATTGCAGGCCGTGCGCACGATGGCGATGGCTGCAGGGCTGGTGCCGAAGCGCGGTGGCATATCGCACACTTCCGCAGCCGCAGCGCTGCCACCCAATCCTGCAAGCAGCAGGCACATCCACGGCCAGGGTCTTACGGTCATCGAACATCCTGCACGAAATCAATCGCAGCAGGCTGACAGAGCAGCCTGCGCGCACGCGTGAAATCAGCGCGGGGCCGGGCCGAGTTTGAGCGACAGATCCACCGCCTGCACATGCTTGGTGAGCCCGCCGATGGAAATGCAATCCACGCCGTCCTGCGCAATTGCGCGGATGCTGGCCAGGTCGACGCTGCCGGAGACTTCCAGCGGGATACGTTGATCCACCGGCAACGCGGCGACGATACGCACGGCATCGCGACGCATCGCCGGATCAAAGTCGTCGATGAGGATGCGCGTGCAGCCCACCTGCAATGCCTCGCGCAGCTGCGCCAGCGTTTCCACCTCGACCACCAACGGTAGCTGCGGTTGCTGAGCACGTGCGGCCTGCACGGCTGCGCTCAACGAGCCGGCGGCGCGGATGTGATTTTCCTTGAGCATTACCGTGTCGAACAGGCCGATGCGGTGATTGTCGCCGCCGCCGCAGCGCACTGCGTATTTCTGCGCAATGCGCAGGCCCGGCAGCGTCTTGCGCGTGTCCAGGATGCGGGCGCCGGTGCCTGCGACTGCGGCCACATACGCTGCGGTGGTGGTAGCCGTGGCCGAAAGCGTCTGCAGAAAGTTGAGCGATGTACGTTCGGCACTGACCAGGCTGCGGCTGCGCCCTTGCAGGATGGCCAGTACCGTGCCGGCGCTGACGTGCTGGCCTTCGTGCACGTGCCAGTCGATGCGTACCTGCGGGTCGAGCGCGCGATGCGTGGCATCGAACCAGGGCCGGCCGGCAATCACCGCATCCTGCTTGCACAGCAGATACGCACTGTCGGCTTGATCGGGAAGCAATGCGGCAGTTACATCGCCAGTACCGATGTCTTCGGCCAGCGCGCGCGCCACATCGGCGTCGACCAACGTGGCTGGCGGCGCCTCCGGCATGGTGCGCACGGACGAATTCACTTGTCGGGAAAGTCGGTGATCTGGGCGGTGCCGATGGCTTCTTCGGCCAGCAGTACCGGAATGCCGTCGTCGACGCGGAAGATCTGCTTGCGGTCGCGGGTGATCAAGGCCTCGCGCAGCGGCTGGCTTTGCGCGGTACCGTCGGCGCGCTGCAGGTTTCCGGCGGCGATGGCGGTGTTGAGTGCTTCCAGGCCTTTGCCGTCCAGCAGCGAGAGTGGCTGGCGGGTGTCGGGCGAGCACAACAGGTCGAGCAGTTTGCGATCCATCGAAGTCTTGTCTTGCGTGGAGATTGGCTAGAATACGTCTTTACCGCAGGGCAGGGCCATGACCTCCAACCACTCCGCGCCGCTGGTCGGCATCGTGATGGGCTCCCGTTCGGATTGGGAGACCATGCAACACGCAGCTCAGAAGCTCGATGCGCTGGGCGTGCCGTACGAAGTCAAGGTGGTGTCGGCGCACCGCACGCCCGATGTGCTGTTCACCTACGCCGAGCAGGCGAGCGCGCGTGGGTTGCGCGCCATCATTGCCGGTGCCGGCGGCGCGGCGCACCTGCCGGGCATGCTGGCGGCCAAGACGGCGGTGCCGGTGCTGGGCGTGCCAGTGCAGTCCAAGGCGCTCAACGGCATGGATTCACTGCTGTCGATCGTGCAGATGCCGGCGGGCATCCCGGTGGCTACGTTTGCGATCGGCAATGCCGGCGCTGCCAATGCGGCATTGTTCGCCGCTGCGATGCTGGCGCCGGAGCAGGCACAGATCGGCCAGGCACTGGCGCAGTTCCGTGCCAAGCAGACCGATGATGTGATGGCCAGCGACGACCCGCGCCAATGACCACAGTCGGCATTCTGGGGGGCGGCCAGTTGGCGCGCATGCTGGTGCTGGCCGGCGCGCCGCTTGGGCTGCGGTTTGCAGTGTTCGACCCGGCAGCCGATGCCTGCGCAGGGCAGGTGGCGCCGCTGCAGGTGGGCGCGTTCGACGATGCTGCCGCGCTCGCTGCGTTCGCCGCGCAGGTGGATGTGATCACCTTCGATTTCGAGAACGTGCCCGCAGCCAGCGCGCAGCAACTCGCCGCGCAGGTGCCGGTGTTTCCGCGCCCGGATGCCTTGGCGGTGGCGCAGGACCGGTTGAGCGAGAAAACCTTGTTCCGCGAACTCGGTATTCCGGTGCCGGAGTTTGCTGCCATCGACGACCGCGCCGGGCTTGACGCTGCGTTGGCGCGTATCGGCACGCCGTGCGTCCTCAAGACGCGCCGCTTCGGTTATGACGGCAAGGGCCAGTTCCGCATCAAGACGCTTGCCGATGCCGATGCGGCATGGGCTGCGCTGGGTGCACAGGCAGCCAAGGTCGGGCTGATTCTTGAGGCATTCGTGCCATTTCAACGCGAGGTCAGCGTGGTGGCGGTGCGAGGCCGCGATGGTGAATTCCGTGCGTGGCCGCTGACCGAAAACTGGCATGTCGATGGCGTGCTGTCGGCCAGTCTCGCGCCTGCCAATGTGGACGCAACGTTGCAGGAGGTCGCCGAAGCACACGCGCGCGCCATTGCCGATACGCTCGACTACGTGGGCGTGTTCGCCCTGGAGCTGTTCGTGCGCGATGGCACACTGCTCGCCAACGAAATCGCCCCGCGCGTGCATAATTCCGGCCATTGGACCATCGAAGGCGCGGAGACCTCGCAGTTCGAAAATCACGTGCGTGCGGTACTCGGGTTGCCGTTGGGCAGCACGGCAATGCGTGGTCATGCGTGCATGCTCAACTGGTTGGGTGAGATGCCGGATGCTTCGGCATTTCTGGCGGTACCCGGTGGGCATTGGCACGACTACGGCAAACAGTCGCGCGATGGTCGCAAGGTGGGCCACGCAACGCTGCGGGCCGATACGCCGCAGATGCTGGCGCAGGCGCTCGTCGAGGCCGGCATGGCGTTGCAGCGCAAGGCGCACGTTGAACCGGTGATTGCGCGCCTGCGCGAAGGCTGAGTGTCAATCCCGAGAGATCGCGACGCAGCAGTGCGGCGTCGCGCTGGTTGTTGTGCCGACTGCGTGCGCTTCGATTGAGTGCGCGCAGGCGGGTGCATCGGCGAGCGCTCAGTCGCTAACGAGGCGCGTCTGCTAGCCCAACCGGCTGGCCACAAAATCCCAGTTGATCAGCTTCCAGAATGCCTCCAGGTACTGCGCACGGTCTTGCTGGTAATCCAGGTAGTACGCGTGTTCCCAAAGGTCGCACGCCAGCAGCGGCGTATCCGGCCCGGTCTGCGGGGTGGATGCATTGGGTGTTGCGACAACGGCCAATGCACCGTCCGGACGCTGCACCAGCCATACCCAGCCCGAGCCGAAGCTGCTCAAAGCGACGCGATTGAATTCCTGCTTGAAGTGCACGAAATCGCCGAAGGATGTGCCGATGCTGTCGGCCAGCTTGCCGAGCGGCTCGCCGCCGCCGCGTGGCCGCAGGCATTGCCAATAGAAATTGTGGTTCCACACCTGCGCGGCCAGATGAAACAGCGTGCCCTGTGCCTGCGCGATGATCTCTTCGAGCGTCAGCTCGGCAAACTCGCTGCCTTCGATGCGCGTATTGAGCCGTTCGACCTCGCCGCGATGACAGACGCCGTGGTGCGCCTCCAGGGTCGCGGACGAGAGATGCGGCTCCAGAGCGGCGCGGGAGTAGGGCAGTGCAACGTGTTCGATCGGCATGATGGCAATGGCAGCGAAGGGAGTGCGGCGACAGGTCGCGCTGAAGGCTTACAATGCGCGCCTTTGCGGAAGTCTATCCGACCCGGCGGTCGGGCCTGCCGCTCCCAGTCAGGAGAGTCCAATGCCGGTGATGGAACGGATCCAGGCCGAAGTCGAACAACACCCGATCGTGTTGTTCATGAAAGGCACCCCGCAGTTCCCGATGTGCGGGTTTTCCAGTCGCGCAGTGCAGGCGTTGATCGCCGCTGGCGCAGACCAGGTGCGCACGGTCAACGTGCTGGAAGAACCCGAAGTGCGCGCCAATCTGCCGCGCTATTCCAACTGGCCGACCTTCCCGCAGTTGTTCATCCATGGCGAGTTGATCGGCGGGTGCGACATCACGCTGGAACTGTTTGAAGCCGGCGAGCTCAAGCGCATCGTCACCGAAGCGTACCAGCCGTGAGTGCAGTGCAGGGCCAGCCTCTACCGCCATCATTGACCGGGCGGGTCGTGCTGATCACCGGCGCGGCCGGTGGGCTGGGCACCGCTGCCGCACAGGCATGCGCATCCGCAGGGGCGACCGTGGTGCTGCTGGGCCGCAAACTGCGCCCGCTGGAACGCGTCTACGATGCCGTCGCCGCGCTAGGGCCGGAGCCGTTGCTGTATCCGCTCGACCTGGCCGGGGCGACCCCGGAAGATTACGCAGCATTGGCGCAACGGCTGCAGTCCGAATTGGGCGGCGTCCACGGCCTGCTGCATTGCGCGGCCGAGTTCGGAGGGCTGACGCCTGCCGAACTTGCGGCACCTGCGGACTTCGCACGCAGCATCCACGTCAACCTCACCGCACGCGCCTGGCTGACCCAGGCCTGCCTGCCCTCGATGCGGCAGCAGGACGACGCGGCCGTGGTCTTCGTCGTGGACGATGCCGTGCGCGTCGGGCAAGCGTACTGGGGCGCATACGGCGCCGCCCAGCACGCACAGCTCGGCGTGATCGCCAGCCTGCATCATGAAACTGCAGCCGGTCCGGTGCGTGTCCATGGCTTGCAACCTGGCCCCATGCGTACTGCGTTGCGCGCGCGCGCCTTTACCCATCAGGAAGACAGCGAGGCGGCCGATCCTGCCCGTTACGCGTCCGCCTGCGTCACCCTGTTGTCCATGGCAGGTGTCCCGCACCGCGGTGCGATCTGGAGCCCTTCCACATGACCATTCTGTCGGCGGCGTTGCTGCTGTTCCTGATCCTGGACCCGCTGGGCAACATCCCGGTCTTTCTCAGCGTGCTCAAGCCGTTGCCGCCGAAGCGTCAGCGCTTCGTGCTCGCACGCGAGCTGTTGATCGCGCTGTGTGTGCTGATGGCGTTCTTGTGGGGCGGCAAATACGCGCTGGAACTGATGCATCTACGTCAGGAATCGGTGGCCATCGCCGGCGGCATCGTGCTGTTTTTGATCGGCATCCGCATGATCTTCCCGCGCCCGGAAGGCCTGATGGGCGAGATCCCCGATGGCGAGCCCTTCATTGTGCCGTTGGCCATCCCGCTGGTGGCCGGCCCGTCCGGTATGGCCGCGGTGATGCTGATGGGTAGCAACGAACCCACGCGTCTTTGGGACTGGAGCCTGGCGCTGATGATCGCCTGGATCGGCGCTTCCACGATCCTGGCATCGGCACCATTGCTGTACAAATTGCTCGGCCACCGTGCACTGACCGCAATCGAACGGCTGATGGGCATGCTGCTGGTCGCGATTTCGGTGCAGATGTTCCTGGACGGGTTGGGGACGTACTTCAAGCTGCCGGTGTCCATCTAAGGCGATTGCCATATTCGGGAACGACCCGGGCCGCGCGCCGCGTCTTGCGCGCGCGGTTGCGCAGAGTGGGCGAACGGCATTCCCGCCGGCTTTCCGCGCGTAAGAAACTCCCTGTCGAGACGCACGTCTCGCTCCCGCTGCGACCTTGCGCAGTCTGGCGGTTGCGCCGTCACATGCGAAGTTCATGTTGCAGTGCGCGAACTTTGTCACGCCGCCGTCACAATCAGGCCTTAGCGTGTTAATCTGTTGTTAACCGTTGCGGCAGCAACCAGCCGCGCGGCAAGGGACCCCCAGATCATCGGCAGCCCACCCCCGGGAACGGTTGGGCTGACTGCGCCTTTTTGTCACTGCCCAACCTGTATCGAGGCTACCGAAATGACCCACCCCCGTTGTCTCCGCATGTCCAAGCTCACCCTTGGTCTCGTTGCCGCACTCGCCGCTGCGCCCGTATTTGCCCAGAGCACCTCCGCCGGCGTCGCTGGCCTGGTCACCAGCAGCGGCGGTCAGCCGGTGCCGAATGCCGAAGTCACGATCACCCACGTCGAATCGGGCACCGTCAGCCGCGCCACCACCGATGCCAGCGGACGCTACAACGCGCGCGGCCTGCGTGTGGGTGGGCCGTACACGATCTCGATCACCAAGTCGGGTGAAGGCACCAAGACCGAAGAGGGCGTGTACCTCAACCTCAATCAGGTCAATAGCGTCGACGCTTCCCTGGGCGGTGACGTCACCACGCTGGGTGCTGTGCAGGCCATTGGTGGCGACTACGGCTCGGCTCTGTTCAGTGCTAACAAGATGGGCACCGGCACCAACGTGACCCGTGAGCAGATCGAATCGCTGCCGTCGATCAACCGCAACCTGCAGGACTATGTGCGTCTCGACCCGCGCGTGGCGCAGACCGATAAGGCGCGCAACGAAATCTCGGTAGGTGGCCAGAATCCGCGCTTCAATCTGATCCGCGTTGACGGTATCAGCACCAATGACGCGTTCGGTCTCGAGTCCAACGGCCTGCCGACTCCCCGCCAGCCTTTCTCGATGGATGTCATCGACGAAATCTCGGTAGACGTTGCGAACTACGACGTCACCATCACCGGCGCCACGGGCGGCGTGATCAATGCGGTCACCAAATCCGGTACCAACGAATTTCACGGTTCGGTCTACAGCACCTATCGCGAGAACGATTGGTCGGGCAAGAACCAGAACGATATCCGCCCGCAGCTGTTCGATAACGAGACCACCTACGGCCTGACCCTGGGCGGTCCTATCATCAAAGACAAGCTGTTCTTCTTCGCCAACTACGAAAAGTACAAGGGCAAGGGCGTGTTCACCGGTGCGTCCGGCTACGGTCCGATTGGTTCTGGCGAGAGCAATATCGTCCAGATCTCGCAGGCGCAGGTCGATGAAATTATCGACATTTCGCGCAATGTCTACGGATTCGATCCGGGTACTCTGGCACTACCGGCACTGGATTCGGATTCGGAAGAAAAGGGCTTCAAGCTTGACTGGAATATTTCCGACAAGCACCGCGCTTCCTTCCGCTACGGCGAGACCGAGCAGAGCACCGCGAACCTTAACGGTTTTGGCAATCAGGCGCTTTCGCTGAATTCGTATCACTACGTTCGCGATTTCAGTCTCAAAACCTATACCGCGCAGTTGTTCAGCGATTGGACCGATACCTTTTCGACCGAAGCCAAGGTTTCCTATCGCGATTACTCGGCCGCGCGTACGGCCGCTTCGCAATTGCCGGCCGTAGCTGTGCGTATCGGCAACAACACCGTCAACCTGGGCACCGAGCAGAGCACCCAGGCTAACGAGCTGCGTACCGAAACGTGGAACGCCTTTTTCGCGGGTACGTTGTTCTTGAACGACCACACCGTCAAGTTCGGCTTTGACTACGAAGACAACGATCTTTTCAATCTGTTTGGGCAACGCGTCTTTGGTTCTTACACGTTCAACTCGATTTCGGACTACCGCAACAATATTGCCCAGAATTATCGTTACTCGCAGTCCAACAGCGGAAATATCGACGATATCGCTGCGAAGTGGGGAATGCGCAACGTGGGCGTATTTGTGCAGGACACTTGGGCAGTCAATAACAACCTGACGCTAACCTTCGGTCTGCGTTACGACGAGCCGATGGTGAAAAACAGTCCTGCCTACAATGCGACGGCATCCTCGGTGTTCGGTTTCCGCAACGACCAGACCATCGACGGGAATGGCCTGTTCGAGCCGCGTTTTGGTTTCAATTATACGTTTGACAGTGATCGCCCGACTCAGGTGCGTGGTGGCGTAGGCCTCTTCCAGGGCGCAGCGGCAACGGTTTGGTTGTCGAACCCATACTCCAACACCGGCCTGGCCTATACGGATTACAACTTCTCTAGCCCGGCACTGGTACGTGACAATGGCATCCGCTTTACTCCGGATATCAACAATCAGCCGCGGGGCACGACTGTCGCCGGAAGCACGCAATCTGTCGATTTCGTCGATGGCAAGCTGGGGCAGCCCTCAGTGTGGAAGGCGAACCTCGCCTTCGATACGGAATTGCCGTGGAACGGAATCGTTGCATCTGCTGAAGCTGTAGTTACGAAGGTCAACGAAGCCATCTACTATCAGCAGCTGAACCTGGGTGCGGCGAGTGCAGTGGGCCAGGATGGCCGCAACATTTACTGGAACGCGAACGGTCTTCGTCCTTCCAGTTGGAACGTCAACGGCCTGCAGCCAACTGGTGTTTCAGTGGATGCACGCGGCAATCGTGATCGCCGATACAACGATGCGCTGATCGCGCGTCCAACCGACAAGGGCGGCAGCGAGAGCTTCACCGTCGGTCTGAACAAGCCCTTCAACGGTGGTGATTGGTCGTGGGGCCTGTACTACACCTACACCGATGCCGACGAAGTCAGCGGCCTGACCAGTTCGACCTCGGGTTCGCAGCTGGGCAATAACGCGGTATTCCAGGCCAACGAAAACGTCGCTTCGACCGCCGCGTACGAAGTGAAGAACAGCATCCTCGGTACGTTGAACTGGAAGCATGCGTTCTTCGGCGATTACGAGACCAAGTTGGGCCTGATCTACCAAGGCCGCAATGGTCGCCCGTATAGCTATGCGTTCGACAACGACGCCAATGGCGATGGTCGCTTGAACGACCTGTTGTATATCCCGGCCGGCCGTGGCGACGTGCTGTTCGGTACCGCGCGAGAAGAACAGGCGTTCTGGAACTACATCGAAGGCAACGAGTATCTGGCCGCCCGTCGTGGTCAGGTCGCCGAACGTAATGGCGCACGTAACTCCTGGATCAACCAGTTCGACCTGCACATCGAGCAGGAGATTCCGGGCTTCTTCAAGGACAACAAGGCCTCCCTCTGGCTTGACGTCATGAACGTGGGCAACCTGCTCAACAAGAAGTGGGGCCGTGTCGAGGAATATGGCTTCCCGGGTATGCGTGGTGTCGTGGAATACGGCGGTATCGATGCGGCCAGCGGCAAGTACGTATATCGCTTCAATACGCCGGACCAGTCCACCGTGTACGACGACCGCGGCATCTCCCGCTGGGCACTGCAGCTGGGTTTCCGCTACCAGTTCTGATCGCGTTTAGCGTGTCATGTGTTGCGAAAACGGCCGGGTCTTCCCGGCCGTTTTCTTTTGGGCGGGTGAGTACGTTAAAGTCCTTGAGAGACGACAGGAGCAAGCTATGGAACTCAGCAGTACGGCGGCACGGGCGCTGCCGGTGGTGGATGCGCGGATCTACCCGCGTGGTGGCCTGGACGTGTTGTCCAAGGCGGAAGTGGCCCGGTTGCGCGATGCATCCAGCGGCGGCATGCACGAATTGCTGCGCCGTTGCGCGCTGGCGGTGCTGACCAGCGGCAGCGCTTCCGACGACCCGCGCGCCGCGCGCGATCTGTACCCGGATTTCGACATCCAGGTGAACCAGCAGGATCGCGGTATCCGCATCGACCTTAGCAATGCACCGGCAATGGCGTTCGTCGATGGCGAGATCATCCGCGGCGTCGCCGAGCTGCTGTTTGCCGTCGTGCGCGATCTGGCCTACATGGCCATCGAGCTGGAAGCGCAACGCGGCGATTTGGACACCAGCGAGGGCATCACCAACGCAGTGTTCGGCCAGTTGCGTAACGCGCGCATCCTGCAGCCGTCCGACCCGAATCTGGTCGTGTGCTGGGGCGGGCATTCCATCTCGCGCGACGAATATCTGTATACCAAGCAGGTGGGCTACGAGCTAGGCCTACGCGGGCTGGACATCTGCACCGGCTGTGGCCCGGGCGCAATGAAGGGCCCGATGAAGGGCGCCACCATCGCACACGCCAAACAGCGCAAGCACCACACGCGCTACATCGGCGTAACCGAGCCTGGCATCATCGCGGCCGAATCGCCGAACCCGATCGTCAACCACCTGGTGATCATGCCGGACATCGAGAAGCGCCTTGAGGCCTTCGTTCGTATCGGTCACGGCATTCTGGTGTTTCCGGGCGGCGTCGGCACTGCCGAAGAGATCCTGTATTTGCTCGGCATTCTGCTGCGCGAAGAAAACGCGGACCTACCGTTCCCGCTGATCCTGACCGGGCCGACCATCGCCGCGCCGTATTTCGAACAGATCGACCGCTTCATTCGCCTCACCCTCGGCGACGCGGCAGCGTCACGCTACGAGATCATCGTTGGCGACCCGGTCGCCGTTGCGCGCCGCATGGCAGAAGGCATCCACGAGGTGCGCGCGCATCGCAAGGACCAGAAGGACTCGTACTACTTCAGCTGGTCGGTGCACATCCCGCTCGAGTACCAGCAGCCCTTCGTCCCCAGCCACGAAGCCATGGCCGCCCTGGACCTGCACCACGGCCGCCCGGCACCCGAACTGGCGGCCGACCTGCGCCGCGCCTTCTCCGGCATCGTCGCCGGCAACGTCAAGGAAGACGGCATGCGCCGCATCGAAGAGTTCGGCCCCTTCGAGATCCACGGCGACCCGGACATCATGCAGGCCCTGGACGAACTGCTGCGCGGTTTCGTCGAGCAGCGCCGGATGAAGATCTCGGGAGACTACCGGCCTTGTTATCGGGTGGTGACTTAAATCTGTTGAGGATTTCAGGGGCCGATTCAGGCGTTCATCGGGCCAATACGCCGCTTATCTGCGCCTGATTGCTTTCGGCGGCGTTGTTGCCAATGCTGTGGGGGTCAACGCAGGGGAGCGTCTGAATGTCTGTTATCCGTCCGCGCGGATTCACCTTGATTGAGCTTATGGTAACCGTGGCCGTGCTTGCGATCATGTCTGCCATCGCTTATCCGAGTTTTCAAGGTGTATTGCGTTCTAACCGCGTCGCTGCAGCAAATAATGAGTTGATGGCTCTTTTGAATTTGGCCCGAAGCGAAGCCATCCGTAACGGTCAGGGTGGGGGAGTATGCGGCAGTTCCAACGGCACCGCATGCGACGGTAGTTGGAGCGCTGGGGTCATGGCCTGGGGCGATACTAATGGGAACGGTGGCTTTGACGCAGGCGAGGCTGTCCTACGTTTTTCTACTGGAAATCCCCGTCTCATCGTCCAAGGGCCTACCACTGGGACGGTGATAGGGTTCGATGCGCGCGGCCGCCGCCGGGCGGTCGCCGACCAGCAACTCGGACTTCGACCTGATCAATGCGGGGGTCAGGCTCTCAAAAGATCACTGACCGTCAATGCGTCCGGCCAGATCCGTAGCAAAAAGGAAGCTTGCTCATGAGACGTAATGGATGTGCTGGCGCGCGCGCACGGAGTGGTTTCACTCTTATCGAAGTATTGATTGCCATTTTGGTGCTGGCTTTCGGGCTGCTTGGATTTGCACTTCTGCAGACTATGAATGTCCGCTTCGTCCAGAGTGCGAACTACCGCACTCAGGCAACAAACCTGGCGTACGACCTCATCGATCAGATGCGATCGAACAGGTACCTGGTTACCCAATACACTGCTGCTACCTTTGCCGCAGGGTCTGTGACAATTGGTGGCGCCTGTGGTTATCCGACTGGTGCGACGGTAGCCGTTGCACAAAATATTGCGCGTTGGCAGTGCCAAGTT
The DNA here is from genome assembly GCF_035012785.1 of Xanthomonas sp. WHRI 8932A. NCBI lineage: Bacteria > Pseudomonadati > Pseudomonadota > Gammaproteobacteria > Lysobacterales > Lysobacteraceae > Xanthomonas > Xanthomonas sp. WHRI 8932A. Next base: position 218,414 of record NZ_JAYGQQ010000006.1, read on the forward strand.
GCGAAGGCGCTGGGAGATAAGGCAGCTGCTACGGTTACATACACAAATGGAGTTGCAACTGTATCGATTAGCTGGGGCGACCAGCGTTGGGACAAGGACAACCCCGATACGTTAACCAGCTTTGCGTTGCGCACGGAGATTTGACCAAAATGAGTCTTTACAGACGCAGTGCCGGTCTTTCTCTAATCGAGCTGATGATTGCGATGGTAATCGGGCTGGTGCTGTTGTTGGGCATCATCCAGATCTTTTCAGCTTCGCGCACGGCTGCCCAGCTTTCTGAAGGTGCGTCGCGTGTGCAGGAAAATGGACGATTCGCATTGGACTACTTGGCGCGGGATATCCGCATGGCCGGACATTTCGGTTGCGTCAATGACCAAGCTCAGTTTGTGAGGGCACAGGGAGATCCGCGAGTGAATCTTTCTGCCGCTACTGGAAGCGGAAGTCCGCTGGATTTTTCCGTGTCGATCCAGGGGTACGAGGCACCAGGAACAGCGCCTGGCGATGCTCTAACGATCGGAGCCAGTGCGGGCGCCATCAGTGGACTGCCAGCAGCCATTCAAAATCTCAGCCCGGCTCCACGAGCTGGTAGCGACATCATTGTCTTACGGTTTCTATCGGCAGAGGGGGTCCCAGCGACCGGTATTGCGGCAGCGGGTTCCAACACAACGCTGACGATGGATGCGAGCCGTTGGGCACGCCTTACCGATGATGGCGTCGCGGCACCGACGTTGTTTGGAATCGCCGATTGCGCACATGCGGATGTTTTTGCCGGTACAACTACGGCGGGAACCGTGGTTGCATCAGGCGTCAATCTGTCCGGTCGCTATGTCGTGCAACCTACGGGACAGACGATGGTTTACCGAGCTGAGTCATTGGTTTACTACGTCGCCAACAATCCCGACACGGGTGAGCCAGCTTTGCGGCGCGCCCGGGCTGGAAGCAATGGTCAGTACACCAGTGAAGAATTGGTGGAGGGAATCGAAAGTCTGCAATTCCTTTATGGATTGGATAGCACTGAAACTATTTCTACACAGACTCCGCCCGCAGGAAATATCACCGCCCAGCGCGTGGCAAGCGGTGTCGCTGTCGCGACCGACGCAGTAGCGTCCAATCAGTGGCGTAGGGTTGGTCAGGTTCAGGTAGGTGTTCTCGCGCGAAGTCCGACCGCTGCGTCAGCAGCTGCGCCGGTCCAAAACAGCCGCCAAGGCGTAATCGGAGTCACGGTAGTTCCGCCTAGTGTTAGTGATGGACGCTATCGCGCTAGCTACGAACTTTCAGTAGCGCTGCGCAACCGCTTGTTCGGGAACTGATTATGCCAACGACAGGTTTCAATGAAGATCGCAAGTTGGATTTGGTTGGCGGCAATCGGCAGCGAGGCGCCGTCTTATACGTGGCGCTTATCATCCTAGTGCTTCTGGCGCTGATCGGTATTGCTGGCATCCAAGTATCTGGCATGCAGGAAAAAATGGCATCGAATTATCGTGCCGTAAACCGCGCATTCGAAGAGGCCGAAGGTACGGTGAGAAATGCAGAGAATTCGGTGGAGAAGATTTCTAACCGGACCACGTCATCTAGCGACGTAACTAGTTTGGTGGGTTCTGGTGACATTAAGCGTGTTTGTGATGATGGATTCGATCCAATGCAATGGGCACAGTCGCAAACCTCCAATCGTGCCGTCAATGTCCGTCAAATAGACCAGTGCATTCAAGGTGAGGCAAATATCGGCATGGGGCAGCCTGTAGATCCAGCATCTCCGGTATTCCAGATCACCGGTGTTGCCGCCGATGACGCTAATAATCCCACCTCTGAGGCGGCGATCGACACCGTCTTCAAACTTTGAAGAAACGTATATGACATCTCGCAGAACGAAAGTCATTCTTGCTTCTACGGTATCCGGTGCCATTGGATTGGGTTTCTTCATCTACGCTTTGGTGGCAGCACAAGGGCAAGGAGTACTGGCCCAAGCACCTATGAATGATGAGGTGCAGACACCCCCAGCATTCGTGATGGCGGTTGATGACTCCGGCTCCATGACATTTCAAACCCAATTCCCCGGGCAAGATGGACAAGGCTGCTGGAGTACGACTAGGCAAAGCTTCTTCAGCAGCGCTGGAGTCCTAAATACGGAAGACTCTCCAAGCGTAGTCTGCGGCTACAACCATGTTCTGCCGGGTGTCCGCATTGATGAGAATCGCCTAGGTGTTCCTCCGTTGGATGGTTTGGGCTTTGCGCGTTCGGCGACTTACAACCCAACTTATTATGATCCTGCTGTGAAGTACGATCCATGGGTGAATAGCGACCGCAATATTTTTCCTCAGGCTAATGTAGTCAATACGCGTATCAATCCGTTACAGACTGCTACGGTTGCACTCTCGTCGAACTATATGGGCGAAGATTTTAGTGGCAGTTTTCGTATACAGAATGGAATGGTGCTTCCTAGAGGGACTGGTTATAGGCAGCGTTTCCGCGACAACAATAACGCTCTCTTCTTCGGTGCGGAGCAAATCACCACTTCTGACGTGACTTGGAACGCAGGAGCGCAGACGCTTCTGATCCGTTTTTGGCCTGCTACTTTTTTTGTTCCTTATACTGGAGCAAACGATGCACGGCCAGTGCTACAGGGCAGTGTCGGTGCATACGACTCTGCGTTACGTGAGCGTGTGCGAGATGCGTGTGGCGCCGGCTGTGATCTCTGGAAGTATACTATCCGTGCTAGTGACGCAGATGCTCTCCAAAACTTTGCTAATTGGTTTTCATTTTATGGAAATCGAAATCGAGCAATTATCGCTGGCATGACGCGATCATTGGCGGATGTCAATAATATGCGGGTAGGTTTCTTTAGAATCAATCAAAATGCCAGTTACGATGCTGTAAGTGAGCTGTTGCCTATGCGCAACATGGGTACCCCCAGCGAGAAGGTGGCACTCTATAATTCAATTCTTGCGCTGCCTGCGAGTGGCGGTACGCCAAATCGGCAAGCAGTTAATGCGGCGGGGATCCAGTTTCGGCGTACTGATAGCGCAGCACCAGTTCAATTGGCGTGCCAGAAGAATGCGGTCATGCTATTTACGGATGGATATAGTAACCAGGATGGTCCATCTGTTAGTAATGCAAGCGGTGATGGTGATATGGGAATCCCGTTTAGTGATGGGTACGACAACACTATGGGCGATATCGCTGCCAGGTATTACAAGAATATTAATGGTGGATCTCCTATTCGAGCAGATCTACCTGCTGGGCTAGTTCCAGTCCCGAGCTCATGCAACACCGCAAATGCGAGCGTGCGTCTGGATTGTCAAAAGAATCTGCACGTCAATTTCTACGGCATTACGTTAGGGGCGCGCGGCAATCTTTTCAATCCAAATGTAGTGCAGGATGCGTACACCACACCAGCGGTCTATCAAAACTGGCCATTTCGCGAGAATGACGAGCGAAGCACTGTTGACGATATTTGGCACGCAGCAACCAATACTCGTGGTCAATATATCAACGCCCGAACTCCAGCTGAGATCACTCAAGCCATGCGGCGAGTGCTTTCTTCTGTGACATCAGGTTCCTCCCCGTCCGGGACTCTGGCCCAGAGTGGGGCGCGTATTGGCACTGGATCTTTCTCGGTCGCCCCCAGTTATGAGATTGCCAATGAAGGGACAGACTGGTTTGGTCGGCTAACAGGGTACACAGTGACGGTCAACCAGCAAACACGTGAGGCAGTCAGTACCGCCGCTTGGGAGGCTAGCGCACGCATGCCATCAGCTACGGCTCGTAATGTGTTGGTTAGCAAGGCTGGCGTGGTCTCAGCCTTTAATGACGCTAACGTTTCGCTTGCCGATCTCTGTACTAAATCGACAGCACTCTATCCGGGCATGTCTCTTTGCACCGGTTCAGACCTTTCTAACCTTGGGGCTACTGCTGCGACAGCGAGCGCTTACTTGCGTGGCGATGCGTCTGGCGAGGTGCGTAGCGGTGGTCGCTTGCGCGATCGCACTACTGTCCTGGGAGATATTGTTAATTCTGCCCCGGTCATAAGCTCTCCGTTAGATGATTATGGCTATCGCAGTTTACCTGGCGCTCCGGGAAGTACTTACCAGGCTTATCTAAATGCCAAGAAAGCGGGTCGGAATTACATGGTCTACGTCGGGGCCAATGATGGAATGCTGCACGGCTTTGACGGCGGCATGAATGGCGAGGGGGTCATGGCCTCGAACGGTGGGGTTGAGCGTTTCGCTTATATACCATCGACGGCACTTGGGCACATGGGTAACTTACTGTTGCCCTACGACCCAGCAAATCAAAATGACCAGAAGTTTAGTCACCGTTATTACGTTGATGGGCCACTGGCTGTATCGGACACTTATTATGGGGGGGCTTGGAAGACAAGCTTGGTTGGCACCTCTGGTGCGGGCGGGCGCGGTGTGTTCGCATTTGACGTGACGACGCCCACGAGTGTTACTGCAACTAGTCGCCTTTGGGAAATTAGCGATCTTGATAACTCTTTGGCCGCGACGGTTCGCAATAACATCGGTTTCGTTCTGGGTAAGCCTGTTATCGTTCCGATCTTGAATTCGGCTGGTGCCGTAACCTGGAAGGCCATTTTCGGAAATGGCTACAATAGTGCCAGTGGGAAAGCCGTACTTTTTCTTGTCGACATAAAGACTGGGGCGCCGACGATCACCATGATCGAAGCTGCTGAGCCGGGCAACAGCATTTCCGGCAGTAATGGCTTGGGGAACATTGTTGTTGTCGACCGGTGGGGTGGTGCCAACCAACTGGATAGGTTGCGTGACGGCTACGCCGATACGGTCTACGCTGCAGATCAAAAAGGTGCTGTTTGGAAATTTGATTTGCGTAATATAACAACTGCGCTTACTGTGCCTCTATTCACTGGTCGTACATCAGTGGAGAATGGAGCAACATATCGTCAGCCTATTACTGGGGGCTTAGTAGCGACTGCGGGTGAAAATGGAGGCGTAACATTGTTCTTTGGTACGGGTAGTTTCTCGTTCCAGAATGATCCGTTTGACACGGCGGTTCAGTCGCTTTACGGCATCAACGATGTTAGTGCTGGGGTCATTACAACTACACTCACGCGCTCTAACTTGCAGGCGAACTCAGTCGCGACAGCTGGTACTTCCCGTAGTCTTGTGATGGGCTCTAATGTGACAGGCGGGCAAGGTTGGTATGTGGATCTGCCTGCCGGGGAGCGCATGGTCGGCAATCCTAATGTTGCGTCTGGTATCGTTTTTATACCGACGTACGTTCCCAATCCCAACAGCGTTGGCTGTGCTGCGCAGGGTAGTAATTGGCTCTTTGGATTGGATACCCGGACAGGCGGTGCAGCCTTGGATGTTGCTCGAAACGGCTCTCCTACTGGTGCCGCATTTGCTTCTGGGACGGCTGCAACTTCCTTGACTACTCAGGGAACAACGCCTGTAAAAGACGTGGGTGTCTCAGCGATCCCTCGCTTGACGCCAGCTGATACGGCTCCTGGTGGTAGCTCATGTTGGATGGTGATCAACGTGGCGGGCGCGCAGCCGATGTACGTTCCTTATCCATGCGGAAGGCAATCGTGGAGGCAAATTCAGTGATCGGACTACACAAGCGCTCTCGTGTCCAAATGTTGAAGTATTCTTCGAGGCAAGAGCATGGTTTTACGCTTATCGAGCTGATGATTGTTGTTGCTGTGGTTGCGATCCTGTCAGCGATTGCATATCCCAGCTACTCTGAGCATGTTCGAAAGTCAAGACGCGCTCAAGCCAAGGTCGATCTCGTTGAATACGGGCAGTTGGCAGAGCGATTTCACACGGTGCAAAACACGTACGTTGGTTTCAGCCTACCAACAGCGGTTTCACCACGAGAAGGAGGAACGGCGGCATACGCGCTTAACCTGTCTCAACAGACGCAGTCTGGCTACATCATCACTGCAACGCCGAGTGCTGTCCAATCTGCCGACAAGTGCGGTACCTTGAGCATCGACCAGGCAAGTCGCAAGACGAATTCAAAAGGCAACAAGTCCGACTGCTGGTAGGGATGAAGATTTTTTTCGCTCTGGGGGTGTTGCATTGCGGTCGGATCTTGCTACAATGCCGACCCCGCCCGAATAGCTCAGCCGGTTAGAGCACTTGACTGTTAATCAGGGGGTCGTTGGTTCGAGTCCAACTTCGGGCGCCAAAATGTTGAGAAGGCCGCGACTTGTCGCGGCCTTCTCGTTTTTGATTCTCAGCGCGGCCGGCAGGGGGCGGGTGTCGTGTAGCGTACGGCGCGGGTTCTTCCCGCGTTGTTCACGATGACGTCGACTAGCTTGGTGGCGTTTCTGCAGACGCTAAGAGTGATGTTGCTGCCGCTGCTCCTGCCGCTTGGTAGGAAGCGCACAATAGGGCGGCCGAGTGTCGCGGTGACGTCGATGCCACTGTTCTCCTGGTAATGAGTGGCCCTCAGAATTGAAGCTGTATCTGCTGGTTGTCCTCGGCGATTCGGGTCCTTGAACAGGATCCAGCCTTGGCTCCAAATGCGGTCACTCCGGCAAGTTGCTCCTTCCGCAGATGGGCACACACTTACAGGCGCCCGCTGCGTCACTGCCATGCTTCTAGCCATGGCAAGGTGTGATGTCAGTAGGTGAACGCGTGTTGTTGCCTGCTGCCACTCTAAAACCTGCTGAAAGCTGGGCAAGCCGATGGTCGCCAGAATGCCGATGACCGCCATCACGATCAGCAACTGGACTGCGGTGTACCCTCTCGCGCTCGAATGAGTCACTGCCCGCATCGCGCCTCTCCTTAGGGTCGAGCGAGCAGTCTCAACGTTGACCGGCGGCCAGGTAACGCCTGCTTCACTCAAGCAGGCGTCAGACTTTTCCTGACACTGACCTCCGTTATTTCGTGCAGCCTTCCCCCGAGATTCGCTCCATGACCGACCGTTTTGAGCTCGTATCCCCGTACTCCCCAGCCGGCGACCAGCCGGCGGCCATCGACAAGCTGGTGGCCAACTTCGAAGCTGGCCTGGCCAAGCAGACCCTGCTCGGGGTGACCGGCTCGGGCAAGACCTACACCATCGCCAATGTCGTGCAGCAGGTGCAAAAGCCCACCTTGGTGATGGCGCCGAACAAGACGTTGGCGGCGCAGCTGTATGGCGAGTTCAAGTCGTTCTTCCCGAACAATGCCGTCGAATACTTCGTCAGCTATTACGACTACTACCAGCCCGAAGCCTACGTGCCGTCGTCGGATACCTTCATCGAGAAGGACAGTTCGATCAACGAGCACATCGAGCAGATGCGTCTATCGGCGACGAAGACCTTGCTGTCGCGGCGCGATTCGCTGGTGGTTGCCACGGTATCGGCGATCTACGGTCTTGGCGCGCCGGAGGACTATCTGTCGCTGCGTCTGATCCTGTCGGTGGGCGAGCACATCGATCAGCGTCAGTTGATCCGCCATCTCACCGATCTGCAGTACACCCGCAACGAATTCGAGCTCACGCGCGGCGCGTTCCGTGTGCGTGGCGAGGTGCTGGATGTGTTCCCCGCGGAGTCGGACACCGAAGCATTGCGCATCGAATTGTTCGATGGCGACATCGAGCAGCTCACTTTGTTCGACCCGTTGACCGGCGAAACCCTGCGCAAGCTGCAGCGTTACACCGTGTATCCCAAGACGCATTACGCCACCACGCGCGAGCGCACGCTCAGTGCGGTCGACACGATCAAGGACGAACTGAAGGAGCGGCTGGAGCAGTTGTATTCGCAGAACAAATTGGTCGAAGCGCAGCGTCTGGCGCAGCGCACCCAGTTCGATCTGGAAATGATGGCCGAAGTGGGCTTCTGCAACGGCATCGAGAACTACTCGCGGCATCTCACCGGCAAGGCGCCAGGCGAGCCGCCGCCGACGTTATTCGACTACCTGCCACCAGATGCGCTACTGGTGATCGATGAGTCGCACGTGACCATTCCGCAGATCGGTGCGATGTACAAGGGCGACCGTTCGCGCAAGGAAACGTTGGTGGAATTCGGCTTCCGCCTGCCGTCGGCGCTCGACAACCGGCCGTTGCGCTTCGAAGAGTGGGAGGCGCGTTCGCCGCGCAGCATCTACGTGTCCGCGACGCCTGGTCCTTACGAGTTGCGCGAGTCTGCCGGCGAAATCACCGAGCTGGTGGTGCGTCCTACGGGGTTGATCGATCCGATCGTGGAGATACGCCCGGTCGGCACGCAGGTCGACGACTTGATGTCCGAAGTGCACGAGCGCATCAAGCTCGGCGATCGCGTGTTGGTCACAACGCTGACCAAGCGCATGTCTGAGAACCTGACCGAGTACCTGAGTGAGCACGGCATTCGCGTGCGCTATCTGCACTCGGATATCGATACGGTCGAGCGCGTGGAGATCATTCGCGATCTGCGTCTGGGCAAGTTCGATGTGCTGGTCGGCATCAATCTTCTGCGCGAAGGTCTGGATATGCCGGAAGTGTCATTGGTGGCGATTCTGGATGCGGACAAGGAAGGCTTCCTGCGGTCGACCGGCTCGTTGATCCAGACCATCGGTCGTGCCGCACGCAATCTGCGCGGCAAGGCCATTTTGTATGCCGACAAGATGACGCGCTCGATGAAGGCCGCGATCGACGAGACCGACCGTCGTCGCGAGAAGCAGGTGGAGTACAACCTCGAACACGGCATCACGCCGAAGTCGGTGGCGCGCCCGATCTCCGACATCATGGAGGGCGCGCGCGAGGATGCGGCCGAAAAACGTGCCGGCAAGGGGCGGTCGAAGTCGCGCCAGGTTGCCGAAGAGACGCCCGACTATCGTGCGATGAAGCCTGCGGAAATTGCCGGCAAGCTCAAGAGCCTGGAGCAAAAGATGTATCAGCACGCCAAGGATCTGGAGTTCGAGGCAGCGGCGCAGATTCGCGACCAGATCCAGAAATTGAAGGCGGCAAGCCTGGGGTAGGGCGGAGTGACAGGCGAAGCGCAGGGAGGGCTTGTGGTCGGCAAAACCCTGCGCTAGAATGCGCGCCCTGCACAGCGCAATGCTGACGCAGGATTCGGGCGGTTAGCTCAGCGGTAGAGCACTACCTTGACATGGTAGGGGTCACAGGTTCGAACCCTGTACCGCCCACCACTTCAAGTCCAGAAAGCAAGGGCTTGAGTGGGTAAGAGACTGGTAGCAGAGAAGCTGCCATTTACTTGGACGTGAGCGACTCAGAGGCTGGTGCAGCTCAGGCAGGCCTTTTGCCAAGTCCTCGACACTCATCCCACTCCCTCCTTTGCCTCGTCAAAATACGTCGAATCGAACGTCGTGTAACTGTGGGTGTTGCTAGCTGCGCGACGACCTGGCAAGCCCGACATTTCCCGCGCAGGTGCACCGCATGGCGCAACCGTATCGCGATGGTGGGGCGGAAAGCCTCTGGTATGAACCATGCCGTCGCCAGTGCGGCGTAATCTTCGCCGAGCGCCCCCCATTCGATTGCCGCCATGCAACCTGCCAGCTCGCGATCTAGCTCGATCGCGTGTCGCGCATGAGGTGGGCGTCCACTGCTGATAGCGCTGAAACGGCCGGTCGATGCTTGTTTGGCTTCGGCCAAACCGGCAGAGAGGTCGAGCCAGGTTCGACAGCTCAGGTCCTGAAGCGAGGCAGGTTGGCTTGTGCGGTCACGCGTGTCGCCGAAACCGCTTTCTCCGTCACACGTCTTGCTTTAGCATCGCCTCCGCGCTGACGGAAAGGAAGGCTGGCGATGGACGAGTATCAGCACACCGTGCTGACCAGGGGTGGTTACCGTATCGTGGCGATTACGCGCGACGAGGTGTATGCACCCGATGCGGTGGTGGCGTATGCGGTCGTGACCGATGCGGGAACGCGAATAACGCCGGATCTTTCTTTGGATCAAGCCAATGTATGGATCGACTCGCTCGTCGAAAGTGAGAGCGGGGGCCGCAAGACGGACCTGATCGACCACAAGCCTGTCGTCCGTCGCTAGAACGCCGTCCAGATACAAGCCTAGGGAGAAGGGCGCATGTCCAAAGTCAACATAATCGCGATTGCCACTGCGGTGGCAGTGCTCGCCGGATATCTGCTGTCCGGCTATGTGACCCTGCTACTGCTGCGGCTCGATACAAGCCTGTACAGCTGGGACACCTATTACCGCTACTACAGCGCGTTGGGGTTGCCGCAAGTTGCTGCCTATGCCACCAAGATCAAGATGTCTGGTGTCATCGGCTTCGGTTTTCCGGCGCTCGTTTGGATCATCGGCATTGCCCTGATTCTCAAGCCCAAGACGCCCGCGCTGCACGGCGATGCGCGCTTCGCCGGGGCTGCCGATCTTGCCAAGCACGGGCTCTTCAAGCCGAGTGGGAACGGCATCGTCGTCGGCAAATTCAACGGCAAGCTGGTGCGTCTGAGCGGGCAGCAATTCGTGATCCTCGCCGCGCCAACGCGCTCGGGCAAGGGTGTGGGTGTGGTCATCCCGAACCTGCTTGAGTACCAGGAATCGATCGTTGTGCTGGACATCAAGCAGGAAAACTTCGATCTGACCAGCGGCTGGCGTGCCAGCCAGGGGCAAGAGGTCTTTCTGTTTAACCCGTTTGCCGAAGACCGGCGCACGCATCGCTGGAATCCGCTGACGTACGTGTCGAACGATCCCGCGTTTCGCGTCTCGGACCTGATGAGCATTGCTGCCATGCTGTACCCGGATGGATCGGACGACCAAAAATTCTGGGTCAGCCAGGCGCGCAACGCGTTCTTGGCCTTTGCCCTGTACTTGTTCGAGAATCAGGACGAAGAGCTTGCTCTCGGCTTTCCGGGCGGGGCAGGCGCTCCCACGCTGGGTGGAATCTACCGCCTGTCGTCGGGCGACGGTAGCGACCTCAAGAAGTACTTGAAGTCATTGTCAGAGCGACGGTTCCTCAGCAGCAATGCCAAGTCGGCCTTTTCCAATATGCTGTCCCAGGCGGATGAGACCTTCGCGTCCATCATGGGCACCCTGAAAGAACCGCTCAACGCATGGATCAACCCTGTGCTGGATGCGGCCACCAGTGCCGACGACTTCCTGCTCACGGATCTACGCAAGAAGAAGATGACGATCTACATCGGCATCCAGCCCAACAAGCTGGCCGAAAGCCGTCTGATCATCAATCTGCTGTTCAGTCAGATTATCAACCTCAACACCCGCGAGTTGCCGAAGTCCAACCCAGAACTCAAGTACCAGTGCTTGCTGCTCATGGACGAATTCACCTCGATCGGCAAAGTCGACATCATCGCGACGGCGGTCGCCTATATGGCCGGCTACAACATCCGTCTGTTGCCCATCATCCAGAGCATGGCGCAGCTGGATGCGACCTATGGCAAGGACCTGTCGCGCACCATCATCACCAACCACGCCTTGCAGATTCTGTACGCGCCGCGCGAACAGCAGGACGCGAATGACTACTCGGAGATGTTGGGCTACACGACGATCAAGAAGAAAAACATCACCCGGGGCAGGGAGACGACCCGCAGCGTGTCGGAAGAGCGGCGGGCATTGATGCTTCCCCAGGAACTCAAGGCGATGGGCAACGAGAAGGAAGTGTTCCTGTACGAGGGCATCCCGCATCCTGTGAAGTGCGACAAGATCCGCTACTACGAAGATCGGTACTTCACGGCGCGGCTGTTGCCCAAAACAGATGTGAAAACGCTTTCCATCAGAGTGTGATGGTTGTCACAAATTAACGGTGTGCACGTGCTGGTAATTCTTGACTCATGTGCTCGTTAAGGGCAAAGTTACCCAGAATTCTTGCATTGTTGATTTTTTGTTAAGGGGGCGGCGCCGGACGGGGTCGTATAGGAGTAAGGCTATGGATGGTTCTTCGTTGTGTTCATCTTCCTCGTTCGCGCGTATGCGCTGCGCTGCCCCTGCTGTCTGGGCGGGCCAGGTGCGCCTCGTGTGTCCAAACATTTCTACAGGTTCGTCATCGCTTCGCCACCTCTAGGTGTGCGGGGCCGCAGTGCTGTCCTTCGTTAAGCCCGAAATTTCCTGAGTTGGAGAAGTCAGAGTGAATCCGATGTATGTGTCCAAGCTGTCATTGGTGTTGGCGGCCGCCATGTTGGCTGGCGCTTGCGCGACCAAGCCTGCTCCTGACTTTGGTGGGCGCTGGAAGCACGTCAATCACTTTGACGAGGCTCCGACCGAAATTCCTCTTTACACCTCCTACACGTATCAGGCGACGCCGATGGACGGCACGCTGAAGACGATGCTGGAACGTTGGGCGGCGGACTCCAATATGCAGTTGTCTTACAACTTGCCGTCGGACTACACGCTTATCGCACCGGTTTCTAATATCAGCACCACCAGCGTGCAGCAGGCCGCAACTGAGCTCAGCGCGGTGTATGCCGCGCAAGGTGTCTCGGTGTCAGTCTCAGCCAACAAGCTGCTCGTGCAGCCTGTGCCGGTGTCAGCGGGTTCCAAACTCTGAGGGTGCGTCGACCGATGTGATGCACATGTGGCATTGCATTTGCAGGAACGTCCATGCTTCCAAAGTGCCCGCAACCCATCGCGGCAACAGTTTCAGGCCTGACAAGGCCCCACGGTGACGGATCTAGACATGTTGCGTAAGAAGGTTAATGAAAAGGACGGATCTGCCCAGGTAGGCGCGGCCGTCCAGAAGGCGGTCAATTACGAGGTGAGCATCGCTGATCTCGCCCGCCGCAGTGAAAAGCGTGCATGGATTGTGGCGACCTTGTCGATGGTGGTGACGGTGATGACAGCGGGCGGTTACTACTACATGCTGCCGCTGAAGGAAAAGGTTCCTTATCTAGTAATGGCGGATGCTTATTCGGGCACCAGCACTATCGCCAAGATCGAGGCTAACTACGGTGGTCGCACGATCAGCACCAGTGAAGCGCTTGCGCGCAGCAATATTGCGCGATTCATCCTCGCGCGCGAGTCATTCGATGCATCAACCATCGGTGATCGTGATTGGAATACAGTAGCTGCGATGGCTGCTACGAATGTGCTCGGCGAATATCGCTCGCTGCACGCTGGAAATAATCCACAGAGGCCTTTCAATACTTATGGAAGGCTGCGTGCAATTCGCATCAATATCCTCAGTATTACCCTGATCGGCGGCAAGGGGCGGCCATACACTGGTGCGACAGTGCGGTTTCAGCGAAATGTCTACGACAAGGCTTCTACGATGACAACGTTACTGGATAATAAAATTGCCACCATGGGATTTGTTTATCAGGACAATCTTCAGATGAGTGATGCTCTTCGAGTGGAGAATCCTCTTGGTTTTCGTGTCACCGATTATCGCGTGGATAATGATTATTCTGCCTTGCCCGCAGCGCCGTCAGCTATCGGTACGCAGGCGCAAGCCGTCCCCCAGGCTGCATATCAGCAGCAAGTGAATCCAGGCGCGGTTGATCAAAATGCCGCTGGCGTCGTTCCACAAACAGGTGTTCCGATGCAGCAGGTCATGCCGTCGGCTCCGGGTGGCGTGCCAGTACAGCAGTCCGGATATCCTGTGCAGGCACAGCCTGCGAGCCAGCCTCAAGTTCAGCCCACGCAACCTCAAGGGATGCCGAACAATGTCAATGGAGCAAGTGGTCGATGAAACCCTTTAACCCCTACAGGGCGGCATTGGCTTTAGCGCTGCCACTCGCTTTATGTGCATTCCCAGCTGCTGCTCAGGTAGTTCAGGAGTATGAGTATGCGCCTGATAGTATTTATCAAGTTCGCACAGGCTTAGGAATTACTACCCAGATTGAGCTTAGTCCAAATGAGAAGATTTTGGATTACAGCACTGGCTTCACGGGTGGATGGGAGCTGACGCGTCGCGAAAATGTCTTCTACTTGAAGCCAAAAAACGTCGATGTCGATACGAATATGATGATTCGTACAGCCACGCATTCTTACATTTTGGAACTTAAGGTTGTGGCGACCGATTGGCAGCGCTTAGAGCAGGCCAAGCAAGCGGGCGTACAATACAAGATTCTTTTTACCTATCCGACAGATACCAGCTTCAATGGTCCAGTAGATGCCGCTGTCGCAAAAGACGGGCCCCAGCTTAATGCGAAAATCCTCAAGGATCGCCGCTATTATTATGATTACGATTATTCTACACGAACGAAAAAATCCTGGTTGATTCCCAGTCGTGTTTATGATGACGGTAAATTCACCTATATAAATATGGATTTAACGCGCTTTCCCACCGGAAATTTCCCAGCAGTCTTTGCTCGCGAAAAAGAACATAGCGAAGATTTTCTGGTTAATACGACCGTTGAGGGGAATACGTTGATTGTCCATGGCACCTATCCATTCCTGGTGGTGCGCCATGGCGATAATGTCATAGGTCTGCGAAGGAATAAGCAAAAGTGAATCCGAACACGCCAAATAACTCCGACGAGCGGGCAAGCGGCAACCGCGACGAACAGTCGCATGCTGCTCAAGATGAGCACAGCAGCAATCCGTATTTTGCGCGTCAAAACGTTGAGGGCGCGCCGGATCTAGACGCAAATGAACCGGTTCTCCGATCAAATGACATTAAGCGCCTTAATCGTAAAGCGCTGCTGTTCTTGGCAGGTATCGCCGCGCTGCTAATTGTGGCTATTTTTTGGCTGGTATCGCGAGGTTCTGATAAGGACGAGGTAAAGAAACCTCGCACCGAAACAGTGGTAGCACCAGCATTGCCTCAAAACATGACGGCCCCTGTTGATACGGCTCCCGTTCCGTTGGCCCAGCAGCAATTGAGCCTGCCGCCTATGCCGCCTGTGTCCAACGATGAAGAAGAAGTTAACGTTCCTGTCCAGCGTGAGCGTGGTCCCACCTTGCTAGAGCGTCGTATTCTTGCAGAGCAGGGCGCCGCTCAGGGAGCCCAAAATCAATCAGATGCGAATGATCCGCTTGGAATGCAGCAGTCCCCGCTGACCAAGGACGACCAAATCATGATGGCCAAGCCAATCAGTAATCCTGATGGGCTGCTGGTGCGTGGTACCTACATTCGCTGTGTGCTTGAGACGCGGATTATCTCGGATTTTGACGGTTTCGCGTCGTGCATCATCACGGAGCCGGTATATTCGATTAACGGTCACAAGTTGCTGTTGCCTAAGGGTTCCAAGGTCTTGGGGCAGTACAAAGCCGACGAGCCAAGCTCTGCTCGGATGGAGGTCGTATGGGATCGTGTCACCACGCCG
This sequence comes from Xanthomonas sp. WHRI 8932A, assembly GCF_035012785.1. NCBI lineage: Bacteria > Pseudomonadati > Pseudomonadota > Gammaproteobacteria > Lysobacterales > Lysobacteraceae > Xanthomonas > Xanthomonas sp. WHRI 8932A. The sequence continues at coordinate 233,551 of NZ_JAYGQQ010000006.1, forward strand.
ACCGGCATCGATGTGACGTTAGCGGGTCCTGGTATCGATAACCTTGGTAGCGCAGGGCATCCGGGTCAGTACGATGCGCATTGGGGCAATAAAATCGCATCGGCTCTTTTTATAAGCATGCTGAGCGATGCGTTCAAGTATGCAGCCGCGGAGTATGGTCCGCGGACGACCACGGTCGGTTTGGGTAGCGGTACGATCACCGACCAGCCGTTTGAGAGCAATACAGCCGACAGTATTCAACAGGTCGCTCGTCAAGCTATTCAGAAGTCTGGGCGTCGTCCGGCAACCGTGACCATCAATCAAGGGACTGTCGTATTCGTCTATGTGGCGAAGGACGTCGATTTCACGGCGGTGTTGCCGAAATGAGCGCGACGGGTGCCGTGACGATCGAGGACTCTCCGACTGCTCGGATTTCCAATGATTTTTTGGATTATCAGTATTCGGTGTTGGGGATCCTCGATTATCTGAACTCCCCGGATGTCACGGAGATCTGTATCAATCGGCCGGGCGAGCTGTATCTTGAAACGATACACGGGTGGCAGCGGATGGAGGTTCCATCGCTTACCTTTGATCGTGCTCGCCAGTTCTGCACTGCAGTTGTCAACGAAAGTAATACCGGTCAGCGCATCACCGATGCAGATCCGGTCGTATCACTGACGTTTCCAACGGGTCAGCGTGCTCAGTTTGTGATCCCTCCTGCCTGTGATGCCGGTAAGGTGTCGATTACGATACGTCTGCCTTCCAAGCACACCAAGACCCTTGAGCAGTACAAGCACGATGGTTTTTTCGATCAGGTGCTCGAGCAGGCGTCCGATGTCAGCGATCAGGACCGTGAATTACTGGAACTGCGTCGTAACAAGGAATACTCGGAATTTTTCAAGAAGTGTGTGCTTTACAAAAAAAATGTCGTTGTCGCTGGTGCTACCGGTAGTGGAAAGACAACGTTCATGAAAGCACTTGTGAACCATATACCCAATGAAGAGCGGCTTGTCACGATCGAAGATGCGCGTGAGCTATTCATCAGTCAGCCAAATTCAGTGCACCTGCTTTACTCAAAAGGTGGGCAGAGCGCAAGTAACGTGACTGCCAAGAGTTGCATGGAGGCATGCCTGCGTATGAAGCCGGATCGCATCATTCTGGCCGAGCTTCGCGGTGATGAATCGTTTTATTTCATTCGTAACTGTGCATCCGGCCATCCGGGTTCGATCACCAGCTGCCACGCTGGTAGCGTCGAGCAAACCTGGGACCAGCTGGCACTGATGGTGAAGGCCTCCAACGAGGGGTCTGGTTTAGAATTCGAGGTCATCAAGCGTCTGTTGCGCATGACCATCGACATCGTCGTGCACATCAAGGCGCATGCTGGCCAACGCTTTATCACCGGGATCGATTTTGATCCTGCGCGAACCTTGCGTGGCGGCTGAAATGCTGTCAACAAGGTTTGCGCTCGAGTTCTAGGAGACTTCGACATGTTGCCTGGTATGGAGTTGATGGGCTGTTCTGGACTTGCCGTCCCAGGCGAGGTGATGCAGCACGTCGTGCGCGTGGAGTCGTCGCGTAATCCATACGCCATAGGCGTCGTCGGCGGACGTTTGGTCCGTGAGCCACGCGGCTTGGAGGAAGCGGTGGCGACCGCAAAGATGCTGGAGCAGAAGGGCTACAATTTTTCTCTAGGCCTAGGCCAGGTTAATCGCTACAACCTCGAAAAGTATGGTTTGACTAGTTACGAGATGGCATTCGCCAAGTGCCCCAATCTGGTAGCAGCCTCCAAGATTTTAGCTGAATGTCATTCACGTTCTGGGGCCAACTGGGGCAAGTCTTTTAGCTGCTACTACTCCGGTAACTTCGAAACTGGCTTTAAGCACGGATATGTCCAGAAGATCTATGCATCCATCCGTCAGTCGGTTGCTGCTTCCGGCGTTCAGCCAATCCCCGTGGTCTCCAATAACCGGCAGATCAGGATACGCACCGAAAGTACGGCCAGTCAGGCAGCTGCAGTGTTGGCGGATGCGATTGTTGCGCGTCGGGTACAAGGTCTGATGCGTGCATCTCCGGACGAAATGTCAGGCCAAGCGAACACGTCCGCTATATCGCCGGCTCCAGTTGCCCAGCCAAGTGTGCAGGCTAGATCGGCTCCGGCGTCCAGCGATCTGTATGTCATTCAAGCGACCGGTCAAGGACGTGGTGTGGCATTGCCAGTAGGGGCTCAACCAGCTACTGCAGCGCCTACTGGTCAAAGTTCTCCCTCAGTTGCCACGCAGCCGCCAAGTCGGCCAGTGGACAGCGCTTTCGTGTTCTAGCAAGGATGTTGTTCTGCAATCGGATTGCTACAAGACCCCCCCTGTTCCAAAAGGAGATACAAAATGAAATTTGAAATGAACAATAAGCAGTTGGCTGCTAATGCCAAGATGGTCGGCACTCAAGCATTGAAAGCATTGGTCTTCACCTCACTGTTGCTGGTTGCGAGCGGCGCCGGCGCAACTCCGGGTGGTTTGGCCGATACAGATACCAAAGTCTGCGGTTTTCTCGGAAACGTGAATTCACTGCTTACGATGGGCTCTGTCGCTGTCGTCACGATTGCGGTCATCGTCGCGGGCTACCAGATCGCATTTGCGCACAAGCGCATTTCTGAAGTTTCGCCGATTCTTATTGGTGGCGTATTGATCGGCGCTGCCGGACAGATCGCGAACATGGTCATTGGCGACCGTAACCAGAAATGCGATGGCGACACAGCGATGGCGTTGGTTCAGATGCTTCAGCACTATGCATAAAGACGTGCTCTTCCGTGGGTGTACCAGGCCAGCGATGTTTCTGGGTGTGCCTTATATTCCCTTTTTCATCGGTGCCGGTAGTGGGCTATTGATGGGAATGTACTTCGACCTTTGGTACCTGCTCAGCATTCCCGTCATCATTTTCGGCATGCAGCAGATGGCGAAGCGGGACGAGATGATTTTCAGGTTATTGGGCTTGCGCTGGATGTTCAGGATGCGTGCTCGTAATCTTCAGCGCTATGCCGGGATGTGGGTGTTTACGCCAAACGAGTATCGGAAATCTCCTCCGGGTAAGCGTTAATAGTGTGTAGCGATACTCCACGCCTACCCCATGCACCCGTGCATGGGGTAGGTGCTTATTACGATCACCGGGGCACAGCCCTTCTACCTTGGTAAGACCATGTTTAACCCAGATACGCCGATTAGCGAGTTCGTTTCCGTTTCGAGCCATGTGGCTCCGTCGGTTCTCAAGACCACGGGGGGCGATTACCTGTTGATCTGGCATCTGGCTGGGTTGCCGTTTGTTGGCCGGGACGAGTTCGAACTTTCACAACGCCACAACACCTTCAATCGTCTACTCCAGACCTTGCGTGCGCCAGACTTTGCCAATGTCGCTTTTTGGGTCCACGACGTCCGGCGTCGTCGCAAGATCCGTACGGACACTCGTTTCAAACAGGCATTTAATCAAGGTCTGTCTGACGATTATTATGCCGCGCTGTCGGCGCAGAAGATCATGCAAAACGAGTTGTACTTCTCCATGCTATATCGCCCGGTTGTCACAGGGCGACGTTTGGTAGAGAAGTCTTCCGACCCAGATAAGATTCGTGCCGAAGAAGAACAGTCGGTCGCAAAGGTGATCGAGCTCGCTACGAATGTCGAAGCTGTGTTGAAAGATTACTCGCCTTATAGGCTGGGGATGTACGAAGCCAAAAATGGCATTATCTTCTCGGAAACGCTTGAATTCTTGGGTTATCTACTCAATCGGATCGATGAGCCGGTGCCGGTTCTGCAGGCGCCGGCACACGCTTACCTTCCGGTTAGCAAACACATGTTTGCCAATAAAACCGGTGACTTTATCATTCGTACACCGGACGGTATTAATCACTTCGGTGCTATCCTTAATATTAAGGAGTACGCGGACGGAACCTATCCGGGCATCCTTAATGGATTGAAGTATCTGGATTTCGAGTATGTTGTTACCCACTCATTCAGTCCGGTCGGTCGTCATGACGCGTTGAAGGTGCTGGAGCGGACCAAGGGCATGATGGTGTCATCAGGCGACAAGTCTTCTAGCCAGATTCGCGATCTGGATGTCGCCATGGACGATGTAGCGTCGGGCAACTTCGTGTTGGGTGAGTATCATTTCACCATGGCTGTCTACGCTGACAGTCAGGAAAAACTAGCTCGGCAGATCGCGACGACCCGTGCGGAGCTTTCCAACGCAGGATTCGTTTCTGCCAAGGAGGATCTGGCAATTGCTTCGTCCTTCTATGCACAGCTACCCGGCAACTGGCGCTTCCGTACCCGTATCGCGAATCTGAGCTCGCTTAATTTTTTGGGCCTGTCTCCGCTGCACAACTTCGCCCAAGGCAAACAGCACAACAATCCCTGGGGCGACTGTGTCACCACGCTGCAGACCACCAACGGGCAGCCATATTACTTCAATTTCCACGCCACTCACCCGGCCGAGAATTCGTTGGGAGAGAAGGCGATCGCCAATACGATGGTAATCGGTAAGTCCGGTACCGGTAAAACAGCACTGATTAACTTTCTGTTGAGCCAGGTTCAAAAGTTCGATCCGATTCCGACAATCTTCTTTTTCGACAAAGATCGTGGGGCTGAAATCTTTGTGCGCGCTTGCGGCGGCAACTATCTGGCATTAGAAAACGGTGCGCCGACCGGTTTTAACCCCTTCCAGTGCGAGCGCAATGAGGCGAATACGCAGTTTCTGGCTGAATTGATCAAGGTTCTGGGCGGAAAGGCCGAATACAGCTCACGCGAAGAAGAGGATATCTATCGCGCCGTTGAAGGCATGCTGGATACTCCGATACATCTGCGTAGTATGAGCAACTTCCGTAAGAGCTTGCCTAACATGGGCGACGACGGGCTCTATGCTCGTCTGCGTCGCTGGACGGCCGGCAACTCGCTGGGGTGGGTGTTCGACAACCCGGTGGACACCATCGATCTGACGCGCGCCTCAATTATCGGTTTCGACTACACAGACGTGATCGACAATGCCGAAGTGCGCGTTCCAGTGATCAACTATTTATTGCACCGGTTGGAAGCGCTGATCGACGGACGTCCGTTGATCTACGTGATGGATGAGTTCTGGAAGATACTGGACGGAAAAGGAGGGCTGAAGGAATTTGCCAAGAATAAACAGAAGACCATCCGTAAGCAGAATGGTCTGGGCATTTTTGCCACGCAAAGCCCTGAAGATGCTCTGGCCAGCGACATTGCTGCAGCGCTGATCGAGCAGACCGCCACCATGATCCTGCTTCCTAATCCAAGTGCCAGCCGCGACGACTACATGGAAGGACTCAAGCTCACAGACGCTGAGTACCAGGTTGTGGTTTCACTGGATGAGCGTTCGCGCTGCTTCCTAGTCAAGCAGGGCCACGCCTCGGCAGTGTGCCAACTCAACCTGCGTGGCATGGATGACGCGTTGTCGGTGATCTCATCGTCGACCGACAATATTGAAATCATGCATCAGATTTTGTCACGCAAGGCTGGGCAACTGGGAGTTACTGTCGATCAGCTTACCCCGGAGCAATGGTTGGAGGATTTCTATGCCAATCGAAAAGGCTCTGGAAAGCGTAAGTCTGCGAAGTCGGAGATTGAAGATGCATGATTTCGACTCAATCAGTCACTATGGAAATGGATTTCTATCACTCATCTAGTGTTTGCGCTGATATTGGTCTTTGGTTCGCTGAAGACTTATTAGTTGCCTGAGTCATTCCTTTGAGCCCTAGACAGGATTGAACGAGCGGTTGTTTGGCGGTCTCGGTGTAGGGGGCGCAGTGGTATGGGTACAGGGTTGTTGCGTAAGAGTATCGCTTCCTACACAAGGTTCTATGCGAACTTCGACAGGTTTAATTGTTGTTTCCGAGAATTTCCAGTAATGATTCTTTGATTTACCTCCCGATGCTGTTCGTGCCTGATGTATCGGCCAACTAAGAATCCGTAGAGTTGGTTTAGGAACTTTCAGCTCGATATGAGATGAATACGTATGCACCTGCACGTCCACAAGGTGTTACGCGGCTACGCTAACAGCCTTAGCTGGGTGCTCATTCTGGCGCTCGCATTGGCCCGGGAGGGGCGTACATGTCGCAAACACCTTGGTGGCGCGGGGCCGTCATCTATCAGATCTATCCGCGCAGTTTTCTCGATTCCAATGGCGATGGGGTCGGTGATTTGCCCGGCATCATCGCCAAGCTCGACTACATCGCCGGGTTGGGGGTGGATGCGATCTGGATCTCGCCGTTCTTCAAGTCGCCGATGGCCGATTTTGGTTACGACATCGCGGACTATCGCGCGGTGGATCCCTTGTTCGGGACGCTGGACGATTTCGATCGGTTGCTCGACAAGGCGCATGGGCTTGGCTTGAAGGTGATGATCGACCAGGTGCTGAGCCATACATCGATCGCGCACGCGTGGTTCCAGGAGAGCCGTCAGGACAGGACCAATCCGAAGGCCGATTGGTATGTGTGGGCCGATCCGCGCGAGGATGGGACTCCGCCGAATAACTGGTTGTCATTGTTCGGTGGCGTGGCGTGGCAGTGGGAGCCGCGGCGCGAGCAGTACTACTTGCACAACTTCCTGGTGGACCAGCCCGACCTGAATTTCCATAGTGCAGAGGTGCAGCAGGCGACCTTGGACAACGTGCGTTTCTGGCTGGATCGGGGCGTGGATGGCTTCCGGCTGGATGCGATCAACTTCTGTTTCCATGATGCGCAGCTGCGCGACAATCCGGCCAAGCCAGCGGACAAGCGAGTAGGGCGGGGATTCAGTGCGGACAATCCGTACGCGTATCAGTACCACTACTTCAACAATACGCAGCCGGAGAACCTGCCTTTCCTGGAGCGCTTGCGTGCGCTGCTGGATCGCTACCCGAACGCGGTGAGCCTGGGCGAGATATCGTCTGAGGATTCGCTGGCGACCACCGCCGAGTACACCGCCCAGGGTCGCCTGCATATGGGCTACAGCTTCGAGCTGTTGGTGCAGGACTATAGCGCCGCGTATATCCGTGAGACGGTGAGCCGGCTCGAGGCCACCATGTTGGAAGGGTGGCCGTGCTGGGCGATTTCCAACCACGATGTGGTGCGCGCGGTAACGCGTTGGGGCGGCGAACATGCGTCGCCAGCATTTGCGCGGATGGTGGTGGCGCTGCTGTGTTCGCTGCGTGGGTCGATCTGCCTGTATCAGGGCGAGGAGCTAGGCCTGGGCGAAGCGGACGTGGCATTCGAGGACCTGCAGGACCCGTATGGCATTACGTTCTGGCCGACCTTCAAGGGCCGCGATGGCTGCCGTACGCCGATGCCATGGACCGACGCGCCATCTGCTGGATTCACCAGTGGCAAGCCGTGGTTGCCGCTGGCGGAGCCACATCGTGCCGCTGCGGTGAGTGTGCAGCAGGACAATGCGCATTCTGTGTTGAGCGCAGTACATGCGTTTCTTGCTTGGCGCAAGGAAATGCCGGCGTTGCGTGAGGGATCCATCGCTTTCTACGACACGGCCGAGCCTGTGCTGATGTTTCGGCGCGAGCATGCGGGTCAGGTCATGCTGTTTGCATTCAATCTGTCTGGCGAACCTGCCGACCTGGCATCGCCTGCCGGCGAGTGGGAGCAGGCCGATGTGCCTGGTGTTGAGCGTGGGGCGATCGAGGGCGGTCAGATCAGGTTGGCCGGGCATGCGGTTGTTGCTGCGGTAGGTCGTGGCTGAGTACGACTAGCTGCAACTTCCATTCGTGAGCTTGAGATGGTTTTGAAGAACGGTGCGGCTTTTTTTGCGATGTCGCTCCGTTCTTTTAGCAGGCTGATCGTCTCCCGTACTGGATCGTTGATAAGCCCTGGCGTTGCATGCCTTCTCACTAGTGAGTAGCAGGGTGTCATCAGGAGCGCATAAATTTTTATGCGTCTTCCGATCTGTTAGCTGGCTTGGCTAGCATTCGGCGTTATGGCTAGCGGCGACTCGCTGCAAGGCTTCTTTAAACCGCCTGCTGCCTTTGCGAGTGCGTCGCTAAGTGCATATGTGCGGCGTGCAGCCCGAAAGTCGGTCTTATGCCACGTAACTTAGGACCGGTTGCCTGTGGCCTGTGGCAGGAAAGGATGTGCTGCAAGTTGTCTTGCGCGATCTCGTTAGGTTGGACTTCGTGGTGAAGATCTCAAAAGAAAGACCCGCCGGTTTGATGTCGGCGGGTCTTTTTTATGCAGGGGGCGCAATGGAAATGTCGTTTGGCGCTATGCATTTCTTGCTTTGATCGGAGCTTACTTCGTCGAAAGTAATATCGATTTTGTAGCATTGATGCCTGGACTTTAGGGAAGGGAGGGAGCCGTACGCTCACCCCAACCCCTCTCCCGGTGGGAGAGGGGTCTATCTTCCTGCAACGCTTGGTCGCTGTGGTATCGAGCGTGCCGTTCGCCTTCCGATGTGGAAGGCGAACTTGGGGTATGACGCTCCCCGACGTTTCGGAAGCGACTCAGGCGTCTTGTATCCAGAGAGTGGTGATACCAGCCACTCAGAACTTGTAGTTCACACCCAGCACAAAGGTGCGGCCCCATTCGATGTATTCGAGCGGGCGGTCCTTGGTTTCTGCGTAGGTGCGGTACGGCGAGTTGCTGAGGTTGCTGGCTTGCAGTAGCAGGGTGAGGCCATCGAGGGTGCTGCCTTCGGCAAAGCTGTAGCTGATCTGCGCGTCGGTGATGTTTTCGCCGACGACGTAGCGCAGGGTGCGGTTGCCGTTGAAGTTGCCGATCTCGCCGATGAAATCCGAGCGGCGACGCTGGCTGACGCGTGCTTCGAAGCCCTTGTGCTCGTAATACGCGGTGAGGTTGTAGACGCGCTCGGACAAGCCGGGCAGGCTGATTTCACCATCACCGACGCTGGAGGCGCTTTCCGGGTCGCGGATCTTGACGTCACTGTCGTTGAAGGTGGCGCTGGCCTGGATGCCGAAGCCTTCTAAAGGTGCGAACAGCAGATCCAGCGGCAGCGATGCAGTGAGCTCGACGCCGCGCAGCGTGCCGCCCTTGCCGTTGAACGGTGCACTGAAGGTGCCGGTGGTGAGCACCGGTGCCGAGCCCGGTGGCGGCACGTAGCCGGCGACCAGTGCGGAGAAATCGTAGTTGTCGCGGCTCTGGGTGTAGATGTAGCTCTTCAGATCCTTGTAGAAGAAGGCGGCCGCCACATACGCGCGCTCGGCGAAATATTTTTCGTACGAGAGGTCGATGGCGTTCGCGCGCCATGGGTCGAGCATCGGGTTGCCGCCGCTGGCGCCGGGCCGGCCGGTCGAGGTGTCTACGCCAAACTCCAGCGAGGCACGCAGTTGGTCCACGCGTGGGCGCGCGACCTGCTTGGCCATCGCAAAGCGCAGCGTCTGCTCGTACGGGAACTGGAAAGCCAGGTTCAAGCTGGGCAGCCAGTCGCGATACTTCTTGCCATCGTCGATGGGCCGCACTTCGCTGCCAGGCGGCTGCGAGGCATCCCAGTAATTGGCCTGCGAGGATTGATCGGCGCTCTGCAGCTGCACACCGATATTGCCGCGCACACCGACCTCGCCCCATTCGGTATCGATGTTGGCGCGCAGCCAGGCGGTGGTGATCTTCTCTTCGACCGTCCAGGCCTTGGACACCAGGAACGAGGCATCGTCGCTGGGGTTGAACAGCATGTAGCGCGAGACCGCGGCCGGCACATTCCACGCGGGCAGGGAGCCGAGACCGGCAAAGCCGAGGTTGACCGGTGCGTATTGGAGATCCGCGGCCACCGTGGCCTCGCCCTGCGCGCCCAGCGTGATGTTGCCTTCGGGCTGGGTCTTCTGCTTTTCGCGGTTGGCGTAGTTGACGCCGACATCCAGATCCGAGAACCAGCTCAGCGCTTCGGGCATCGGGAAGCTGGCCTGCAGGCGTGCGCCCTTGAGCACGTCTTCCACACGCGGCACCTTGCCGTAACCGGAGCCGTAAATGGTGTTGGTGAGGAACAGCTCACCCGGATCGGAATAATTCATGCCCGGCGCCAGCTGCGAGAAACCGTTGCCGACGACCGACACGCCAACGGTGTCCAACTGTGGCATGGGGGCACGCTGGAGATTGTTCTCCAGGTTCAATTCGTCGCGAGTGGCCTTGGAGTAGTTCAGGTCGGCGATGATCTTGACCGCGCCGGCGGTGATTTCGTTGTTCCAGCCGAACGCTTCGATCTTGTCTTCGCGCTTGTTGTACATGCCGCGCACCAGCGGGTAGACGCCGCTGGCGGTGCCGCCGATGAAGCTGTTGTTGTCGTTGACGCGCACGTCGGTGATGTTCAGGCCCGGCGTGTAGCCGCCGTTGTAGTTGCTGAGGTTGAGCTCGAACTGGTTGGCCGTGTCGATCTGCTCGGCTTTGGTGTGGAAGGCGTCGAGCGTGCTGGTCCAGGCGTTGGACGGGCGATATTGCAGCGTGGCCATGACGCCATCGCGCTTTTGGTTGCCGGTGCGGCGCAGCGCCTTGATGCCGTCGGAGAAATACACGCCGTCGGCCACGCCGGGGCGTTGACGCTGTGCGTTGACCTGCTGCCACGGCTCGTACAGGCCCACCTGGTTTTCCTGGATCGGCATGTCGGTGTGGGCGTAGCCGATGGTCAGGCCGATGGTACGGTCCGCGAACTGGTCGATATAGCTGACGTTGAAGCGGTTGCCGTAAGGGTCGACGTTGGCAGCCTTGCCCAGCGAATTGCGCTGATAGCGGCCACCGATGGCGATCACCCGCTCGTTGTAGCTCAGCGGGCGCGCGGTCTGCATGTCGACGGTGCCCGACAGGCCCTGGCCAACCAAACCAGCGTCCGGGGTCTTGTAGACGGTGACGCCGCTGACCAGCTCGGACGGATACTGGTCGAATTCCACGCTGCGGTTATCGCCGGTGCTGACCACTTCGCGGCCATTGAGCAGGGTGGTGGAGAAGTCCGGCGACAGGCCGCGCACGCTGATGACCTGCGCGCGACCGGCCACCCGCTGCGCGGCCAGGCCAGGCAGGCGCGCGAGCGATTCGGCGATGCTGACGTCGGGCAGACGGCCGATGTCTTCGGCCGAAATGGCTTCCACGATCGAGGTGGAGTCGCGTTTGACCGAGATGGCGCCTTCGATCGCGCGCCGCAGGCCGGTGACCTGGACCTTGTCCAACTCGGTGACTTGGCCGTTCTGTTGATTGGATGCGGTTTGTTCGGTGGTGGTGGCTTGTGCAGGCGTTGCCGACTGCGCAGCAGCCAGCGTCGGTGCCATGGCAACGGCCAGGGCGATACTCAGCGCAGAGCGCTTGTGCTTCAACATTTTCCCCTCCCAGGTACATGTTGTTCTTTGATTTTTTGATCCGGCAGACGCCTGGATGTCATGCGTCGCACGCCCGGACGGACGTCACGACTGCAACGTATGGTAGACACCGCACCCGCATGCAAACGGGTGCTGCATACGTATTCAACCCGCACAACCGCAATGAAATCGATTCCACGCAAGGCATCCAGCGCACGAAGCTGCTGCTGCAGATCACGCATGGGCGCGATGCACGACCTGTGGCGATGGGGCGCGGTGGTGAGATGCACTCACTGGCGTCGGCGGCACCGCAGCGTGCTGCGATGCATCACTCAACGCTTGCCATCCAGCGGGACGAAGCGGATGGCCTGCCCGCCACCGGGTGCCAGGCGCAGTTCGAGGGTGTCGCTGCTGCCGACCTGGCGCTCCTCGCGCACAAAGGCGAACGGGTTGCTCAGGTAATCGGCGCCGTCGCCATCGCGATAGATCTGCGCGTTGTAGCGCACGCCGGGTTCGAGAAACCCCAGCGGCACCTGCAGCAGGCGCCCGTGTTCGTCGGTGATGCTGCCCAGGAACCATTCGCGGCTATGCCGATCCTTGCGCGCGATGGTCACGTAGTCGCCCACTTCGCCATTCAATGCGCGGGTCTGGTCCCAGTCCACCGCCACGTCTTCGATGAAGCGGAACGCGTCGCGATGCTGCAGATAATGCTCGGGCAGATCGGCGGCCATCTGGATCGGGCTATACAGCGTCACATACAGTGCGAGCTGCCGCGCCAGCGTGCTGGGAATGGCCTGGCCGTTGCGGCCCTTCAGGCTGACGATGCCCGGCGTGTAATCCATCGGCCCGGCGAGCAGGCGCGTAAACACCAGGTTGACCTCGTGTTCCGGCGGATTGGGCGGCTGGCCCCAGGCGTTGTATTCCATGCCGCGCGCGCCTTCGCGCGAGATCCAGTTGGGATAGGTGCGGCGCAGGCCGGTGTCCTTGATCGGCTCGTGCGCATTGACTGCGATATGTCGCTCGGCCGCCTCGCGCACCACGCGCAGATGATGGCGCGCCATCCATTGGCCATCGTGCCACTCGCGCAACGGTGCACCGCCCGCAGGGTTGCGTCGCTCCACCTGGCCGTCGTCGCAGACATAGCCGGTCTTCACCGAGTCCACGCCGAAGCGTGCGTACAGGTCCATCGCCTCGGCGATCTGGTCTTCGTAATGGTCCACTGCGCATCCCGTTTCATGATGGCCGATCAAATGCACGCCCTTGGCTGCGGCGTACGTGCTCAGTGCGGGCAGGTCGAAATCCGGCGTGGATTTTGTGAAATCGAAGCTACCGCCGTTGCCGAACCATTCGCCGTCCCAGCCCGGGTTCCAGCCTTCCACCAGCACGCCGCGAAATCCATGTGCGGCGGCAAAGTCGACATAGCGCTTGGTCGTGGCGGTGGTGGCCGCATGTTTGGGTCCGGTGGCCCAGGTCTGTTGGTTGAGATGCATCGACCACCACACACCGACATATTTGGACGGCTTGACCCAGTCCACTGCGCCCAGCGCATTGGGTTCGTTGAGGTTGAGGATCAGGTTGGATTCCACCAGGCCGGTGGCCTGATCGGCGATCTGCAGCGTACGCCACGGCGTATCGAACGGCAGGCTGCGGCGCACCTTCCAGCCTTCGGCGGCCGGCGACAACTGCGCGCGCAGGCGCTGGTCGTCGGTGCGGCGTAGCCACATGCCGGCGTAGTCCACCAACGCCGCTTCGTGCAGCGCAATGTGCAGCCCGCTGTCGGTGCGCAGCGTCAGTGGCGTATGCGCCAGTGCGACCTGATTCAACGGCGTGCGCCGATACAGATACTCGTAGTGGATCGGCTCGCCTGCGGGAATCCACCATGCTTCGGCCGGTTGTGCGATGGCGAATTCAGTGACTTCCTCGTCGATGATCGCTTCACGCAATCCGGCTTGCTGCGGGAAGTGGTAGCGAAACCCCACGCCGTCGTCGTAGACGCGAAAGATCACCTCGAAGCTGCGCTGCGCACCGTCGCGTTCGCCCAGGCTGACGCGCAGTTCGTTGTAGTGATTGCGCACCAGACGTGTTTCGCCCCAGGGTTGCTCCCAGGTGTCGTCATGGCTCTGGCGTGACTGCGAACGCACCACCAACCCGCGGTCCAGACGGCCATCGCGCAAGGTAAAGCCCAGCCGTGAGCGCTGTACGACCGGCTGGCCCAGTCGCTGCACACGGTAGTAAGGCGTGCCGCCGTCCAGGTCCAGGCTTACCTGCAGTACCTTGCCGGGCGACGCCACGTCGATGGTGGTGACCTCGGCGTGCGCTAGCGAGGCAAGGCTGCCGAAGCAGGTCAGAATCAGCAGCCGCGCGATCCAGGCGGCGCCGAATGTCGAGCGTGCTCGACGTGAAAACAGCGGCATATCCCCTCCCAAGGCGACCGTTGCAGAAGCGGCGACTATGCAGCGGCACACCGTGCAAGCGCCGTGCTGTGCGCTCGTTGCCGCCATGAATACGTATGCAGTGATGCGTCAGGGCAGGGTGCGCGTCTACCATGGCGTACGGCACCTGGGAGGGTCCGCGACCGTGGCACGCCTGTGCCGCGCACCACAACGCGTGCAACGAGGGAGGAAGGCCGACGGCACAAGCCGTCTCGCCGCTTCGATGCTGAAGATGATCTGCATGGCTGCAACGCTCGGCGTTGCGGCAAGCTCGCCGGTATTGGCCGACGAGTTGGAATTTCAGGGGCGCCGCGCACATGCGCAGGCGCTGGACGATGGGAGCTTTGTGTTGCGCTGGCCGCAGGGCGAGCGCCGCATTGCCGCACAGCCGATGCGCACGCACACCGCCAGCCCGATGTTCGACGCCTTGTTTGCGTTGGCGCAGCAGGAGATGGCCGACGACCGTGTCGATGCGATCCGCGATCCGGCCTTCAACGCTGGCAAGCCGGTGCCGTGCAACTGCTTCGAGACCGGCGAACGCTGGCCGTATGTGTGGACGCGCGATGTCAGTTTTGCCGCCGATCTGGCGTTGGCGCGGCTGGAACCGCAGCGCACACGCAATGCCTTGCGCTTCAAGCTGTCGGCCGCACGCGATGGGAAGACCCCTGGCGTGTTCGTGGCGCAGGACACCGGCTCCGGTGGCAGCTGGCCGATCAGCAGCGACCGCGTGGTGTGGTTTCTGGCCGCACGTGGATTGCTGGACGACACACAGTTTGCTGAAGACGTCTGGCAGGCGCTGCAGGCGACGATCGCGCAGGATCGCGATGCGGTATTCGATGCGCAGATCGGCCTCTACCGTGGCGAAACCTCGTTTCTGGATTGGCGCGAGCAAACCTATCCGGACTGGACGCGGGAGAACGTGGTCTTCATCGCCGAGTCGTTCGCGCTATCGACCAACGTTTTGCATTACCAGGCGCTGCGCTTGGCCGAGCAGCTGGCACGCCAGCATGGCGACGCACGCGCTGCCGACTACGCACAGTGGGCCGATGCATTGCGCCAGACCATCGATGCACGCTTCTGGGATGCAGGCAGCAGCCAGTATGTGAGTTATCTCGGCACGGCGGCGCATCCGGTGCGCTATGCCAAGGTCGATCTGCTGGGCGTCTCGTTGGGCGTGCTGGCCGATGTGTTTCCCGCAGAGCGCGCACGCACCGCGCTGCGAAACTATCCGGTGGTTGCTGGTGGCAGCCCGGTGGTGTGGCCGCAGGAAGCGGCGCAGCCGATCTATCACAATCGCGCCATCTGGCCATTCGTCAGTGCCTATGCCTTGCGCGCTGCCCGTGCGCTGGACGATGCGCCGCGCATTGCATTGGAGCTGCAATCGCTGATGCGCGGTAGCGCGCTGGCTGGCTCCAACATGGAAAACTACGAGATGCAGAGCCTGGCCGTGCATGTGGAAGATGGCGTGCGCAGTGGCCCGGTGGTGAATTCGCCGCGTCAGCTGTGGTCGGTTGCCGGCTATCTTTCTGCGGTGCTGGATGGCGTCTTCGGCGTGTCTGCCGATGGCAGCGTTGCCCCGAAATTGCCGCGCAGCCTGCTGCCGCTGCTGTTCGGCGACCGCGAGCGGATCGTGCTGGAGCAGGGCACACGTCGGTACGAATTGCTGCGCCCGACAAACGAAGAGGGCGACTTACTGGTGGCCGGCCGTGTTACCCAGCAGGGCCAGACCACGCAGGTGCAGTTGGTCGGTCGCAAAGCCGATCTGGCCGCGCCACCGCAGCCGGTACAGGTGTTTGCACCGGAAACGCCAGCGATGCCGGTCGCGCAACGGCGGGGCAGCGGTCACCGCATCGCCATTCCCGCTGGCGCGACGCTGTACATGGATGGCCGTGCGTTGGACGCCAGTGAACATTGGGATCTTGCCGATGACGGCGTGTTGCATGTGCTCAGCCTGACCCGGCGTGTGGCCGGTCTCGAATCGCTGCACAGTCCTTCGTTGACGCTTGGTCCAGCGCAGGAACTGCGCGGCAGCCAAGTTTGGACGTGGCAGCCGTCGCGTAGCGGCCCGCATCGCGTGTCGCTGCGCTATCGCAACGACAATGGCCCGATCAACACCGGCGTCACTGCCGCAGTGAAGCAGCTGGTGCTGGAATGCCCAGGAAAAGCTGCGCAATCGCATGTCATCGTGATGCCGCATAGCGTGGGCGAGCAGATCTCCACGCAGGCGACGTTCGATGTGGTGGCGGGGCAGGCCTGTGCGTTTCGGCTGGACGATGGTTTCAACATGAGCGCGTTGAAGCATTTTGCGCAGTACAACGGCGGCCGTGGCGGTCGTGATGGGGTGGTCAATACGGCGCAGATCAGCGCGTTGATCGTCGGGCCGGCAGCCATCGTGGAGACAGCGCAATGACCGCCAAACCACGCCTGAGCTTCTGGCAGATCTGGAACATGTGCTTCGGCTTTCTCGGCATCCAATTCGGGTTCGCGCTGCAGAACGCCAATGCCAGCCGCATCTTCCAGACCCTGGGCGCGCAGGTCGACGATGTACCGGGGTTGTGGATCGCTGCGCCGCTCACCGGGCTGATCGTGCAGCCCATCATCGGCTATCTGTCCGATCGCACCTGGACGCCCTGGGGCCGTCGGCGCCCGTATTTCATGGTGGGCGCGGTGTTTACCACGCTGGCGCTGCTGGTGATGCCCAACGCGCCGGTGCTGTGGATTGCCGCCGGCACGCTGTGGGTGCTGGATGCATCGATCAATATTTCGATGGAGCCATTCCGCGCACTGGTGGGCGACCAGCTGCCACCCGCGCAGCGGCCCACCGGCTATGCGATGCAAAGCTTCTTCATCGGTGTTGGTGCGATCGTGGCGAGCTTCCTGCCGTGGCTGCTCACGCGCTGGGGCGTTGCCAATACCGCACCGCCGGGGCAATTGCCCGACAGCGTGCGCTACGCGTTCTACCTGGGTGCGGCGGTGTTGTTCCTGTCGATCGCATGGACCGTGCTACGCACCCGCGAATACAGTCCCGCGCAGCTGGCAAGCTTCGACGATGCGCACCCTCCCGCTGCAACGCAAATGGGCAGCGGTGCGCTGCCGTCGCAGGCATCAAGTGCAGCATGGTGCGTTGCTGGCGTGTTGCTAGCTGCGGCCATCGCCTGGCAGCACGGCGATCGCATGCTGTATGTGCTGGCCGGCCTGTGCATCGCCTATGGCGCGTTGCTCGCGTTGACGCGTGTACTGCCGGGCACCAGCATGCTGGTCGTCATTGTGCAGGACTTGCGCAGCATGCCGATGACCATGCGACGTCTGGCCTGGGTACAGTTTTTCTCTTGGTTTGCGCTGTTTGCGATGTGGATCTACACCACCGCAGCGGTGACGCAGGTGCACTTCGGCGCGACCGATACGGGTTCGGCAGCCTATAACGATGGTGCGAACTGGGTGGGTGTGCTGTTTGGCGCCTACAACGGATTTGCAGCGCTGGCAGCGTTGATCATTCCTTTGCTGGTGCGTGCGATTGGCCTGCGCTGGAGCCACCTGTGCAACCTATGGCTGGGTGCTGCGGGCTTGCTGTCGATGTTGGTGATTCGTGACCCGCAGTGGTTGCTGCTGTCCATGCTGGGCGTCGGTTTTGCCTGGGCATCGATCCTCTCGCTGCCGTACGCCTTGCTGTCCGACAGCGTGCCCGCCGCCAAGATGGGCGTGTACATGGGCATCTTCAATTTCTTTATCGTGATTCCGCAGTTGGTCGCTGCCAGTGCGCTGGGCTTTGTGCTCCGCGTCTGGTTGGGTGGCCAGCCAATCTATGCATTGGCCATTGGCGGGCTCAGCCTGTTGATTGCAGGCGTATGCGTGGTGCGGGTCCCCGTCGCCTCGGGAGGGCAGTGATGCGTAGTGCGATCTATCTGGCATTGACGATGTATGCGGGCGTGGCGCTCGCCGCGCCTGCTTCCAAGGAGTATTACGGCACCCTGGAGCCGTTGGCCGCCGATGCGGTGTATTTCGTGGTCACCGACCGCTTCGTCAACGGCGATACCGGCAACGATCAGCGCGAGCAGGGCGGTGCGCAGCGCACCTTCGATGTGCCCACACCGTGCGCCGATGGAAGCGACGACAACATCGGCTACCTCGGCGGCGACTTCAAAGGCATTGTCGAGCAGGCCGACTATATTCGCGACCTGGGTTTCGGCGCGGTATGGATCACGCCGATCGTCGACAACCCGGACCAGGCATTTACCGGCGGCAAGCCGATCACCTGCGGCAGCACGCTCAGCGACCACGGCAAGACCGGTTATCACGGTTACTGGGGTGTCAACTTCTACACGCTGGACGAGCATCTCCCCAGTCCGGGACTGGACTTTGCCGGCTTCACCCGCGCCATGCACGCCAACAAGCTGAAGGTGGTGCTGGATATCGTGGGTAATCACGGCTCGCCGGCCTACACCATGCCGGTGGCGCAGCCCGGTTTCGGCAAGCTCTACGATGCCAGTGGTCGCTTGGTTGCCGATCACCAGAATCTGCCGCCGGCGCAGCTGGATCCGCAGCACAACCCATTGCACGCCTTCTACAACACCGGTGGCGGTCTGGCGGAATTGTCCGACCTCAACGAGAACAACCCGGCGGTGCTCGATTACCTGGCCGGTGCGTATCTGCAGTGGATGGAGCAGGGTGCCGATGCATTCCGTATCGACACCATCGGCTGGATGCCGGACCGCTTCTGGCATGCCTTCGTTGCGCGCATCCGCGAAAAACGGCCGGGATTTTTCATGTTTGGCGAGGCGTTCGATTACAACGCCGACAAGATTGCCGGCCACACCTGGGCACGCAACGCCGGTGTGAGCGTGCTGGATTTCCCGTTGAAGCAGCAGCTGTCGGCAGCCTTCGGCCACGCGCAAGAGGGTTTCGAACAGCTCGCCAAACCGTTGTTTCTGCGTCAGGGGCCGTATGCGAACCCGTACGAGTTGATGAGTTTTTACGACAACCATGACATGGCGCGGCTGGATGCCAGCGACACCGGCTTTATCGATGCACACAACTGGCTGTTCACCGCGCGCGGCATCCCGGTGATCTATTACGGCTCGGAAATCGGCTTCATGCGTGGGCGGGCGGAGCATGCGGGCAATCGCAATTACTTCGGCGTCGAGCGCATTAAAGCAGCACCGCAAAGCCCGATCTTCGGCCCGCTGAAACAGATCGCCCGCGTGCGCCGTGAGACGCCCGCGCTGCAGCGCGGCGTGCAGGTCGACGTAATGTTGCGCGGCAATCAGGCTGCTTTTTTTCGCGTCTATCAGCATGCAGGAACCAGCCAGACCGCCCTGGTGTTGCTCAACAAGGGCGATGCGGCCGCAAACATCGAAGTGACGCGCTTTCTGCAGCCGGGCACGTGGCGTGATGCGATGAGTGGTGAGCAGGTGTCGGTGCAGCGGCACCTGCGGCTTCCGGTGCCGGCGCATGGTCTACGCGTGCTGCTGTCGGATGCGCCGATCACCGACCCTGCGTTACGCAAGCAACTCGACGTCCAGATGGCCGATCAAGCCGTCCGCGACGCCCGCAACAGGTAGGAGCGCACCCGGGCGCGATGGGACTTAATCGGTAACGCCTCGTCGCGCCCGGGTGCGCTCCTACGATGCATCAATGGTCTGCCGCCACTATCGCAGCCCGCCGTGCATGCTCTAACGATTCCCGATTCCCGATTCCCGATTCCCGAATCCTCAACGCGTTCCAGGCACATCAGCGGCTCGCCCACGCCCGCCATCGCCGGTTTCCGCCGCCGCGGCCGGCGACCAGCCCAGCGGTGGCTGCAACCCGCTGCTGCGCGAAGAATCGCGTAATGCCAGCCGCACCGGGATCGTGCGGCTCTGCGCCGCATCGCCACGGATCAGCGCGACCAGGCTTTCCACCAACAACGCGCCGGCCTGCTTGGTGTCCTGTTGCACGGTAGACAGGGCCGGCGCAACCGATGCGGCCAACGCAATATCGTCGAAGCCGCTGATCGCCACGTCCTGCGGCACGCGTAAACCGCGTTCGCGCAACGCGCGCATCGCACCGATCGCAATCAGGTCGCTGGCTGCACACACCGCATCGAAGGCCTTGCCGCTCTCCAGCAGCGCCAGGCATGCCGCATGGCCCGACGATTCGGTGGTGATCGCATCGAACTGCAGCGCGGCATCGGCGACCAGATCCTGCTGCGCCAGCGCCGCGACGTGGCCCCGGTAGCGCTCTTCGAATTCGGGGTAGTGATTGGACGCATGGCCAAGAAACGCAATGCGTCGGCACCCCTGCGCCAACAGGTGCTCGGTGATGTCCAGCCCGCCCTGATAATTGTCGCTGCCGATGGAAATGCCCGGCTGGCCCGGCAATGCCGCGCCCCAGCGCACGAAGTGCGTGCCTTGCTCCACCAGCAACTGCAGCCGCTGGCGCGATTCCTGATAATCGCCATAGCCCAGCAAAATAATGCCGTCGGCCTTGTTGCTGTCTTCGTAATCGGCCTGCCAGTCCTTGGACAGTTGCTGGAACGACACCAGCAAGTCATAACCCTGCAGCGCGCAGGCGCGCGTGATCGAGCCCAGCATCGAGTGGAAGAACGGGTTGATCAGCGAATCGTCGGCGGTGGGGTCTTCGAAGAACAGCAGCGCCAGCGTGCCGGCGTTGCGCAGCCGTAGCGAGGAGGCGTTCTTGTCGACCTTGTAGTTCAGCTCGTGCGCGATACGCAGAATCCGCTTGCGCGTTTCCTCGTTGACCATCGGGCTGCCGCGCAACGCGCGCGAGACGGTCGGCTGCGACACACCGGCCAGGTAGGCGATATCCAGCGAAGTGGCTTTACCCTTGATGGTCATGGTCGGCAACGGACAGGACAAGTGGCCGGCATCATGCCACGCGCCCGGTGGCGGCGTGCCGCACTGCGCAGTGGCCGCCTGATTGGTTTACCATTCACGCCCAAGACCCCTTGCGAGAAGGTGGCCCGCGCTCCGCGCCGGCCCAGCGTGCGACATGAGCACTATCACCGCCCACCGTTGATCCGGACCGGCCCCAGCGCAGCCAGCGCCCGCGTGCCGTTGTCCCGCGCAGCACTTCTCGTACGTTCTTTCCGAGCCTGTCCAGCAGTGGGCAGATCTCTCATGGCAGCTCACCGCTGCAGCCAGCCCAGACCTCATTCTTGCCCATGATCAACATCACGCTCCCCGACGGCAGCCGCCGCGAATTCGAATCCTCCGTCTCGGTGATGCAGGTCGCCCAGTCGATCGGCGCCGGGCTGGCCAAGGCCACCATCGCCGGTCAGGTGGACGGCCAGCTGGTCGATGCCAGCGACGTCATCGACCATGACGCCAGCCTGCGCATCATCACGGCCAAGGACGCCGAAGGCGTGGAGATCATCCGCCACTCGTGCGCGCATCTGGTCGGGCATGCGGTCAAGCAGCTGTACCCGGACGTCAAGATGGTAATCGGCCCGGTCATCGCCGAAGGCTTCTACTACGACATCTACAGCGAGCGCCCGTTCACGCCGGACGACATGGCGGCGATCGAGCAGCGCATGCAGGAGCTGATCGCGCAGGATTACGAGGTGATCAAGAAGGTCACCCCGCGCGCGGAAGTGATCGAGGTGTTCGCCCAGCGCGGCGAGGAGTACAAGCTGCGCCTGATCGAGGACATGTCCGACGACATCACCGCGATGGGTCTGTACTACCACCAGGAATATGTGGACATGTGCCGCGGCCCGCATGTGCCCAATACGCGCTTCCTCAAGGCCTTCAAGCTGACCCGCATTTCCGGCGCCTACTGGCGCGGCGATGCCAAGAACGAGCAGTTGCAGCGCATCTACGGCACCGCCTGGGCCGACAAGAAGCAGCTCGATGCCTACATCCTGCGCATGGAAGAAGCCGATAAGCGCGACCATCGCCGCATCGGCAAGGCGCAGGATCTGTTCCATCTGCAGGAAGAAGCCCCCGGCCTGGTGTTCTGGCACCCCAAGGGCTGGTCGCTGTGGCAGGTGGTCGAGCAATACATGCGCAAGGTCTACCGCGACAGCGGCTACGGCGAAGTGCGCTGCCCGCAGATCCTGGACGTGTCGCTATGGCAGAAGTCCGGCCACTGGGACAACTATCAGGACGCGATGTTCTTCACCGAGTCGGAGAAGCGCACCTACGCGGTCAAGCCGATGAACTGTCCCGGCCACGTGCAGGTGTTCAACCAGGGCCTGCACAGCTACCGCGATCTGCCGATCCGTTACGGCGAATTCGGCGCCTGCCACCGCAACGAGCCCTCCGGCGCGCTGCACGGCATCCTGCGCGTGCGCGGGTTCACCCAGGACGACGGCCATGTGTTCTGCCTGGAATCGCAGATCGAAGCCGAAGTCACCGCCTTCCACCAGCAGGCACTGGCGGTCTACACCGCGTTCGGCTTCGACGACATCGAGATCAAGATCGCGTTGCGCCCGGAAAAGCGCCTGGGCGACGACATCACCTGGGACAAGGCCGAAGCCGCGCTACGCAGCGCGCTGGGCGTGTGCGGTGTGGAGTGGCAGGAGCTACCGGGCGAGGGCGCCTTCTATGGCCCCAAGATCGAATACCACCTCAAGGACGCCATCGGCCGCACCTGGCAGCTGGGCACGATGCAGGTCGATTTCATGATGCCGGGCCGCCTCGGCGCCGAGTACGTGGACGAGCACAGCCAGAAAAAGCATCCGGTGATGCTGCACCGGGCCATCGTCGGTTCGATGGAGCGTTTCATCGGTATTTTGATCGAGCATCACGCCGGCGCGTTCCCGTCCTGGCTGGCCCCGGTCCAGGTCGTTGTCGCCAATATCACCGACGCTCAGGCCGAATATGTGGACTCGGTTCGGAAAACCCTTGCAAATCAAGGCTTCCGTGTCAACGCCGATTTGCGTAATGAGAAGATCGGTTATAAGATTCGCGAGCATACGCTGCAACGCGTGCCGTACCTGCTCGTCGTCGGTGACCGCGAGAAGGAAAATGGCGCAGTCGCCGTGCGGACGCGTTCGGGGGAGGACCTCGGGACCATGACGGTCTCTGCCTTCATCGAACGCCTGCAGGCAGAGCAGGCAGCGTGAGCCAACCCCGGCCGGTCTGGATGATCCGGATGCGCCGGTTCGATTCCCCTGGGAGATTGCAATATCAGTACCCCTGACAACAAACAGAACCGCAAGAACCAAGAAATCCGTGTGCCGCGCGTCCGCGTGATCGGCAGTGACGGTGAGATGGTCGGCGTGTTGTCGCGCGACGAAGCGCTCGCCAAGGCCGAGGAAGAAGGCCTGGATCTGGTCGAAATCCAGCCGCAGGCCGATCCGCCGGTCTGCAAGATCATGGATTTCGGCAAGTTCAAGTTCGAGCAGCAGAAAAAGGCCAACGAGGCCAAGAAGAAGACCAAGCAGGTCGAGATCAAGGAACTCAAGTTCCGTCCGGTCACGGACGAGGGCGACTACCAGATCAAGCTGCGCAACATGCGTCGCTTCCTGGAAGAGGGTGACAAGGTCAAGGTCAACATCCGTTTCCGTGGCCGCGAAATGAGCCACCAGGAACTGGGTCGCGAGATGGCGGCACGGATCGAGGCAGATCTGGGCGAAGACATCGTCATCGAGTCCCGTCCGCGCCTGGAAGGGCGTCAGATGGTCATGATGATCGCGCCGAAGAAGAAGATCTGATTCCGCGCCGCGACGGGCCCCGACCGGGTTCGTCAAGGCGGCGAATCCGTCGATTTGCAAGAATTCCCGGCAACGGGTAGACTGCGCGGCCCGGTTTTGCCGGGAGCCGCGCAAGCGGCACAGGACCTGTCCCGATCGTGTTCGATCAAGGACTTACAAGCAGGCAAGGGCAAGGATGGAAAGCGTGGTCGCAAGACTGCCGCCCGTGTCAGTGACAAAACACCATCAAGGACATTGCAATGCCCAAGATCAAGACCAACCGGGCGGCGGCCAAGCGTTTCCGCAAGACCGCCTCCGGCAAGTACAAGTGCGGCCACGCAAACCGTAGCCACATCCTCACGAAGAAAGCGACCAAGCGGAAGCGCAACTTGCGGCAGACGAATCACGTCCGTCCCGAGGACGCAGGCCGTCTCGATCGTATGCTTCCCTATCTCTGAGGACTGAACCATGGCACGAGTAAAGCGTGGTGTGCAGGCGCGCCGCCGCCACAAGAAAATTCTGAATCTGGCGAAGGGCTACTACAACGCCCGTCGTAAGGTCTTCCGCGTTGCAAAGCAGGCGGTCATCAAGGCACAGCAGTACGCCTATATTGGCCGTAAGCAGAAGAAGCGCGTGTTCCGTGCGCTTTGGATCACCCGCATCAATGCGGCTGCCCGCATCAATGGTCTGAGTTACAGCCGCTTCATGAATGGCATGCTCAAGGCTGGCATCACCCTGGACCGCAAGGTGCTGGCTGATATCGCCGTGCACGACGCCGCCGGCTTTGCCGCGCTGGCCGAGAAGGCAAAGGGCGCGCTGGCGGCATAAGTGCGAGTCCCTCGCAAGAGCTCGCACAGAGTAGGTGCGAGTCCCTCGCAAGAGCCCGCACATCCATGTGCGGACTTCTAAAGGGGTAGTCATCGCGACATCGGCACATGCGTGTGCAGATGTCGGCGAGGGAACGCAGATATGCAGGGGGAAGGGCGCGAGTCCTTCCCCTTTTGCGTTTTGGGCCGCCAGCTTCGATTGATGCAAGGGGCTGGCAGCAAGTGAGTGGTCATGCATTCCGGTGCATCCGGAAACACCGTTCGGCTGAGTAGTTGAGGCGCGAGTGCAATGAGTGAGATTCAATCCCTGACCGAGCGCGCGCTGGCCGATGTCGCCGCCGCGCAGACACCGGACCAACTGGAAGCCTTGCGGGTTGCCTTGTTGGGCAAGAGTGGCAGCATCACCGCCCAGCTCAAGCAGCTCGGCACGCTGCCGGCCGAGCAGCGCAAGGCTGCGGGCGAGGCGATCAACCAAACCCGAGATACGCTGAGCGCAGCGTTGTCGGAGCGCAAAACGACCCTGGAAACCGCTGCGCTGGACGCACGTCTTGCCGGCGAGCGCATCGATGTCACTTTGCCGGGCCGCCGTGGCGAGCGCGGCGGCCTGCATCCGGTGACGCGCACGCTCGAGCGCATTGTCGAGATTTTTGCGCGGCTGGGGTACGAGTTGTCCGATGGTCCGGAAATCGAGGACGACTGGCACAACTTCGAAGCACTGAATTTTCCGCCGCATCATCCGGCGCGCGCGATGCACGACACGTTCTATTTCGGCGACGGTCGTCTGCTGCGCACGCATACCTCCGGTGTGCAGGTGCGCTACATGGATGCGCACAAACCACCGCTGCGCATGATTGCGGCCGGCAAGGTGTATCGCTCCGATTCTGATCAGACGCACTCGCCGATGTTCCATCAGGTCGAAGGCCTGCTGGTGGACGAGCATTCAAATTTCGCCGATCTCAAGGGCACCTTGTCCGAGTTCGTGCGCGCGTTCTTCGAGCGCGATTTTGAAATGCGTTTTCGCCCCAGCTATTTCCCGTTCGTGGAGCCGGGTGCCGAAGTGGATATCGCCTGGCAGCAGCCCGACGGCAGCACGCGTTGGCTGGAAGTACTGGGCTGCGGCATGGTGCACCCGAATGTGTTGCGCAGCGTCGGCATCGACCCGGAGCGCTACACCGGCTTTGCGTTCGGTCTGGGCGTGGAGCGTTTTGCGATGCTGCGCTACGGCGTCAACGACCTGCGCGCGTTCTTCGAAAACGACGTGCGCTTTCTCAGGCAGTTTGCTTGACGGCGGGGAATCGGGAATCGGGAGTGGAGCATCGGAGCAGCCAAGCGCGCCCCTAGCCCACCTTCCAAATCTCCGAAGACCTCCCGCTGTTGCGATTCCCGATTCCCTATTCTCCATTCCCGGCTCTCCATGAAATTCTCTGAAAATTGGCTGCGTAGCCACGTTCCGATCCAGGCCTCGCGCGAGGAACTTGCCGCCACGCTGACGGCGATCGGTCTGGAAGTCGAAGACGTCACGCCGTTGGGTGAGGCGCTTGGCCAGGTGGTGGTGGCGCGTATCGTCGAGGCCGTGCGGCATCCGGAAGCCGATCGCCTGCAGGTGTGCAGTGTCGATGCGGGGCAGGGCGAGTTGCTGCAGATCGTGTGTGGTGCGCCCAATGCGCGTGCCGGCCTGGTGGCGCCGTTGGCGCTGGTCGGCGCACAGATCGGCGAGCTGACCATCAAGGCCGCCAAGCTGCGCGGCGTACCGTCCAACGGCATGTTGTGCTCGGCCAAGGAGCTGGGCCTTGATAGCGATGCGTCCGGCCTGTTCGAGTTGCCGGACGATGCGCCGGTGGGTCAAGCCCTTGCGGAGTATCTGGGTTTGCCGGATGCGAGCATCGAAATCAAGCTCACCCCCAATCGCGCCGACTGTTTCAGCGTGCGTGGCATTGCGTTCGACGTGGCTGCAGCATGCGCCAGCGAAGTGGTGGCCTTCGACGCCGGTGCGGTCGCGCCGGTGTCCACGCGGACTCTGGCGGTTGAGCTGGAGGCCGGCAAGGAGGCGCCGCGCTATTGCGGACGGGTGATCGAAGGCATCGACCCGCTGGCGAAGACGCCGGTGTGGCTGGCCGAGCGTCTGCGTCGCAGCGGCGTGCGCCCGGTCTCGCTGCTGGTGGATATCACCCAGTACGTGATGCTGGAGCTCGGTCAGCCGATGCATGCCTTCGATCTGGATACCTTGCATGGGCCGATCGGGGTGCGTCGCTCGCGCAGTGGCGAACAGCTGGCGCTGCTGGATGGGCGTCAGGTCACGTTGGACGACAGCTTCCTGACCATCACCGATGCCGGCCGCCCGGTGGCGCTGGCCGGGTTGATGGGCGGGCTGGACACGCGCGTCACCGACAAAACGCACAACGTATTCCTGGAGTCGGCGTATTTCGATCCGGCCGCGATCATGGGCCGTGGCCGCAAGTTCGGCCTGCATACCGATGCGGGCCATCGCTTCGAGCGCGGCGTGGATCCGGCGTTGCCGCCGCAGGCGATCGAGGTGGCCACGCGTCTGGTGCTGGAACTGGCTGGCGGTACGCCGGGCCCGGTGGTGCACGCGCAACTGCCGGAGCATCTGCCGCAACCCGCGCGCATTCTGCTGCGTCGCGCACGCATCGCGCGGGTGCTTGGCATCCACATCGACGACGCGGATGTCGTGCGCATTCTGAGTGCGCTCGGCATGCAGCTCGATGCGGTTTCCGAAGGCTGGCAGGTCGTTGCGCCGAGCCGTCGGTTCGATATCGCCATCGAAGAAGACCTGATCGAAGAGTTGGCGCGCATCCACGGCTACGACCGGGTGCCGACCACGCTGCCGGGCGGCGCGAGCCGGATCGCGATGCCCAGCGAAACCCAGCTGGACGAGCTGACGGTGCGCCGCCAGCTGGTGGCGCGCGAGCTGCAGGAGACCATCAATTACGCGTTCGTCGATGCAGCGTTGCTGCAGCGTTGGCAGTTGACCGACGGGCTGGTGCCGCTGGCCAATCCGCTCAGTGCCGAGCTG
This sequence comes from Xanthomonas sp. WHRI 8932A, assembly GCF_035012785.1. NCBI lineage: Bacteria > Pseudomonadati > Pseudomonadota > Gammaproteobacteria > Lysobacterales > Lysobacteraceae > Xanthomonas > Xanthomonas sp. WHRI 8932A. The sequence continues at coordinate 260,737 of NZ_JAYGQQ010000006.1, forward strand.
GCCATCATGCGTCCGCGCTTGCTGCCGGGCCTGGTCGCGACACTGGGCCGCAATGCTGCCCGTCAGGCCGGGCGGGTGCGGCTGTTCGAGCTGGGTAAGGTGTTTGCGGCTTCCGCGCAGGCGGGCGCTGCCCCGCAGGAATCCCAGCATGTCGCCGCCGCGGTGTGTGGCGATGCGCTTGCGTTGCAATGGGGCGAGCCCGCGCGCAAGGTGGATTTTCATGATGTGAAGGGCGACCTGATCGCTTTGGCAGCGGCCAGCGGCGCGGTGCTGGAGTTTCAGCCCTCCGCCCAGCCGTTCGGGCATCCGGGTCGGTCGGCCGATATCTATCGCGATGGCGTGTGCATCGGCTGGATCGGCCAGGTGCATCCGCGCCTGACCAAGGCGTTGGAAATCGACGTCGATGTGATCGCTTTCGAACTGCAGCTGGCGCCGCTGGTGCAGCGCGCCCTGCCGCGCGCCGGCGAGCTGTCGCGGTTCCCGTCGGTGCGCCGCGATCTGGCCTTCCTGGTGCCGGACGAGGTGAGTTGGGCGGCGTTGTCGGCCAGCGTGCAGACCACGGTCGGCCCGTTGCTGCGCGAGGTGCAGCTGTTCGACCGGTACGTCGGGCAGGGGGTCGAGCCAGGTTTCAAGAGTCTGGCTATGGGCTTGATTTTGCAGGATAACTCGCGCACTCTCACCGACCGGGACGTGGATGCGGTCGTTACCGATGTGGTGGCCGTGATCGAGCGCGAGCACCGCGCCCGGATCCGGAGTTGAGGCGGTAACCAGGGGATTGGCATGGCATTGACGAAAGCGGAGATGGCCGAACGTCTGTTCGACGAGGTTGGTCTGAACAAGCGCGAGGCGAAGGAATTTGTCGACGCGTTTTTCGACGTGCTACGCGATGCGCTGGAGCAGGGTCGTCAGGTGAAGCTGTCGGGGTTCGGCAACTTCGATTTGCGGCGCAAGAATCAACGGCCCGGTCGCAATCCAAAGACCGGTGAGGAAATTCCGATCTCGGCCCGGACGGTGGTGACCTTCCGCCCTGGCCAAAAGCTCAAGGAACGGGTGGAGGCTTATGCTGGATCCGGGCAGTAATCGCGAACTACCGCCGATTCCGGCCAAGCGCTATTTCACCATTGGTGAAGTCAGCGAGCTATGCGATGTCAAGCCGCATGTGTTGCGGTACTGGGAAACGGAATTTCCGAGCCTGGAGCCGGTCAAGCGACGCGGCAACCGCCGTTACTACCAGCGACACGATGTGCTGATGGTCCGGCAGATCCGCGGCCTGCTCTACGAGCAGGGCTACACCATCGGCGGCGCGCGTCTGCGGCTTGAAGGCGATGGCGCCAAAAGCGAGTCGGCGCTGAGCAACCAGATCATCAAGCAGGTGCGCATGGAACTGGAAGAAGTCCTGCAACTGCTTCGCCGCTAGGAAAACGTGTCGCAAAGCCGCTATAATCGCAGGCCGTCCTAGCGACGGGATGCAGTATCTTCGGGGTATAGCGCAGCCTGGTAGCGCACTAGTCTGGGGGACTAGTGGTCGTCGGTTCAAATCCGGCTACCCCGACCAAACATCGAGCCCATGTCCTTCCGACATGGGCTTTTTTGTTGCGGCGCAACATTGCATTTTTGTGTCCCTGCAGCGGTCGCTCACTATGTAGATCGGCATATCGCAGTGCAGCATGAACCGGACACGAGCGCCCGTTTATTTCGGTCCAGTTCGCTATGGACTTGGGTCACGGAACGATGCTAAGTGTCCGGAAACGTTCCAAATCATTAGCTTGAGATTAGAACGTGGATCACGGTTTTTTAACGCGACCACGACGAACTTGAATCAATAGGCCAACGCCGTCAAAAAAATGGCGTGTCATGCCTTGCGATGCGATCGTTCTGTGCCATAGTGCAGTGCAACACGCTGTACCTTTTCGTGATCCCGATGTTTCTGGGATGAACTTCTCTGTCGTACGTTCGTGCTGGCGCGTTGGCCGGTTGAATGCTGCGCGAGCTCCTGTCCCACCCAACCGAGGCAGCCAGCCATACGCATGAAGAAACTGATCGGACGATTCTGCCAAGGCCTCAGCCTGGCATTGATCTGCTCGATGGCCCTGGGTGCTTGCAGCACCGGGAAGAACATGGCGTCGTCATTGCCGCTTCCCGATCCGCTGGCAATGTCCGCGGTGCAGCCCGAGTATCGACTCTCCCCAGGCGACCTGTTGTTGGTCAAGGTATTTCAGGTCGACGATCTGGAACGGCAGGTCCGCATCGATCAGAACGGCCACATCTCGCTGCCGCTGATCGGCGACGTCAACGCCGCCGGCATGGGTGTCGGCGAGCTGGAAAAGCTGGTCGCCGATCGCTACCGCGGCGGCTATCTGCAGAATCCGCAGGTGTCGGTGTTCGTGCAGGAATCCAATGGCCGTCGCGTGACCGTGACCGGCGCCGTCACTGAGCCCGGCATCTACCCGGTGATCGGTGCCAATCTGACGCTGCAACAGGCCGTGGCGCAGGCCAAGGGCGTCAGCACTGTGGCAAGCCGCGGCAATGTCATCGTGTTCCGCATGGTCAACGGGCAGAAAATGATCGCGCGCTTCGACCTGACCGAGATCGAGAAGGGCGCCAATCCTGACCCTGAAATCTACGGTGGCGACATCGTCGTGGTGTATCGCTCGGATGCGCGCGTCTGGTTGCGCACCATGCTGGAACTGACCCCCTTAGTGATGGTGTGGCGCGCTTACCGATGAGTATGAATTCCGACAATCGTTCCTCGCCGTCGCAGCGTCATGGGCATCTCGAACTGGCCGACGTCAGCTTGCTCGACTACTGGCGTGCCCTGGTGTCGCAGCGCTGGCTGATCATCCTGATCACGATCGCCGCTGTGCTGCTGGCGCTGGTGATCACCTTCCTGATGCCGGAAAAGTATCGCGCCACCAGTACGCTGCAGATCGAGCGTGATTCGCTCAACGTGGTGAACGTCGACAACCTGATGCCGGTCGAGTCGCCGCAGGATCGCGACTTCTACCAGACCCAGTACCAGCTGCTGCAGAGCCGTTCGCTCGCACGTGCGGTGATTCGCGAAGCCAAGCTCGATCAGGAGCCGGCGTTCAAGCAGCAAGTCGAAGATGCGTTGGAAAAGGCAGCCGCCAAGAATCCGGAAGCGGGCAAGTCGGTGGACTCGCGTCAGGCGATCATCGAGCGCAGCCTGACCGACACCTTGCTGGCAGGTCTGGTGGTCGAGCCGATCCTCAATTCGCGCCTGGTCTACGTCAATTACGATTCGCCGGACCCGGTGCTTGCGGCGAAGATCGCCAACACCTATCCGAAGGTGTTCATCGTGAGCACGCAGGAGCGCCGCATGAAGGCGTCTTCGTTTGCGACCAAGTTTCTTGCCGAGCGTCTGGAGCAGTTGCGCGACAAGGTCGAAGACTCGGAAAAAACGCTGGTTGCGTACTCGACCGATGAGCAGATCGTCTCCGTAGGCGACGACAAGCCGTCGTTGCCGGCGCAGAACCTGACCGACCTCAATGCGCTGCTGGCGTCGGCGCAGGATGCGCGCATCAAGGCCGAGGCCGCCTGGCGTCAGGCCGCCACCGGCGATGCGATGTCGTTGCCGCAGGTGTTGAGCAGCCCGCTGATCCAGACCTTGCGCGGCGAGCAGGTGCGCTTGACCAGTGAGTATCAGCAGAAGCTGTCGACCTTCAAGCCGGATTACCCGGAAATGCAGCGCCTGAAAGCGCAGATCGAAGAGTCGCGCCGTCAGATCAATGGTGAGGTCGTCAACGTTCGCCAGTCGCTCAAGGCGACCTATGACGCGTCCGTGCATCAGGAGCAATTGCTCAACGAACGCATTGCCGGTCTGCGCACCAACGAACTCGACCTGCAGAGCCGCAGCATCCGCTACAACATGCTCAAGCGCGACGTCGATACCAACCGTCAGCTCTACGATGCGCTCCTGCAGCGCTACAAGGAAATCGGTGTGGCGAGCAATGTCGGCGCCAACAACGTGACCATCGTCGACACTGCAGATGTGCCTACGTCGAAGACTTCGCCGAAACTCAAATTGAACCTCGCGTTAGGCTTCATCTTTGGCGTATTCCTTGGGTTGGCTGTGGCGCTTGTGCGTTACTTCCTGCGGGGCACCGGGCCGGAAACACGATTGAACTGACATCGTGATGTTGCAAAACAGTGGTTAATTAAAGTGACAACCGATTCAGCGTAGAAAAAGTCGGATCCCGTATGTTTCGGGCTCCCTCGTTTTGAAAGTTTGTCTCTGTTGAAACAAAGGGCTGTCGAGTGATCTGGGGTCGGTAGGTATTACCGCGGTGATCGCTCGACGGAGATGATTGAAAGCTCGCGTGCGATTCGTATGTTCCCCCGCATGCGCCGTATCGAGTTTGGAGGACATCCCCATGCTTTTGGCAGACTTGAGTAGCGCGACGTACACGACATCCTCGCCGCGATTGTTGTCCAAGTACTCGGCGGCAGCCGATCTGGTGCTGCGCGTGTTCGACCTGACCATGGTGGTCGTGTCGGGCCTGATCGCATACCGCATCGTGTTCGGCTCCTGGGTTCCGGCAGCGCCATATCGTGTCGCAATCGCCACCACGCTGTTGTATTCGGTGATCTGTTTTGCGCTGTTTCCGCTCTATCGCAGCTGGCGCGGTCGCGGACTGTTGAGCGAGCTGATGGTGTTGGGCGGTGCCTTCGGCGGCGTGTTTGCGCTGTTTGCGGTGCATGCGCTGATCGTGCAGGTTGGAGAGCAGGTCTCGCGCGGCTGGATCGGCCTGTGGTTCGTTGGCGGCCTGGCATCGCTGGTGGCGGCACGCACCTTGTTGCGCGGCTTCCTGAACCACCTGCGTGCGCAGGGCGTGGACGTCCAGCGTGTGGTGGTCGTCGGTCTGCGCCATCCGGTGATGAAGATCAATCATTACCTGAGCCGCAATCCGTGGGTCGGTATGAACCTGGTCGGCTACTTCCGTACGCCATACGACATTGCCGTGACCGAACAGCGCCAGTCGCTGCCGTGCCTGGGCGAACCGGATGCACTGATCGATTACCTGAAGGAAAATCAGGTCGAGCAGGTGTGGATTTCGCTGCCGCTGGGCGAGCGCGACCATATCAAGCAGCTGCTGCAGCGTCTGGACCGTTATCCGATCAACGTGAAGCTGGTGCCCGATCTGTTCGACTTCGGTCTGTTGAACCAGTCCGGTGAGCAGATCGGCAACACGCCGGTGATCAACCTGCGTCAGGGCGGTGTCGATCGCGATAATTACTTCGTGGTTGCCAAGGCGCTGCAGGACAAGATCCTGGCCGTGATCGCGCTGATGGGCCTGTGGCCGCTGATGGCTGCGATTGCCGTCGGCGTCAAGATGAGCTCGCCGGGTCCGGTGTTCTTCCGCCAGCGTCGTCACGGTCTGGGCGGTCGCGAGTTCTACATGTTCAAGTTCCGCTCGATGCGCGTGCATGACGATCATGGCACCACCATCCAGCAGGCGACCAAGAACGACACCCGCATCACCCGTTTCGGTGCGTTCCTGCGGCGCAGCAGCCTGGATGAGTTGCCGCAGATCTTCAATGTGCTGGGTGGCAGCATGTCGATCGTGGGCCCGCGCCCGCACGCCGCGCAGCACAACACGCACTACGAAAAGCTGATCAACCATTACATGCAGCGTCATTACGTCAAGCCGGGCATCACCGGTTGGGCGCAGGTCAATGGCTTCCGTGGCGAAACCCCGGAGCTGCGGACGATGAAGAAGCGTATCCAGTACGACCTGGACTACATCCGTCGTTGGTCGCTGTGGCTGGATATCCGCATCATCGTGCTGACTGCAGTGCGCGTGTTCGGACAGAAGACCGCGTACTGATGATGGCGGGGAGCGTGCGACCTGGCGCGTCAGGCGTCGCGGGCGGCTGCAGTGCAGCCGCCCCTCTCAAGCAGGCGTGTGCATGCTGATCCGAATGAGCGAGGAAACCCGCGTTCGCTGGCATAACCTGCTGATCGAACTGACGCTGCTGGTCGGCGTGGGCTACAACCTGGTGCTGGCGCTGATCAACGCGAACGTGTTCACCGTGCGTCCGGTGATCACCTACGCTGTCGAGTTCATGATCTACGCGGCCTGCTTCCTGCTGGGCCTGGGCTCGCTGAGCCGTAAACGCATTGCGCTGATCATCAGCGGGCTTGGATTGATCGTGCTGCTGATGTTCGTGCGGTTCCTGGTGAACTGGCAGATCGATCCGAAATTCTTTCGCGATGCCCTGGTGGTGTTCGCGTTTGTGGTGCTGGGCTCTGCCTATACCGGCTCGGTGCCCAAGTTGTTCATCCGCATGACCATCATCGTCTCGCTGGTTGCCGCGTTCGAGCTGGCAATGCCGAGCGCCTACGGCGACCTGGTCAACCCGAAGAGCTTCTTCGTCAACGCGCGTGGCATGAGCGCCGAAGGGTTCTGGAACGAAGACAGCAACCTGTTCGTCAGCGCCACGCGGCCGGGCGAACGCAACTTCTTACCGGGTTCCAATCTTCCGCGCGCTTCCTCGATGTTTATCGAGCCGGTGACGATGGGCAACTACATCTGCTTCTTTACCGCCATCGTGCTGGTGTTCTGGCGTTGGATGCGGCCGGCGGCGCTGGTCTTGTCGGTGGGGTTGATCGGTTTCATGATCGTCGCCTCGGATGGACGATTGGCGGCGGGCACCTGCGTGCTGATGGTGTTGCTGACGCCGCTATTGAAACGCCTGGATCAGCGATTGGCGTTTCTGGTGTTCTTGCTGGTGATCATGAGTGCGTGGCTGCTGGTGTGGATCACCGGGATCACGGCCTACCAGGACACCACCATGGGCCGGATATTTTTCACCGTTTACTCGATGAACAACCTGTCGTTCGAGTCCTGGCTGGGGCTGGATTTTGCGCAGGCCTACCGTTACTTCGACAGCGGCATTTCGTACTTCATCGCGTCGCAGTCGATCGTCGGGGTGCTGGCGTTCCTGTTGTCGTATTCGTTCCTGCTGCTGATGCCGAGCAAGGAAGGCCAGCTGTTCAAGAACCTGGCCATCTTCGCTTTTGCGCTGAGTCTGCTGGTGTCCAACGGCTACTTTTCGATCAAGACCTCGGCGCTGTGGTGGTTCGTGTGCGGCTGCCTGTGGCATATGCGTCCGACCTGGTCTGCGTCGGCGGTCTCCGCTGCTTCGATCAAGGATGATCCAACGGTTGATGGCGCGCAGTTGCCATTGCCTGCGGGAGCGGGGCGATGAGTTCGGCCGCAGCGTCGTCGTCGGTCGCGTCTGATTCCGGCGTGCGGATCGCAGCCGGCGGGAAGGCCCGCGATCCGCGGATCGATGCGGCCAAGGCCATCGCGATCTTGCTGGTGGTGTTCTGCCATGCCAAGGGCGTGCCGCATGACATGACCTTGTTTGCCTACAGCTTCCACGTGCCGCTGTTCTTTTTGGTGTCTGGCTGGTTGGCCGCTGGCTATGCGTCGCGTACCACCAGCATGGCGCAGACGATCACCAAGCAGGCGCGCAGTCTGCTACTGCCGTATGTCACGTTCTATCTGTTGGGCTACGCGTACTGGCTGCTGACCCGCAATATCGGTGAGAAGGCCGCGCGCTGGGGAAGTCACCCGTGGTGGGAGCCGATCGTGTCGCTGTTTACCGGGATCGGTCCGGATCTGTATGTGCAGCCGCCGCTGTGGTTTTTGCCGGTGATGCTGGTCACTGTGGTGAGCTACGTATTGCTGCGCCGCTTGCTGCCGCCGCTGGCGATTGCGGCGGCGGGATTGGTGCTGGCGTGGTTCTGGATGAACTGGTTCCCGGCGCAGGGAGTGCGGCTTTTTTTCGGGCTCGATGTGCTACCGGTGTCGTTGTGCTTCTACGCGCTGGGCGCGCTGTTGATTTACGTGTCGCCGCGTCTACCGACTTCGCTGCCGGTCAGTGCGCTGGTGACCGTTGCATTGGCGCTTGCGGTGGCGTGGCTGGCGCAACGTAACGGGCGTATCGACGTCAACATGCTCGGCTTCGGCCGCGACCATGCCGTATTCCTGCTCAGTGCGGTGCTGGGATCGTTGATGGTGATCTGTGCGGCGCGGCTGGTGCAGAGCTGGAGCTGGGTACAGTGGATCGGCCGCAATACCTTGCTGATCCTGTGCACGCATATGCTGGTGTTCTTCGTGCTGTCCGGTGTTGCCGCGGTGGCGGGCGGATTCGGTGCAGGGCGGCCGGGCCTGGGTTGGGCGGTCTTCGTGACGGTGTTCGCGCTGGTCGCGTGCGTACCCATGCGCTGGTTGTTGATGCGTTTTGCTCCCTGGGCCTTGGGTGCGCGCACGGTGGCGGCATGACCGGCGCCGCGGCATGACGACTGCTCCGTATCCCCCGCAAGCCGGACACGACAAAACCGTGCCAATGCCCGGTCGCGCGCCGGCGCTGGCCCGCGATTGGCAGATCGATGCGGCAAAGGCGCTGGCCATCGTGCTGGTGGTGCTGGGGCACGCGAGCGGCATGCCGCCTGCCTACAAACTGTTCGCCTACAGCTTCCATGTGCCGTTGTTTTTTGTGCTTTCCGGCTGGGTCGGCGAGCGCTTCGGACGTCGCGGGTTGAATGTGTCGACGGTGAAAAAGCTGGCGCGGACGTTGTTGGTCCCGTACCTGGCGTTCTTCCTGGTGGCATATAGCCTGTGGCTGCTGACGGCCGTGCTCAATCATGCGTTCCAGCAGCCGGGCGCACGGGCGTGGTGGGACCCTTTCCTTGGCGTGTTCTGGGCCAACGGCACGCGCCTCTACGTGCTGCCGGCGTTGTGGTTCTTGCCGGCGTTGTTTGTCACAACGCTGACCTACATTGCATTGCGTGCACGTTTGAGCACGACGGTGGTAGCGGCGCTCAGCTTGCCGATCGCCCTGGCATGGGCAGGATGGTTTCCCTCGTTGCAGCTGCGCTTGCCACTCGCGTTGGACGTGTTGCCGATCGCCTTGTTCTTCATCGCGGTGGGTGGCTGGCTGTCGCGTTTTGCCGATGCGCTGCGCGCGCTTCCGGCATGGGTGTGGGCGTTGGCGCTGCCGGTCGTCGCAACGGCATGGTGGCTGCTGGCCGGAGCGAACGGGCAGGTCGACGTGAACAACCTGCTGTTCGGGCAATCGGCTGCGCTGTTCCTGCTGGTAAGTCTGTTGGGGACCGCGATGACGCTATGCGTCGCGTATTTCGTCCGGCACTGGCAGTGGGTGCAGTGGATCGGCACCAACACCTTGTTGATTCTGTGCACGCATACGCTGGTGTTCCTGGTGGTCACCAGTGTGGTTGCGCGCACCGGGGTCATCGATCGCGGCCTCATTGGTACGCCGGCGTGGGCGATGGGGCTCAGCGCTTTCGCGATCGCGTGCGCGGTGCCGATGCGCGCGGTGCTGGTGCGTGCTGCGCCATGGATGTTGGGGTTGAAGAGTCAATGACGAATTTCAAGAATCATCAGTTGTCGCGGCACATGCGTGCGCGTCACTGGCACAGGAGATTGGCGTAATGAAAGTGGTGCATGTCGTCCGCCAATTCCACCCCTCGATCGGGGGCATGGAAGAAGTCGTTCTCAATGTTGCCCGCCAGCATCAGGCCAACAGCGCCGACACGGTGGAAGTAGTGACGCTGGATCGCGTGTTCACCGATCCGGGCGCGCAGCTCGCGCCGCAGGAAACCTATCAAGGGTTGCCGATCCGCCGGATCGGCTATCGCGGTTCGTCGCGCTATCCGTTGGCGCCATCGGTACTTGGTGCGATTGGATCTGCTGATGTGGTGCATCTGCACGGGATCGATTTTTTCTACGACTATCTGGCGGTGACCAAACTGCTGCACGGCAAGCCGATGGTGGTGTCCACACACGGTGGCTTCTTCCATACCGCGTACGCGTCGCGCATGAAGCAGCTGTGGTTCCAGACACTCACGCGCACCTCGGCGTTGGCGTATTCGCGGGTGATCGCAACCAGCGAAAACGATGGCGATCTGTTTGCCAAGGTGGTATCGCCGGCCCGCTTGCGGGTGATCGAAAACGGCGTGGACGTGGAGAAATATGCGGGGCAGGGTGCGGTCACTCCGGGCCGGACGATGCTGTATTTCGGGCGCTGGTCGGTCAACAAGGGGCTGATTGAAACGCTGGAGTTGCTGAAGGCGATGCTTGCGCGCGATCCGCACTGGCAGCTGATCATCGCCGGCCGCGAATACGATCTGAATGAAGCCGACTTGCGCAAGGCGATTGCCGAGCGCGGGTTGCAGGATAAGGTGCAGCTGAGCATGTCGCCGTCGCAGGAACAGCTGCGCGCCTTGATGCAGCAGGCGCAGTTCTTCGTCTGCCTGTCGCGCCACGAAGGGTTTGGCATTGCCGCGGTCGAGGCGATGAGCGCGGGCCTGATTCCCATCCTCAGCGATATTCCGCCGTTCGTGCGGCTGGCCAGCGAGTCGGGGCAGGGCGTGATCGTCAACCGCGACAGGATCGAAGCGGCAGCCGACCAAGTGCAGGCGCTCGCACTCACGGCCGATGGCGACTTCGCAACGCGTCGTGCGGCATCGATGGCCTACGTGAGCCGCTACGACTGGAAGCATGTGGTGGGGCGCTACATCGACGAGTACCACACTGCGCTGGGCTCGCCGCGCCCGCAGGAGACGCCGCGATGAGCGCGCTTGCATCCGCATCGATGACACGTGCGGCGGCCAAGCCGCAGCTCACGGTGCTGTTCTCCACCGAAAAACCCAATGCCAGCACCAACCCGTATCTGACCCAGCTTTACGACGCGTTGCCAGATGCGGTGCAGCCGCGTTTCTTCTCGATGCGCGATGCACTGCTGTCGCACTACGACGTGCTGCATCTGCACTGGCCCGAATACCTGCTGCGCCATCCCAGCGCCGTGGGCACTTTGGCCAAGCAGCTTTGCGCGGCATTGTTGCTGCTGAAGTTGCAGGTCACCGGTACGCCGGTGGTGCGCACTTTGCACAACCTGGCCCCGCACGAAGATCGCGGTTGGCGCGAACGTAGCTTGTTGCGCTGGACCGATCGTCTGACGCGCCGCTGGATCCGCATCAATGCCACCACGCCGGTGCGCCCGCCGTTTACCGACACCATCCTGCATGGTCACTACCGCGACTGGTTCGCGACGATGCCGCAAGGCACCACCGTGCCAGGGCGGCTGCTGCACTTTGGTCTGATTCGTCCGTACAAGGGTGTGGAAACGCTGCTGGAGGTGATGCGCGAGGTCAGCGACCCACGCGTGAATCTACGCATCGTCGGTAACCCGGCCACGCCGCAGATGCGCACGCTGGTGGAAGAGGCCAGTGCGCAGGATCCGCGCATCAGCGCATTGCTTGCCTATGTCGAAGAGCCGGTGCTGGCACGCGAGGTTAGCGAGGCCGAGCTGGTGGTGTTGCCGTACCGACAGATGCATAACTCCGGCACGTTGCTGCTCGCATTGTCGTTGGCGCGCCCGGTGCTGGCGCCGTGGAGCGAATCCAATGCGGCGATTGCCGAAGAAGTGGGCCCGGGCTGGGTGTTTCTGTACGAAGGCGAATTCGATGCGGCGCTGTTGACCGGCATGCTCGACACGGTGCGCGCTGCACCGCGCGGGCCGGCACCGGACCTATCGCAACGCGATTGGCCGCGCATCGGGCAGCTGCATTACCGCACCTATCTCGAAGCGCTGGGCAAGGATGGAGACGCCGCGCTGTGACCGCAGAAACCCCCACGACGTCTTCTCCCACACCACCGCCGCAGCGCAGCCTGGGCTCGCGCGCTGCCGGCGGAGCAGCGGTGACCATGCTGGGCCAGTCGGCCAAGATGGTCGTGCAGTTCGGCGGCATCATCCTGCTGGCGCGGTTGCTGACACCGTACGACTATGGGTTGATGGCGATGGTCACCGCGATTGTCGGTGCAGCCGAGATCCTGCGCGATTTCGGCTTGTCGGCGGCCGCGGTGCAGGCCAAGCACGTCAGCCGCGAACAGCGCGACAACCTGTTCTGGATCAATAGCAGTATCGGTCTGGTGCTGTCGGTGGTGGTGTTCGCATCGGCGCATGTGATCGCCAACTTCTACAAAGAGCCGGCGCTGGTCACGATCTCGCAAGCGCTTGCGGTGACGTTCCTGATCAACGGCATGACCACGCAATACCGCGCGCATCTTAGCCGTGGGTTGCGCTTCGGGCAGGTGGCGCTGAGCGATGTGGGCTCGCAAGTGCTGGGGTTGGGCGCCGCCGTTGCCGCTGCGCTGCTGGGCTGGGGCTATTGGGCATTGGTGGTACAGCAGGTGGTGCAGGCGGTGGTCAACCTGGTGATCGCCGGCAGCTGCGCACGTTGGCTGCCCGGTGGCTATCGGCGCGACGCGCCGATGCGCGATTTCATGAATTTTGGCTGGAACCTCATGGCCGCGCAGTTGCTGGGCTACGCCAGCCGCAATGTGGGGCAGGTGATCATCGGCTGGCGCACCGGGCCCGATGCGTTGGGTCTGTACAACCGCGCGTTTCAGCTGTTGATGATGCCGTTGAACCAGATCAATGCACCGGCGACCAGCGTGGCGTTGCCGGTGCTGTCGCAGTTGCAGGACGACCGCGAGCGTTTCAGCGCGTTTCTGCTGCGCGGGCAGACGGTGATGGTGCATCTGATCGTGGCGCTGTTCTCGTTCGCCTGTGCGGTGGCGATGCCGTTGATCGTGCTGGTGCTTGGCGAACAATGGCGCGAGGCAGTGCCCTTGTTCCAGGTGCTCGCGCTGGGCGGTATTTTTCAGACTGCTTCCTACGCCACATATTGGGTGTTTCTGGCGCGCGGTTTGATGCGCGAGCAGTTGCTGTTCTCGCTGGTCAGTCGCGTTGTGCTGATCGCCTGCATCTTCGTCGGTTCGCGTTGGGGCGCAATGGGAGTCGCGGTCGGCTACTCGTTCGGGCTGCTGGTGACCTGGCCGATGTCGCTGATCTGGGTCGGCAAGATTTCCGACACGCCGGTGGGCGTGCTGTTCACCAACGCGGTACGCGCGATGGTGGCGTATGGCGTTGCCGGCGGCTGCGCGTATTACGCCTCGATCACCGTTGGCGGCCCGCTATGGCAGCAATTGGCCGCAGGCGCAGCGGCGATGGCTGCAGTGTGCCTGCTGATGCTGGGCATCTGGCCGTCGTTCCGTCGCGATGTGATCTCCATCGTCAACATCCGCAAGTTGCTGAGTCAGGCCAAGGCGCGTCGATGAGATCGACATCGTCTTCGCCTGCATTCGGGCATGCTTTCTCCCACTCATTCATAGGACACGGCCCATGAGCGACACACCCGCCGCCGCCGCTTCCGGCATTCGCCGGCCTTGCTATCTGGTCTTGTCCGCACACGATTACCGCACACCGCGCCGCGCCAACATCCACTTCATCACCGATCAGCTTGCGCTACGCGGGACGACGCGATTTTTCTCGCTGCGTTACAGCCGGCTGTCGCGGATGAAGGGCGATATGCGGCTGCCGCTGGACGACACTGCCAATACCGTGGTGTCGCACAAGGGCGTGGAGTGCTATCTCTGGCGCACCACGGTGCATCCGTTCAATACGCGCCGGGCGTGGCTGCAGTCTGTCGAAGATGCGATGTTCCGCTGGTATGCCGCACATCCGCCGAAGCAGCTGCTGGACTGGATGCGCGAGGCGGATGTCATCGTGTTCGAAAGTGGCATTGCCGTGGCCTTTATCGAGCTCGCCAAGCGCATCAATCCGACCGCCAAGTTGGTGTATCGCGCCTCCGATGGGTTGAGCACGATCAACGTCGCCTCCTATATCGAACGCGAGTTCGACCGGGTTGCGCCCACTCTGGACGTCATCGCGCTGGTGTCGCCGGCCATGGCCGAAGAGATTGCAAGCCGCGATAACGTCTATCACGTCGGGCATGGTGTGGATCACAACCTGGATCAGCTGGGCGACCCATCGCCGTATGGCGAAGGTATCCATGCGGTGGCGGTGGGGTCGATGTTGTTCGACCCGGAATTCTTCGTCGTTGCCAGCAAGGCGTTTCCGCAAGTCACGTTTCATGTGATCGGGTCTGGCATGGGCCGCCACCCGGGCTATGGCGATAACGTCGTCGTTTATGGTGAAATGAAGCACGTCGAGACGATCGGCTACATCAAGCACGCGCGGTTTGGCATCGCGCCGTACGCCTCGGAACAGGTGCCGGTCTACCTGGCCGATAGTTCGATGAAGCTGTTGCAGTACGACTTTTTCGGCTTGCCTGCGGTGTGTCCGAATGCAGTTGTCGGGCCGTATCAGCAGTCGCGCTTTGGTTACACGCCCGGCAACGCCGATTCGATCGTCGCTGCAATCGGGCAGGCGCTGGACGCGCCGCATGTGCGTTACCGCCAATGTTTGAACTGGTCTGACACCACCGACCGCGTGCTGGATCCAGCCGCGTATCCGGAAACCCGTTTGTATCCGCAGCACACCGGCGCCGCCGCGCGTGCTTCCTCGGAGGCCGCGCTCTCGCATTGATGCAGCGCACCTCACCCGTTTGAGACAGGAGACCCCTCTTTATGGCCAACGCTTTGCTGCAGAAGTGGATAGAACACGCAGAACGTCGCGCATTGTTCTGGTGGCAGCCGAAAAACGCTGGCGTCAACATGGGGGATCACCTGTCCAAGGTGATCGTGTCCTGTGCGCTCTCCTTGCAGGACAAGACCCTGATCGAGAAGCGCGATCTCAGCAAGAAGCTCATCGCGATCGGGTCGGTGCTGCATTTTGCCAAAGACGGCGACACCGTCTGGGGCAGCGGCATCAACGGCAAGATTCCGGCCGAGCGCAATACCTTCAGCACGCTCGACGTGCGTGCGGTGCGCGGGCCCAAGACCCGCCAATTCCTGCTGGACCGTGGCATCGCGGTGCCGGAGGTCTATGGCGACCCGGGTTTGCTGACCCCGATGTTCTTCCCGGCCGAGGCATTGGGCGCGGTGGAAAAGCGTCCGTTCGCGATCGTTCCGCATTTCAACGAGCCGGTCGAAAAGTACAGCGCGTACGCAGACCACCTGGTGTTCCCCAACGTCAAGCCGGCAACGTTCATGAGCCAGCTGCTGGGTGCCGAACTGGTGGTCAGCAGTTCGCTGCACGGCCTGATTCTTGCCGAGGCCTATGGCATTCCAGCGGTGTATCTGGACTGGGGCAATGGCGAAGACCGCTTCAAGTACGACGATTACTACTACGGCACCGGACGCACGCAGTGGCACTCGGGCAACAACGTCGAAGAATGTCTGAAACTGGGCGGCAACGGCGCGTTCGATCTGGAAAAACTGCAGGCCGGTTTGCTGGCTGCATTCCCCTACGACCTTTGGTGATTCGATGATGCAGGGCCAGCGTGTGGACAGTGACACAACGACCGTTGCCGCCGTCGCCACGCCGCCGGGCGTGGTGATTCCACTGGGCGGGTTTCCGGTGTTGTCCACCACGCAGGAGGCATTCGCGCTGGATCTGTTCCATGCATTGGCCGCGCAACAGCCACGCCGTGTGTTCTTCGCCAACACCAATTTTGTGGTGCAGTGCCAGGCGCTAAGGATGCGCATGCGTGAGCCCAGCGTGCGGATCGTCAACGACGGTATCGGGATGGATCTGGCGGCGCGGCTGATTCATGGCCGCCGCTTTGCCGGCAACCTCAATGGCACCGATCTGATTCCGTATCTGTGCCGCGAGGCTGCGCAACCGCTCAAGTTTTTCCTGTTGGGTGGACGCCCTGGCGTGGGCAAGACTGCGGCGGCGACCTTGACCGATAGGTTGGGTCAGCAGGTGGTCGGCATGTGCGATGGCTACGGCGAATTTGCCGCGGCGGGCGAAGGTCTGGCCGAGCGCATCAACCGTTCCGGCGCCGATGTGCTGCTGGTCGCGTTCGGAAATCCGCTGCAGGAGCGCTGGATTCTCGATCACAGCCAGGCGCTGCATGTGCCGCTGGTGTTCGGCGTCGGTGCGCTGCTCGACTTTTTATCCGGCACCGCCAAGCGTGCGCCCGATTGGGTGCAGCGTCTGCATCTGGAGTGGATGTACCGGTTGCTCCACGAGCCGCGCCGTTTGCTCAAGCGCTATAGCTGGGATCTGCTGGTGTTCTTCCGTACCTGTCTGCGCGCGGGCAAGCACCTGCCCTGATGCATGGCGGCGGCGTCTGGGCTTAGCATGCACGCATGCATCCGACCGCCGCCGCTCTGATCCGCTCGCTCGACCTGTCGCCGCATCCGGAAGGCGGGCACTTTCGCCGCGTGTATGCGTCCGAGCGTCAGGTCAGCGACAACGGCCGGCTCCGCCCCGCGCTGACCGCGATCCGTTTTTTGCTCGCTGCCGGCGAATGCAGCGCCTGGCACCGTGTCGATGCTGAGGAAAGCTGGCATTGGCAACAAGGCGATGCGCTGGAATTGCTGATTTACGACGAAGCCAGCGGGCAGCTGCAGCGCTTGATTCTGGACGCCGCCGAACGTGGCGAACCGATGCAGGTGGTTCCCGCAGGGCAGTGGCAGGCGGCACGTTCGCTGGGCGACTTCACCCTGGTGGGTTGCACGGTGTCGCCGGGATTCGTGTGGGAGGGATTTGCGCTGCTCGAGACCACCTCGCCATTGGCCACCCACCTGGCCACACTCGCTCCCCGCTGATCGATCGCGGCGCCGCGTGCGGCCGAACGCTTCCCTAACGCGGCGCGTGCGGGCTTGGCGTACTGTCCGCCTCAAACAGGGGCGACATGTGATGCGATACAAGGCAACGTTATGGGGCGCCGGCGTGATGCTGGCATCGATGCTGGCGACGGCCAGCGAGACCGCGGCGCAAACAGCGGCCGCGCCACCGCCGGTGGTCGACCTGGAGGCGATGGTGGTGCGCGGCGTGCAGCCCGGCCCGGGCTTGTGGAAGGTCAGCAAGGGCGATCACGTGTTGTGGATCCTCGGCACCTTGTCGCCATTGCCGAAACGGCTGCAATGGCAGTCGGCCGAGGTGGAAACCATCATCGGCCAGTCCCAGCAGGTACTGATGGCGCCAACCGTGCAGGTCGATGCGGACATGGGCTTCTTCGGCAAGCTGACCTTGCTGCCATCGGCGATGAAGGCGATGAAGAACGAAGACGACCGCGAACTGCGCGATGTGTTGCCTGCCGATCTATATGCGCGCTGGACTGTGGCCAAGGCGCGCTACATCGGCAGCGATCGTGGGGTGGAGCGCAAACGCCCGATGCTGGCGGCCGGCGAGTTGTATCAGGCGGCGATCAAGCGCTCCGGCCTGGCCCGTTCGCCGGTGATCTGGTCGGTGGTGGAACGCGCGGCCAAGCGCGCAGGCATCAAGCCCACGCCAACCGCGCTGGACTACAAGATCAAGGACCCGCGTCAGGCGCTCAAGGAGTTCCGTGCCGGCGGCATGGACGACACCGCCTGCTTTCGCAGCATCCTGGTGACGGTGGAGCGCGATCTGCCGACCATGGTCGAGCGTGCCAACGCCTGGTCGGTGGGCGATATCGAGGCCTTGCGTCAATTGCCGCGCGAAGATCCGCAAGCGGCCTGCATGAGCGCGATGGCCAGCTCCGGCGCCGCCAGAAAGCGCGGCATCGACGATCTGGAGCGGCGCATGCGCGAACATTGGCTCGGCATCGCCACCACCGCGCTGCAACGCAATCGCAGCACCTTCGCGGTACTGCCGATCAGCCGCATGACCACGCCGGACGGCTATCTGGCGCGCTTGCAGGCGCTGGGGTACGAGGTAGAAGCGCCTTGAGCGACCGCCATCGCGCATGAGCTTGTCGTAGAGCTGCCGGCGGGGCGAGGGGGCAATCAGTGATTGCGACGTGCGGCGCTGGTCGCAGTGCACCGGCTCGTCAGCTGCAGCCGGGCGGCAGTCGAGCGACCGCTGTTTCGGTCATCGTTTGTTCGTGCGCACCGCCACGTTGTCGCTGTCACCTCGGGTTAGGCCAGCCCCGCCAGCCACGGTATGCTGCGCGCCTTGTTCACTGAGAGCTCCGCGTTGAACGCACTGCCGCTGCGCATCCTCGGTACCGGGCGCCACCTCCCGGCCAGGGAAGTCACTTCGCACGCGCTGGACGCGCGCTGGCAGTTGCCGGCCGGTACCACCTTTGCGCGCCTGGGAGTTGCCACGCGCCATTACGTCGGCGAGGGCGAGACCGCATCGTCGATGGGGGCCGCCGCCGCGCAGCAGGCATTGGCCAACGCGGGCATTGATAGCAGCCAGATCGATTGCCTGATCTCTGCCTGCAGCGTGATGGAGCAGCCCATCCCCTGCCAGGCGGTGTTGATCCAGCGCGCACTGGGGCTGGGCGATTCCGGCATCCCTGCCTTCGACGTCAATGCAACCTGCCTGAGCTTTGTGGTTGCGCTGGACATGGCCGCCAATGCGCTGGCGCTGGGCCGTTACCAACGCGTGCTGATCGTCTCCAGCGAAGTGGCCTCGGCCGGTCTGGACGAGGCAGTACCGGCCACCGCCGGTCTGTTCGGCGATGGTGCTGCGGCCGTGGTGGTCGGGCGTAGCAGCGCCGATGACGGCTCGGCCTTGCTGTCCAGTCGCCTGTCCAGTTACGGCAGCGGCGCAGATGTGTGCCGCATTCGCGGTGGCGGTACCCGCGCACCGCATGACCAAGACAGCGCGCCGGATGCGTCGCGCGCATTCTGGATGGATGGGCGTAGCGCCTACCGCTTTGCGGCGCGCCATCTGCCGGCATTCTGGGAACAGTTGCTGCACGATGCCGGCATCACCGCGTCGCAGCTGCGCTACCTAGTGCCGCATCAGGCCTCCGGTGGCGGCCTGGATCACGTGGTGCGCGCGCTGGGGCTACGCAGCGATCAGGTCGTGCGCATCCTGCACGCCACTGGCAACCAGGTGGCCGCTTCGCTCCCGCATGCCTTGCATCACGCCTGCGTCGATGGGCAACTGCAGCGCGGCGACGTGTTCGCGCTACTCGGCACCGGCGCCGGTCTGGCGATCGGCGGCATGGTGTTGCGCTACTGATGCACGTGCGCGTTTCTCTCGAACTCTTGCGCGTCGGCCACTGCCGGCATTGCGAGCGCATGGTGCGCGCAGACGGCCATTGGCATGCGGTGGAATTTCCCGCGTTGAGTGTGTTGATCCGGCACCCGCAGCGTGGAGCGATGCTCTACGACACCGGCTATGCCACGCATTTTTTCCAGGCCACCGATCCCTGGCCAGAGCGCCTGTATCGCTGGACCACCCCGGTGACCCTGCCCACGCACGAAACCCTGCGCGCGCAGCTGGCACGTCGCGACGTGCAGCTGGACGACATTGCCTGGTGCCTGATTTCGCATTTTCATGCCGACCACGTGGGCGGTTTACGCGATCTGCCGAGCGCACGCTTCCTCTGTCTGCGTGCGGACTACCAGCAACTGCGCAGTTGTTCGCGCCTGGGGGGATTGCGCCGTGCCTTGCTGCCGCAGCTACTGCCGGAGGATTTCGATCAACGCTTGCAGTTTGCCGAGCAGGCGCCGCAGTGCGAGCTGAGCGGCGCCTGGAAGGGCCTGGGCACCGCATACGATCTGTTCGAAGACGGCAGCGTGCTCGCCGTGCCGCTGCCCGGCCACGTACCCGGACAGATGGGCCTGTGGTTACGCGACCAGCATGATCGCGAGGTATTGCTCTGCGCAGATGCGGTGTGGTCGTCGGCCACCTGGGCAACGTTGCAGTGGCCGGCATGGCCCACCCGTTTGCTGATGCACGATTGGAACGCGTTCCGGCGTACCGTGCAGCACTTGCATGGGTTGTCGCAGGCGCATCCGGAGTTGACGATCCTGCCCTCGCACTGCCAACCCAGTCTTGACCGTTACCAACCGGAGTGGCGATGAGCCTGCGTATTCTCGTGACCGGCGCATCCGGTTTTGTCGGCGGCTCCTTCATGCGCCGTTTCCAGGGACAACCCGGTGTGGAGATTCACGGCATCGGGCGTCGTGCCAGCGAATTACCCAACTATCACCGCATCGATCTGAGCCAACCGTTTTCGCTGGACTGGCAGCCGGACGTGGTGATCCACGCCGCGGCACTGGCATCCCCGTGGGGGACTCGCGCGCAGTTCCAACTGCACAACGTGCAGGCCACCGCCAATGTCATCGATTTCTGCATGCGCAACGGCTGCCCACGCTTGCTGTACGTGTCCTCCAGCTCGGTGTTTTACCGCGAGGCGCATCAATACGATCTGGATGAAGACAGCCCCATCGGCCCGCACTTCGTCAACACGTACGCCCACACCAAATACCTCGGCGAAACCTTGCTGGAGCGCTATCCGGGGCAGGCATCGGTGTTGCGTCCGCGCGCGGTATTCGGACCGGGCGACACGGTGCTGTTCCCACGCGTGATCGCCGCTGCGCGCAAAGGTGCGTTGCCGCGCTTTGTCGGCCAGACCCAGCCGGTAATCGGCGATCTGATCTATATCGACACGCTCTGCGACTACCTCTACCGCGCGGCCACGGCACCGCAGCTGCAGCGCGCCTACAACCTCACCAACGCGCAGCCGGTGGATCTGCAGCAAACGGTGCTGGATGTGCTGGCGCGCCTGCAACTGCCGTTGCCGCAACGCGAAGTGCGCATCGGCACCGCGCTGCGTATGGCCAGCGTGGTGGAAGGTCTTTATCGCGTGCTGCGGTTGCGCGGCGAGCCGCCGATCACGCGGTTCGGCGTCGGTGCGTTTGCTTACTCCAAGACCTTCAATCCGCAACGCACGCTTGCCGATCTTGGGGCGCCCAGCGTGGGCGTGGAAGAGGGCATCGAGGCCTTCGTGCGCTGGCAGGCGGCGCAGTGGGTGTAGCCGTGCTCGCATTGGCCGCGCTGTATCTGAGCCTGCTGGTGGTGAAGGCGGGCGCGGCGCTGTGGGTCATGCGTGACGCGCGCGCACGGCCAGCACGCGGTCTTGCCGGTACCCAGGCAGAGGTGGCGATCCTGCAGCCGATTCTGGGCGGTGATGCGCATTTGCAGAGTGTGCTGGCGGCCAATCTGCAGGCGCTGCCGCATGCGCAGTTCTATTGGTTGCTGGACGCGGACGATGCGGCGGGAAACACGGTCGCAGATGCGCTGATCATGCAGTATCCGCAGGTGCGCATTACCCGGATGCTGGTGCCTGCGGCGCCGGCCAGCATCAATCCCAAGGCGTGGAAGCTCGAGTACGCCCTTGCCCAGGTGCATGCGCCGATCTGCCTGATCCTGGACGACGATGCGCAGCTGAGCGAAGCCGCGCTGGTGCAGCTATTGCAGGATCTGAGCGACGCCGACGTGGTGACTGCGTTGCCGTATTACTGCGACAACGACACCTTGGCAGGCCGCCTGCTGTCGCAGTTCGTCAACAACAATGCCGCGCTCACCTATCTGGGCTGGCTGCCGTTCGCGGCGCCGTTGACCATCAACGGCATGTGCTACGCCGCGCGCACGGCGCAACTGCGTGCCTGGGGCGGTTTTGCCACGTTGCTGGAGCAACTGACCGACGATCTGGCGGTTGCCACGCTGGTCCGCGCACGCGGTGGGCGCCTGTGGCAATCCACTGCACCGGTGGCGATGCGCACCGCAATGCCGAATCTGCACAGCTACGCGCGGCAGATGCATCGCTGGATGTTGTTCGCCTTGATCCTGCTTCGGCAGCAACGTCTGCGCACGCGTAGCGCCATCGGCATCTTGCAGGGCTTGCTGCCGTTATTGCTGGTTGCCATGTTGATCGGCGCCTGCGTGTGGCCTTCGTGGCCGGTGGGGGCAGGCGTGGTCGTCACGTTATTGCTGCGCGCAGTGCTGCTCTGCGCTGTGCAACGGCGTGCAACTGGTGCGGTGCGCCATCGCCCGCTGTTATCGCTCTGCGCCGAGTGTCTGCAACCGCTGCATCTACTGCATGCCGCGTTGGTGCACACCATCCGCTGGCGCACCCGCCGTTACTGCGTGTTGTCGAACGGGTGCTTCCGTGCGCAGTGACGCCGCGCTGCTGCAGATCGCCTTCCTGACCGGGCAAAGCGACTCGGCACGTTGCGCCTTGAGTGCAGAACAACACGAATTTCTGCACGCGCTGCAGGGCGCGCGCCGACGACTGATCGCGTGCAATTACCCGTACTGGCCGGACAGTGCTCCACACCGGCGCATACCGTTATGGCGTGCGAGTCTGTCCAACGCGCGTGACTATCTGCAGGCGCGTGCCGGTCGCGTTGCAGAGGCTGATCGCGCGCGGGTCAGTGCACTACTGCAGCAGACGCCGATGACCGTGCTGCTGGCCGGCAGTTGCGGGCTGCAGTTGCTGACCGCACTGCAGTTGCCGCAGGCACTACGCGCGCGGCTGGCCGTGTTTGCGTACGGCCCGGTCTGTCGGACGCCTGCTGCATTCGGTCACGTGCGCGTAGTACAAGGGCAGGGCGATCGGATCTCGCGTGCGCTGTTCGATGGTGCGGTTGAGCTGACGCCGGCCTGCGGTCATATGGATTATTTGCGCGATGCAGCGGTGCTTGCCAGCTGCCAGGCCTTTGTTGCCGAGGTCGAGCAGCATGTGCAGAGCGGTGCAGATGCGGATTGATCTGATCGCGCCGCCGTACAGCGGCCATCTGCATCCGATTCTGGCCATTGCGCGTCAGCTCGCGGCCCGGCATGACGTCCACGTCATCAGCACGCCGGCGGCGCAGGCGCATATCGCTGCCTGCGGGGTGTACGCGGCAAGCGTGCTGGACGCGCAGGCCGATCGCGTCTTGATGCAGATCGCCAACCCGCCACACGCCGTGGGCCATCACCCGTTACGTCTACGCCGACAGCTGCACGATGCGCTCGGCCTGATGGCACGTGTGGGCA
This sequence comes from Xanthomonas sp. WHRI 8932A, assembly GCF_035012785.1. Taxonomy (NCBI): domain Bacteria; kingdom Pseudomonadati; phylum Pseudomonadota; class Gammaproteobacteria; order Lysobacterales; family Lysobacteraceae; genus Xanthomonas; species Xanthomonas sp. WHRI 8932A. The sequence goes on from NZ_JAYGQQ010000006.1 coordinate 283,468, forward strand.
CTGCATTGCAGCAGCGCTGGAGCGAGCGACGGCCGGATCTGGTCATCGTCGATTTCACCCTGCCCAGCGCCGGGCTGACAGCGCAGGCCATGGGGATTGCGTGGTGGACCAGCATGCCGTCGCCCTGCGTGATCGAAACCCATGATGGCCCGCCCGCCTATTTCGGTGGGTTGCTGCCTGCAACCAGCATGCGTCAGCGTGTCTGGCATGCGTTGGCGCGGCGGCTTACGCGCGGATTCAAGCGCAGCTTGCATGCCTGCTATCGGCGCCAGATGCGTGCCTGCGGCTTGCCGGCGCTCTACCGCAGCGATCGCAGCGAGGCGGTGTATTCGCCGCAGTGCATTCTGGCGTTGGGGCTGCCGTCGTTCGAATTCGCGCAGCGCTGGCCGGCGGCGCTGCGCTTTGTCGGGCCGCAGTTGTGCACGCCGCCATCGACCGTGGCGGCTCCCGAATTCGTCCCTGGCCATCGCCATGTGCTGATTACGTTGGGCACGCATCTGCAATGGGTCAAGCAGCGCATGGATGGCATGTTGCGCGCGCTGGCGCCGCAGTTTCCCGAGGTGATCTTTCACTTCAGCGATGGCGATACGAACGCGCCGTACCATCATGGGCAGGGCAATTATCGGCGCCTGCCGTATGTGGATTACGCGCAGCATCTGCATCGCTACGATCTGGTCATCCACCACGGCGGTGCCGGCATTCTGTATGCCTGCCTGGCCGCGGGATTGCCGTCGATCGTGTATCCGCTGGACTACGACCAGTTCGATCACGCTGCGCGTCTGCAGGTGGCAGGTGCCGCAACGTGGCTGCGCGAGCTGAGTGCATTGCCGCAGGTGCTGGGCGCGGCGCTGGCGGCTGCTGGTCCACGCTCGGGCGTGCTGCGTTTGCAGACGGAGTTGCAGCAGATCGCGGCGCAAGCGCGCATCGTGCGGCTGGTGGAGGCCTTCGCGCAGACGGGAACTGTGCCGAGCGACGACGGAATCGACGGCATTGCAGCCCAGGCGTGATGCATCGCGTGCGTTGATCTTGCAGGTGCAATGCGCAGTGGTGCAGCTGCTGATGAAAGTGATGCTTTCTTTAGTGCGTAAGCCTCAGCGCTGTCGCTGCGGATGCCGGTGACCGAGTCGCGCAGGGTCTGCAAGCGGCCTTGCGCCTGCATAGCGAACCGGTGCGATGTATCCGTCGCCGCGCAGGCGTCGCATCGAGATCATCCATGGCACGCAGGAAACGTCACACGCAGAACGCATCGCGCGCCTTGGCGTGGCTAACACACTGATGCGAGCAATCGTCGTTCGACCAAAATCAACGCGAGCAAGTCGCGCACAAACGGATCACCTGAAATCGCATGTAGCAACGTATCCACACGACCGGCGACCCCAGTCGTGTGGATAGCGCAGTGCAGTGCTTAACCCGCCGCGGCGTTTCGCGGTGGGGTGCTGCTGGCCATCAGCTGCGGCCAACGCTTGAGCACCGCGGCGCGGATGCCGGTCTGGTCGATGCAGGCTTCGGCCAGCAGGTCTTCGCGGCTTGCGTGGTGCTGGAAGCTGTCCGGCAGGCCAAGGTGCAGCATGGGCATGGTGATGGCTTCGGCATTGAGCAGTTCGGCCACGCCCGAGCCGGCGCCACCGGCGACGACGTTGTCCTCGATGGTGACGAAGCCGTCGTGGGTCTTGGCCAGCTCCAGCAGCATCGCCTTGTCGAGCGGTTTGACGAAGCGCATGTTGACCACGGTCAGCCCCAGTTCGCGGCCGACTGCTTCTGCTGCTTCCACGGTCACGCCGAAGCCCAGCAGCGCGATGCGCGTGCCGCTGTGTCGCAACTGCGCCTTGCCGATCGGCAGCGTAGCCAGCGATGCGTCCAATGCCACGCCGGGGCCGGTGCCGCGCGGGTAGCGCACCGCCGCCGGGCCTTCGTAACGCACACCGGTACTCAGCATCTGGCGGCACTCGGCTTCGTCGGCCGGTGCCATCACCACCATGTACGGCACGCAGCGCAGGAAACTCAGATCCAGGTTTCCGGCGTGGGTGGCGCCATCGGGGCCGACCACGCCGCCGCGATCGATCGCGAACAGCACATCCAGCTGCTGGACCGCCACGTCGTGCACCAATTGGTCGTAACCGCGCTGCAGGAAGGTGGAGTAGATCGCCACCACGGGCTTGGCGCCCTGAGTCGCCATGCCGGCGGCCAACGTCACTGCGTGCTGCTCGGCAATCGCGACATCGAAGTAGCGCTGCGGATATTCCTTGCTGAAACGCACCAGGCCCGAGCCTTCGCGCATCGCCGGGGTGATCACCAGCAGCTTCGGCTCGGCCGCAGCCATGTCGCAGACCCAGTCGCTGAAGACGTCGGTGTAGGTGGGCTTCTTGGCGCCGGTCTTGGCCACCAGCCCCTTGCTTGGATCGAACGGGCCGACCGCGTGATAGCCGATCTGGTCGCCTTCGGCCAGCTCGTAGCCCTTGCCCTTGGTGGTGATGACATGCAGCAACTGCGGGCCCTTGAGCGTCTTCAGGGTCTTCAGCGCGCCGACCAGGCTGGGCAGGTCGTGGCCATCGATCGGGCCGGTGTAATGGAAGCCCATTTCTTCGAACAGCGTGGACGGCACGAACATGCCTTTCCAGTGTTCTTCCCAGCGCCGCACGAAGCGCGCAGTCGGGTTGTTCTTCTTGTCGCCGAGGATCTTCTTGCCGCCTTCGCGGATGGCGTTGAGCGTGCGGCTACCGCTGGCGCGGCCCAGCATCTTGGTCAGCCCGCCCACCGCTTCGGAGATCGACATGCGGTTGTCGTTGAGGATCACCAGCAGGTTCGGTTCCGGGTTCATGCCACCGGCGTGGTTGAGCGCCTCGTAGACCATGCCGGCGGTCATCGCGCCATCGCCGATCACCGCCACGACTTTGCGGTCGTCGCCATTGCGCTGCGCGGCGATCGCCATGCCGAGCGCGGCCGAGATCGAGGTGGACGAATGGCCCACACCGAAGGTGTCGTAGATGCTTTCTTCGCGCTTGGGAAACGGCGCCACGCCGTCCTTCTGCTTGACCGTATGAATCTGGTCGCGACGGCCGGTGAGGATCTTGTGCGGGTAGGTCTGATGCCCCACGTCCCACACCAGCTGATCGACCGGGGTCTGATACAGGTAGTGCAGGGCGACGGTGAGTTCGATCACGCCCAGGCCGGCCGCGAAGTGCCCGCCGCTCTTGCCCACCGACTCGATGAGGTAGGAACGCAGTTCTTCCGCGATCGCCGTGAGCTCGGTCTCGTCGAAGCTACGCAGATCGTCGGGGGTCTGGATGCGCGACAGGCGCGGATAGCGGGTTGAATCGATCATCGTCGTGTCAATGTTCTGAAGCCATATTGTCCTCCCCATGCGAAGGCCCGGCAAGCAAACCGGTTCAGCTGTCAGCGGATGGTGATGGTCCGGCGCGCCGTCGCTGCTGGTGTGTGCGGTCCTTGCTGGCGCCTGCGGCAATCTGCCGCACCCGGGAGGCGGGGCGTCATGGCATTTATCGCACCTCGCACCTCGCATTAATCACTAAGCATGCGGCGCATCGCGGCCTTTGTGGGTGCCGCTGTTGGTGTGTCGCGCGCTGTTTGGGTGGGCAGTTGCGGGCGCGTGCTGTCGGTCGGAGCCGCGGCTCCAGCCGTGTGCCGTAATCCGCGAAGGCAACGCAGCGTGGAGTGAAAAGCAAGCCGGGTCAGGCGAGTCTTTGCTGGATGACCACCGTCGTTACCGGCACGCAAGCCGCTTTCCCGATCACGCTGCCATCAGCCGCAGTGGCTGGCTTGCGGGCGTCGTTCAGTGCGTCGTCGCGGGTGCTCGCACCCAGCAGCCTTACAGCGACAGCTTGGAACGCTTGGGCAGCTGCGCGCGCAGGAAGGCCATCTGATCGGACAGGATGTTGCGGTTGGACAGGATCAGATGCTCGATCCAACTCGGCCGATACGGCACCGCCAGCAGCGGCATGTGCGCCTGCTGTGGCGTGCGGTTGGCCTTGCGCGAGTTGCACTGGAAGCAGGCGGTGACCACGTTCTCCCAGCTGTCGCGCCCGCCCTTGGAGACCGGCATGACGTGATCGCGGGTCAGATGCGGTCGGCTGAAGTGCTGGCCGCAGTACATGCACAGCTGCGAATCGCGTGCGAACAACGCGGTGTTGCTCAAGGTCGGGGTGGGGTCCAGCGCGCGCGAGCGGGCGTGGCCGCGCGCAGCGATGATCGGGTGCAGCTCCAGTGTGCTGCGCTCGCCGGTCAGCCGCGAAATGCCGCCGTGGATCTGCATGCACGGCTCGCCCAGTGTCCAGGACACCGCACCGCGGGCATACAGGCAGGCCGCATCTTGCCAGTTGATCCAGTCCAGCACGCGGCCGTGCGCATCGAGGGAAAGCAGGCGCAAGGTGGGAAGTTGCTGGATCGCAGCGACAGCGCTGCCCGCGACCGGGGCAAGGATGCCTCCGGGGACGATCACATCACGAACGTGCGTGTCTGTCTCCATCGGGAAAACAGCTTATACCCGATCGTTGACAGTTTGTGTATCGCAGCGAACGGCCTTGGCGCGTGTCTTGCAACGAATGACTCATGGTGTGCCGGCATGTCTGCAACACTCTCTCGCGGCGGAGCCGACCTGAAATCAATCGGTACTACCTCGTCGCGGCCAGGTCCGCTCCTACGACAGCGGCAGAATCCTGCGCTGGTTACCCGTAGAAGCGCACCCGGGCGCGAGGCCTTGTCGGTCGGTACCGCCTCATCGCGGCCAGGTCCGCTCCTACGACAGCAGCGGAATCCCGCGATGTTTACCTGTAGAAGCGCACCCGGGCGCGACGTCTTGTACCTCGTCGCGGCCAGGTCCGCTCCTACGACAGCAACGGAATCCCGTGATGTTTACCCGTAGGAGCGCACCTGGGCGCGACGCCTTGCTGATCGGTATCGACTCATCGCGGCCAGGTCCGCTCCTACGACAGCGGCAGAATCCCGCGATGTTTACTCGTAGGAGCGCGCCCGGGCGCGACGTCTTGCCGATCGGTACTACCTCGTCGCGGCCAGGTCCGCTCCTACGACAGCGGCAGAATCCTGCGCCTGTTTACCCGTAGGAGCGCACCTGGGCGCGACGCCTTGTCGATCGGTACCGCCTCATCGCGGCCAGGGCCGCTCCTACGACGGCTGCAGCCCTCGATGTGGCGTGGCTCAGGCTTCGCCGAACAGCTCCGCTTCCAGCGTCATCAGCGGGGCGGCACCGCTGCGAATGGTGGCGGCGTGGGTCAATGTGCGCGGCAGGATGCGGGCGAAGTAGAACCGCGCAGTCTCGCGCTTGGCACGCTTGAAAGCGTCGCTGTGTGCGGACGCATCGGCCGCCGCAACGCTGCGGGCCCACCAATACGCCAGCACCACGTAGCCGGAATAGAACAGATAGTCGTAGCTGGCGGCGCCCAGTTCGTCCGGATCACGTGCGGCGCGGTCCAGTACATCGCGGGTCAGCATGGCCCACTCGCTGCACTTGTCGCGCAAGGGCTTGATGAACTCGGCCAGTGCGGCATTGCCTTCCTGCGCATTGGCGAAGGTTTCCACATCGGCCAGGAATAACTTGAGCCCGGCGGCCTGGCTGGCGGCGGTCTTGCGGCCGATCAGATCCAGCGCCTGGATGCCGGTGGTGCCTTCGTAGATGGTGGTGATGCGCGCGTCGCGGGCCAGCTGCTCCATGCCGTATTCGCGGATATAGCCGTGGCCGCCGAAGCACTGCAGCGCGTGGTACGTATTTTCGATCGACCATTCGGTCTGGCAGGCCTTGGAGATCGGGGTGAGGAAGCTCACCAGGGTCTCGGCATCGGCGCGTTCCTGTTCGCTGCCGCCGCGGTGCGATACATCGACCAGGCTGGCCGCATGCAGCGCCAGCAGGCGGCTGCCTTCGGTCAGCGACTTGATGGTCAGCAGCATGCGCCGCACGTCCGGGTGCACGATGACCGGGTCGGCCGGCTTGTCGGGGAATTTGGCGCCACTGAGCGCGCGTGACTGCAGGCGCTCGCGGGTATAGCGCAGGGCGTTCTGATAGGCGCGCTCGGACAGGCCGATGCCCTGCAGGCCCACGCTCAGGCGCGCGGTGTTCATCATCGTAAACATGGCCTGCAGGCCTTTGTGCGGCTGGCCGACCAGATAGCCCTGCGCGCCTTCGAAGTTCATCACGCAGGTCACCGACCCCTTGATGCCCATCTTGTGTTCGATCGAGCCGCAATGCAGCGCATTACGCTCGCCCACGGTGCCGTTGCGGTCCACCTTGAACTTGGGGGTGACGAACAGCGAGATGCCCTTGGCACCGGGCGGGGCGTCGGGCAGTTTGGCCAGCACCAGATGCACGATGTTGTCGGTGAGGTCGTGCTCGCCGGCGGTGATGAAAATCTTGGTGCCGGTGATGGCGTAGCTGCGGTCGGCATTGGGCTCGGCGCGGGTCTTGAGCAGGCCCAGGTCGGTGCCGCAATGCGGCTCGGTCAGGCACATGGTGCCGGTCCAGCGGCCATCGATCAGCGGCTTGAGGAACACCTCCTGCTGCCAGGCTTCGCCATGCTGGCGCAGCGCCTCGGTAGCGCCGTGCGAGAGCAGCGGGAAGTTGCCCCAGGCCAGGTTGGCTGCGTTGATCATTTCGCTCAGCGGCACGCCCAGGGTGTGCGGCATGCCCTGGCCACCGAACTCCGGCTCGGCAGTCAGGCCGTTCCAGCCGCCTGCCACGAACTGGTCGTAGGCCGCGCGGAAGCCGGGCGGGGTGGTGACCGCGTGGGTGCTCTTGTCGAACGCGCAGCCGATTTCATCGCCGACGCTGTTGAGCGGCGCCAGCACCTGGGTGGTGAAGCGGCCGGCTTCTTCGAGCACCGCGTCGATGATGTCGGCGCTGGCGTCGCCATAGCCAAGCCGGGCGAACAAGGCTTCGGCGCCGAGCACGTCGTGCAGGGCGAAGCGGAAATCGGTCAGTGGGGCGTTGTAGCTGCTCATGCGGGATCCTTCGAAGCGGATGCGGGAGGCGTGCGCGTCAGCGCAGCACGCCGTTGAGGCCGGGGGCCGGGCTGAGCGTGTTGCGCGATTCGACCGCGAACTCGCGTTGTTTCTTGTCCTGCGGGGTGGCCCACACCGTGCCCTTGAGCGAGTACGGCAGCGAGCGGCCGCCGGCGAGCACATCGGCCACGGTGATGCGGCCCAATGACGTTGGCTGCAGGGTGACGGTCACCACGTCGGCGGTCTCCGGACCGATCGAAATCCCCACCGCCTGGTCGAGCTTGCCTGCGACTTGGTCGCTGGCGGAAATTTCCAGCGCCACGCGCTCAAACTGCATCGGGATGCTGCTGTAGTTCTGCAGGCGCAGATCCACCGACCAGGAGCCGTCGGCACGCACGGTCAGCTGCTGGATGCTGGCCGCCGGCTCGGACACGCGGCGGACCGCGCCACCGCAGGCGCTTAGCAGCAGGCCGCAGGCCAGCGACACGATCAGAAGGCGATAGGCACGCATGTAAGTGGGTCCTTGGCGGGTGTAAGGCGGCGCCAAGAATACTACGCAGTACGGACGCTGCCTCACGGCTGGCGTGGACGCTGCGCCGTCGGTCAGCCGGCGCGCCAGCTCACAGCAAGCCAGCTCACAGCAATGGCGCGGCAACGATCAGTGGCGACAGGTCGTAGCCCATCTGCGTGGCCTGCACCTTGAGCTGCTCGAACTGCGCGCGCGGCATCTGTGGCGAGCGCGACAGGATCCACAAGTATTTGCGATCCGGCTCGCCGACCACCGCCCATTGATAGTCCGGGTCGAGCGCGATCACCCAATAGTCGGCCCATACCAGCGGCAACCAGCTCAACCATTCGGGCGCAAAGCGCACCTGCAATTGTCCGGCGTGGCCGTCGACCGGCTTGGCTACGCCGTCGGCCTGGGTCAGGCTGCCATCGGCGGTGCGGCAGCCATTGCGCACGCCGATCAGGCCGTCGTCGCGCAAGGTGTAGCTGGCGGTGATGTCGCTGCGGCACTTCTTCTGGAACGACACCGGCAGGTGCGCGATTTCATGCCATTGCCCGGCATAGCGCGAGATATCCAGCTGTGCCACCGCACGCACCGGTTGCTGCGCAACCGCAGTCAGTGGCAGCAGGACGAGCAACGACAACAGCAGGCGGGGCAGGCGCATGACGATCTCCGGTTGACGCGCGCAGGCTAGGCCATCGCCCCCGCCGCGCGGCGTGAACCGGCGCAAGAAACGTAGCGCCCCACGCAGCGCTGCAACAAAGTTCGTCACAACGCTTGCCCAAACTGCGGCTGCTCGCTATGATGCGCGTCCTCGCAACGCTGGCAGCAGTGTTGGGTTAGTGGCCGAGTAGCTCAGTTGGTAGAGCAGGGGATTGAAAATCCCCGTGTCGGCGGTTCGATTCCGTCCTCGGCCACCATTTGTTCAGTCTCGCAGCGCAAGTGGGTTGTTCCTTCGCGCTGCTGGCGGCTCAAACGCCTTCTCTTCGATGTTATCCAGTGTGCACCGCGCGCCAATGGCCTGCCGTGTTGCTGTGTCGGTCGCCAACTGCTCCGGCGCTTTGCGAGCGAGTATTGGCATGCGTTGCTGACCTCTTTCTGCGCTTAGTGCAGCGGTGTTGCGTTGGCCTCTTACCGGCTGTCGGCGGATCTTTTCCACGTCATCTTCAACTCGGTGTGGCGATACTTCGCGCATGACGCACAAGACACTTCGACGCACCTTGATCCATGGGTATTGCGGTGAATTCCGCGTGGAGACGATGGAAAGTCAGGCGCCCGGTGAGACGCTGTGGCGGTCGACTGCATTCGTCTATCACCGCGACCGTGCGGCACCGATCGCCACCATCGAAGCGGCGGGCGAGGGCGACTATCGAGGCGATGCGCGCGAGCAGGCGTTGCGGGTGGGGTCCTGTCTGGCGGATTTTCTCGATCCGAAGGAGTACCGCGCCTGCGAAGTGGAGCTCACCAACGCGCCGTCAACCGGCGCGGGTTGATCCTGCCCAGTACCTGCAGCGCCCCGTCGCGTGACTGCCAGCTAGAGCAGCGCCTAGAGCAGTGCCACGCAACGCAACGCAGATGCGTTTCCAGCCCTTTGCGCAGAATCCTGTAGCGATCGTGGTCAAATTCGCCGGGCGCCGCCTTACAGGTTCGTGCGGCCTCCAGTGAGGCGGTGCTGCTCGGGTAGTGCCACTGCCGCAGCACATGAAACTGGGTCAGGTGCGCGGCGTGTTGCTTCAGTGCAACCGTCTCTGGAGTGGCCACGCCGCCTGTTCGAGATACTGAAGCGCCGCGCGCTGACGTTCTGTGTGATGGCGACGGCATGCATTCGGGTGCAAGTCATGTGGCCGCCGATTGATGGGTGCGTGCGCTTATGCCTGTCTCCCGTGCAACACACCCGCGTGCTTGTACGCGATCCCAGCGTCGCCAGGACGTCGTCAAGAACGCAGGCAGCGAAGCATTGGCAGTGGTTGGGCATCGTAGCCGCCGGTGAAGCATCCGCGGTTGTGTTGCTGCAGTCAGTTCATTGACTGCTCCCCGCGATCGATTCAACGCTGCATCATCGCCATCAGCGGTTATGTGCTTACCGGCGTGTATGGAAGAGGCGGGCAATCACTTGATTACTCCGGCGGCCACCAGGCCGCGCCGTAATAGACCATGGCCGCCATCGCTCAAGTCCGCCGCATCGATTACAAGCGGCACATCTGGCACCACGCCAATGGACTGGGTTGCGAAGGGATGCGTTCGGCTTGGGTGAAAACCGTCTGCCACCACGCGATCGACGAGTGTGGCTTCATCCATCTCGCCAGCGCGCAGGGTTTCCGTCGGATCGAAGATGTAGAAATTTTCGCTGACAAGCGCGCGATATCCGGAATCGCCCAACGCAACACCCTCGCTTTGCGAATCCCGGCCGCCGCCGGCACCGATGGTGCGCTCGCCCATGATCGTGGCGCCGCTGGCCCACAGGTAGGTGGCCAGCAATTCGCCGGCCGATCGGGTGCCTGCATCCACCAGCACAAGGAGCGGCTTGTGCGACGCGACGCTGCCGCAGCTGGCATCGTCCTGCAGCGCTTCCAGGCGCACGATTTCCGGCGTTCCCGACGCGCTCATCTCGTAGGTCTTCACTGGCTTGCGTCCGGTGAGTGCCCAGGCGAATCCGCGCACTTCGCGTGCGAATCCGCCCATGTTGCCGCGCAAGTCGATGAGCATGACATCCGAGCGCGCTGCAATGGCATCGTAGCGACCGATCAACTCCCGGGTCACTGCACAAAACCCCGCCAACATGGGCGCGTCCGGGTCGTTTGTCTCTGCAGTTGCAGCCTCCCTGGCTTCCGCCGCCGCAGTGAACGTAGCGTTGTACTGCGGCGCAAACGCACCCAGACGAATGCTTCCCACCCGGGTGCTTCCGACCTGCACAACCTCGGGCAGATCAGGCGCGTCGACTGCGGATGCCAGCGTGCGCGCCAGCTCCTGGGTCATGGGCTGATAGGGCAGTGCGACCTGGCGCGGCGCCTGCGCGGACCTCTGCACGCGCAGGGTAACTGTCTTGCCGGCACCGGCCACCTGATGCGCCGCCGGCGTGCCGAGTGCGAGCGACAGCGCAGCTTCCGCTTGTCGCGCGCGCGTGTTGCCGCCGAACGTCAGGTCCGCTGCGTTTTTCAGCCACGCCGACGTGGGTGTTCCGTCGATTTGCAGCACCTTGTCGCCTTGCGCAAGGCCGGTGATGCGCGCATCCAGGATGCGCCACACGATCATGTGACCATCGCTTGAGGTTCTGAACAGAACGCCCAAGGTCTCTGTCTTACCGGCCTTCGCCCCGGTGAGCGCGACGTGCTGATCCGCGAGGCCGACAAGCCGTCGCGAAACATCGCTGGCTGTCGTTTCCGGCGCAAGTCTGGCGCTTGCCGCCCATGCGTCAGCGCTGCCCTGCACATCTTCGGGATGCGTGGCGCGGTAGCGCTCGACGTACTTCAACGACGGGTAGTGGGCACGCAGATACGCATCGAGTTCTTCGGCCGACGCTGCGGCGCAAAGCAAGCATGTCGAGAGCGCGAGACAGGCGATGAGTCGTTTCATGGAGTTCCTGAAGTGCGGTGCACGGCTGCTGCCGGGCGGGGTGAAACCCGCTTTGCGCGCCTGCAGCCCGGCTTCGCCTGCGTCGATGATAAAGCGCTGATGCGTGGTGGAGGGGTGCTATCCGGCACCGTGACCTCTGGCGCGCGATGTCGGAGGCATCCAGGCAGCAACGTCTTGCAAGAATGCGGCTGAGCGCTGTCGTGCGGGAGTTGTGGCCGTCGGTGGCGTGGTAGGTACGCGTGACTGTCCGGTCCTGCGCGGTATCGATGCCGTCATCGTCATCGAGCGTGTGCTCGCACCGCATGCCATCGCGCGGCTGCAAGGATTGCCGGCTATGCTTGCGTGCTCGATGCAGACCAGATGAGGGAACGGCCATGACAACCCGATGCTGGTGGTGGGCGGCGGCAATGGCAATGGCAATGGCAATAGCGCTGCCAGCTGGCGCCGCCACGCTGCCCGCAGGTGCTGCCAAATGGGTGCCTGTCGGGCAGGCGGTCATTGCTGTGGCCAGTGCGGATCTGACTGGCGATGGGCAACAGGACTACGTGGTTGCCTTACGCGCCGCGACCGAAGATGCAACGCGCTCTGGCGATCGCGCTGCGCCGCCGCGCACGTTGCTGGTGCTGGTGGCGACCGCTAGCGGCTTCGTGGAGGCGGGGCGCAACACGCGGGTGATCTTCAAGGCCGACGAGGGTGGGCAGTGCGATCCCTTCCTGGATGCGGAAGATGGGTTGGTGGCGACCGGCAGATTTTTTACCGTGCAGAACGGCGTGTCGTGCGGGCAGCATTGGACCGACTACATCACCTTCCGCTACGACCGCACACGCCGTGCATTTCTGTTTCACAAGCGCGTGATCGAAGCCTGGGAATTGAATACCGACGACGCGCCCGACGCCGATGCGCTGCGCCTGAGCGAGCACAAGGAGATCAAAGCCGATCCGCGCAAGCCGGTGCTGTTGTCCGACTACACGCCTGCGCCGTGACGGTGCGCTGCCCTCACGCGTCTGCCGGCCACCAGTTGTCCATATTGCGGCGATAGACGAACAGACGCGGCGCCTTGGCCACCTGCGCCGATGCCTGGCGTTCCCCGGCGATCAGCGAGAACCCGATATCTGCCAGCATGCGCGAGAGCGCGTTGGCATTGCCGCGGCCAGGGTCGCTGATCACGATCTCGCAGGACGGCTTGGCCAGCCCCGGGATCAATTTGGCCAGCATGGTGGCGTGGCGGGTTTCGTAGAGCACGTCGCTGGCGATGATCATGTCGAACTGGCCCATGTTCGCTGCGCCCGCATCCCAATCTAGCCGGCGATAGGGCACCGATTCCAACGCGTTGAGCGCTGCGTTGTACGCCAGAAACACTTCTGCCAGCGGGTGATGATCGCTGGCCACCACGTCTGCGCCGCGTTTGCGCAACACCAGGCTCGCCAGGCCCAGGCCGCAGCCGAGTTCCAGAATGCGCTTGCCTTCCACCGGGCGCGTGGCCATCGCTTCGGCCAGCAACTGTCCTGCCGGCCACACCTGGCCGAACAGGCTCCACTGCGCCGAAGAAATGCCGGCGTCGGCGGCAGCGTCGTCGGGGTCGGCAAATTGTTGTTTGTCCGCCAATGCGCGGATGACGTAAGTCTGCTGCCCGAAGGTCAACTCGTGAATCTGGGTCTGATAGCCCGGCATGGTGGCGTCGCATGATCGCCAGGCGTGCGCGCCGGCGTGGGAGGAGGCGCGCACGACGCAACCGACACGGCGGGACGACGGCGCAAGAGCTGCAAACTGCCAGGGCATGCTACGGCAAAACAGCGTGGGCGCGTGCCCGTCTTGGCCGACATCGGCGTGCTGCGTTAAGCGGCTGCGTTGCCCGCCTACGCAGGGCCACTGCATTTGGTTGCATCGACGAGCGCAGCCGTACCGGAAAGGCTCATCGATGTGAGGGATTAGCTCACTGCGCCCAACTAAACTATCCCCCGGGAATGGCCCCGCGGAGACCATCACTTGAACGATACCCGTCACGGAGAGCTACGGGCGCCTCATATCAGCGAATCTCGCAGCCTGCCTGTAGAGAAGCATCGCTCGGATATCTTTTTTGCCGCCGTGGAAACCACGCGGATGCCGATGACGGTCACCGACCCGCATTTGCCTGACAATCCGATCGTGTTCGCCAACCGGGCGTTCCTGGAAATGACCGGGTATTCGGCCGAGGAGATCATCGGCAACAACTGCCGTTTTCTGCAGGGCCCGGAGACCGATCCGGCCAGCGTGCAGGACGTGCGCGAATCCATCCAGCACCGCCGCGAATTCGCCACCGAGGTGCTGAATTACCGCAAGGATGGTTCGTCGTTCTGGAACGCCTTGTTCGTCTCGCCGGTGTTCGACGACAAGGGCAACCTGGTGTATTTCTTCGGCTCGCAGCTGGACGTGAGCCGTCGCCGCGACGCCGAGGACGCCTTGCGCCAGGCGCAGAAGATGGAAGCGCTGGGGCAGTTGACCGGCGGCATCGCGCACGATTTCAACAACCTGCTGCAGGTGATGTCCGGGCATCTGGAAGTGATTCAGATGATGGCATCCAAAGCGGGCGCCAACGCCGAGCGTATCGCCTTCAGTGCCGAACATGCCGCGACCGCAGCGTCCAAGGCAGCCATGTTGACCCAGCAATTGCTGGCGTTTTCGCGCAAGCAGAAACTGCGTGGCCGGGTGGTCAATCTCAATGGGCTGGTGTCGGGCATGAACAACATGGCCGAGCGCGCGCTGGGTGGCGGCATCAGCCTGCGGCAGTCGCTCGAAGACAGGCTGTGGAATTGCCAGATCGACACCACGCAGGCCGAAGTGGCGTTGTTGAACGTGCTGATCAATGCGCGCGATGCGATGGCGCAGTCCGAGCGCAAAGAAGTGACCGTGCAGACCCAGAACGTGGAGGTCACCAGCCACGATCTGGCCATGTATCACCAATTGGCGCCGGGCCGCTATGTGAGCATCGCCGTCAGCGACACCGGTGCGGGCATGCCGCCTGACGTGGCCAGCCGCGTCATGGAACCGTTTTTCACCACCAAGGACGAGGGGCAGGGCACGGGGCTGGGGTTGTCGACGGTGTACGGCTTCGTCAAACAGTCCGGCGGCACGGTGCGCATCTACAGCGAAGTCGGCGAAGGCACCACGGTGCGGCTGTATTTCCCGGCATCCAGCGAGTTCGAGAACGACCTGCAGTCAGTCAAGAGCCGTGCCATCGACAAAGGCGGCAACGAGACCATCCTGGTGGTGGAAGACAAGCAGGACGTGGCGGTGGTGGCCAAGATGTTCCTGGAAAATGCCGGTTATCGCATTCTGTCCGCCTCGAGCGGGCGCGAGGCGATCGAGTTGCTGGAACAGCACCCGGATGTGGATGCGCTGTTTACCGATCTGATCATGCCCGGTGGCATGAACGGTGTGGTGCTCGCACGCGAAGCGCGCCGGATGTTGCCCAAGATCAAGGTGCTGCTCACTACGGGCTATGCCGATGCCAGCATTCAGCGCACCGATGTCGGCGGCGCAGAGTTCGACGTGGTCAACAAGCCGTACACGCAGAAGGAATTGCTCAAGCGCATCCGCATGTTGCTGGATGGGCCGACTGGCGTGGGCTGAGCGCGTTGTCGTATCGGGTGGCGCTGCTGTTTTGCGGTGGCGTCACCGATGCGCGATTGGGATTGCCGATTGGCTGCTGCTTGAAGGCCGCGATTGCTCTGGCAGCGTCACCGTGGAAACTGCGCGGACGCCAATAAGAGCGGCTAACAAAACGTAGCGAGCAGTCGTCAGGTGGGTGTGGACGGCGCGGAGGAACCGGAGTGTACGGGTGGTACATGAGGATTCCGAGCACCGGCCGCGCCCGCCTGGCGGCTGCACAGTAGTTTTGTTAGCTGCTCTAAGCGTGCCTTGAATCGCGGGCGCCAATGCATGCAAGCGCGGGCAGTGGTTTGCATCGCGAATGGCCGGCGATACAGCCGCAGCGGCGAGCGGTGCGATCAGCGATGCAGATCAGGCTCGGCGTGCCGTCGATAGAGCAGGTGCAGGCGCATGCCGATCAGCATCGCCAGCACGAACGCCAGGCTGGACGGCTGTAATGCAGCCGCGCCGAGCAGTGCGGGCGCCGGGCAGAGCCCGACCAGCCCCCAGCCGATGCCAAACAGCGCGCTGCCCCACAGCAGTGAAGTGTCGATCTGCCGCTGGGCGGGCAACTGCAGCGATGCACCGCGCAGTGTTCGACCACGCCGACGCGCCCACCAGAACGCAGGTGCCGCGACACCGATGGCGCCGAGCATCACCAGCGCAAGCGATGGGTCCCAACGACCGGCGACATCGAGAAAGCCCAGCACCTTGTCCGGATTGGCCATGCCTGAGAGCAGCAGACCGATCCCGAAGATCAGCCCGGCGATCGCGCTGCTGACAACCCGATTCACCAAACGCCCCGCAACGTGGCGAGCAAGGCATGCGTGGCGATTGCCATGCCCATGAACACGGCGGTGGCGACCAGCGAGCGGCGGGCGCCGCGTGCGATGCCGCACACCCCGTGCCCGCTGGTACAGCCGCCGCCAAGACGCGCACCGAACCCCACCAGCAGGCCTGCGCCGAGCAACAGCCACCATGCCGCCTGCGGCTGCATCGAAGGCAGCGGCCGCACGATGGCCCACAGCGGCACGGCACTCAGCAACCCGACCACGAAGGCGCCGCGCCAGCTGCGTTCGTCGTGGTTCTGGCGTTGCAGCAGGGCGCCGACGATGCCGCTGACGCCGGCGATGCGTCCTTCGAATAGCATCAGCCAAGCAGCAGCCAGGCCGATCAAGCCGCCGCCGGCCAATGCGCTCAACGGGGTGAAGTTGCTCCAATCGACGACCATGTCAGTTTGGCTCCGCGGCGCCGCAGACGCTGGCATACAGGGCCTGCATGACCGCCAGCACGTCAGTGCTGGCGAGGTGGTAGTAGATGTATTTGCCCTCGCGACGGGTACTGACCAGGCCTTCGTCGCGCAACACGCCCAATTGCTGCGAAAGCGTGGGCTGCACGATGGCAGTGGCCGCATGCAGCTCGCCGACATTGCGTTCGCCCTGGGCCAGTTGGCAGAGCAACAACAGGCGATCTTCGTTGGCCATGGCCTTGAGCAAGGTGCAGGCGCGCCCAGCCGACGCACGTAGGCGCTGCATGCTGTCGGGATCGGCGCGGAAGCGTGGCAATGCGGGCGTGGCGTGGGTCGGCATGTCTGACAATATATGTAAAAATATAATGTCTGGCAATAGATTGTGAGGGTCTAACGGCGTCGCAGGCCGCGTTCCAGAGTCCCGAAACCCCGAGGTGCCGGACCAGCAGAGGTCGGCAATGCATGCAGGCCGCGCCTACACCGCCAGTTGGCACGCGCGCGGCGCCAGGGGCGAGCGACCTTTGCGGCACCTCGGTCTTGGGGATTTGGAGCTGCTCGCAGAACATCGCGGGCAGTCGTCAGGTGGGTGTGGACGACGCGCAGGAGCTGCGGTGGACGCGTGGGACATGCCGCATCGCGCACTGGGTGCGCCCGCTTGGCGGTGAGCGCAGGCGTGCTGCTAGCTACTCTTGGATACCTGAAGCAGCGCGCTGCACGACGCATTGCCTAACACGGACGCCTCAGCGTGCGTGCGGCGAATGCGCAGCAAGGCGCACCTCGCTATGTCGCCAGTCGGTGATATCGCCCGCAGCCTCAAGCCGACCGCTGCGAACAAGGTAGGCAATGCGCTGCGCAACGTGGTCTGCCGCGTCCTCGACATCGGCCAACTTCAACTGCGCGTCAGTGAGCGCTCTGGCAATGATCATCGCGACCTTCTGCCACTGCGCGTCGATAGCGTCGGTGACAAAGGCATCGATTGCGTGCAGCTCAATGCTGGATGGGCCAGTGCGTGTCATTGCGAATCACCATTGCAGATGTCCGGAGCATCGCCGCAGGATGCGTGATCACGCATTCCGGCGATCGACTGCCGACATCACTGCCAATCTCCAATCCCAAATTCCCAATCTCGGAACCAACTATTCCTCGCCAAGCGGCGCCACATACCCTTCGGGCTTGTCGGCATTGCGCTCGAACAGGAACTTCTGCAGCTCGGTTTCGAGAAAGGCGCGATGCTTTGGGTCGCGCGGCGAGAGCCGGTTTTCGTTGATCAGCATGGTCTGGTGCGCCAGCCATGCCTGCCACGCGGTCTTGCCGATCTGCGCGAAGATGCGCTGGCCGAGTTCGCCGGGATACGGCACAAAATCCAGGCCGTCGGTGTCGCATTGCTGGTACTGGCAGAACACGGTGCGGGACATGCGAATTCCTTTGAGGCGTGCTTAAGAGTAGCTAACAAAACTGCTGTGAAGCCGCCAGGCGGGCGCGGCCGGTGCTCGGTGCGGCATTTACCACTCGTACACTCCGGTTTCTCCGCGCCGTCCACACCCACCTGACGAGTGCTCGCTACGTTTTGTCAGCCACTCTAAAGCGTGTCGAGCAACTTGCGGATCGGCGCCGGCAAGCCCAGCGAGCCGAGATCGGCGCGGGCGACCCAACGCAGATCGTCATTGTCGCGCACCGCCGCGCGCAGTGCGACCTTGCGCAAGCGCAACGGCTGCAGATGCAGGCGGTAATGGCTGAAGGTGTGCACGATCGGCGCCATCTCTTCGGCGCGTTCGTAGTCGCCATCCAGATGCGTGGCGAACCAGGCGCGCATGCCGCTGTCGGTCTCGGCTTGCGGCAGCGTCCATAGCGAGGCCCAGATGCCGGTGGGCGGGCGGCGCTGCAGCAGGATCTCGCCGTGCGCGTTTTCCAGCAGCAGGGCGGTCGCTTCGCGCTCGGGCAGCACCTTGCCCGGTTTGGGCGTGGGCAGCGCCTCCACCAGACCCTCGCGGCGGGCAACGCAGGCATCCTGCAACGGGCACAACACGCAGGCTGGTTTGGCACGCGTGCAAAGCGTGGCGCCGAAATCCATCTGCGCCTGGGTGTAGTCGGCCAGGCGGCCGTCGGGGACCTGCGCAACATGCGTTGTCGCCAGCTGCCATAGCTGCTTTTCGACCGCCGGCAGGCCGGGGTAGCCGGCAATGCCATGGAAGCGCGTCATGACGCGTTTGACGTTGCCATCCATGATGGGAAAACGGTCGTTCCACGCCTGACTCAGGATCGCACCGGCGGTGCTGCGGCCGATGCCGGGCAGCGCGAGCAATGCATCGAAGTCGCGCGGCAGCTCGCCAGCGTGCAAGGCGACGCACTGTTTGGCGGCGGCATGCAGATTGCGCGCCCGTGCGTAGTAGCCCAGCCCGGCCCAGTGCGCCATGACCGTGTCGTTGTCGGCTGCTGCCAGATCGGCAAGGGTCGGAAAACGTGCAACAAACTTCTGGAAGTACGGAATGACCACCGCAACCTGGGTCTGCTGCAACATGATTTCCGACAGCCACACGCGATACGGCGCGCGTGGATGTTGCCAGGGCAGATCGTGGCGCCCGTGGCCGTCGAACCAGTGCAACAACGGGGCGACGAAAGCGTCAGCGGATGAAGCGGCGAGATCTGCGGGCATGAGGTCTGCTGGCAAAGGGAGGCGATGAACGGCAATGGTGTCAGCACGGACACCGGGACGACCGTACGCTGTGGTGGGGCCCGATCACTGCAGCGGAAACGCAAGTCCGACCAGGCATTGCTCGCAGAAGAAGCCTTCATCGCCAGGCCAGTGCGGTTCTGCTGGTGCATGGTAAGCAACCACCGGTGCATCGACGTGGGCTTGTGCGCGTAACGTCGCAGGCAAGGGCTGGGCGAACTCCAGCACCTGTTTGGCGCGCGACCAGCCGTGCGACACCTGCTGCACCGTGCAACCTGCCTGCAGTGCCTGTGCGCACAGTGCTTGCAGATGCGGGCAGGGGTCTTCCAACTCAGCTGCCCAGCGCTTCCGGCAACAGTGCGTCGACGAAGGCGACCGGGTCGAACACGCGCAGATCTTCCGGGCGTTCGCCGATGCCGGCAAAACGGATCGGAATATTGAACTCGCGCGCCAGCGCGAACACCACGCCGCCCTTTGCGGTGCCATCGAGCTTGGTCACGACCAGGCCGGTGACGCCGACTGCCGCATGGAACTGACGCAGCTGCGAAATGGCGTTCTGGCCGGTGGTGCCGTCGATCACCATCAGCACTTCGTGCGGCGCGGCGGCGTCGATCTTGCCGAGGACGCGGCGGATCTTGCCCAGCTCGTTCATCAGGCCGGTCTGGGTGTGCAGGCGGCCGGCGGTGTCGGCGATCAAGACATCGGTGCCGCGTGCCTTGGCGGCCTGCAGGGCGTCGAACGCCACCGAGGCGGCATCGGCGTTTTGCCCCTGCGCAATCACCGCCACGCCATTGCGATCGCCCCAGGCCTGCAACTGCGCCACGGCAGCGGCGCGGAAGGTGTCGCCGGCGGCCAGCATCAGGCTGTTGCCTTCGTCCTTGAAACGCTTGGCCAGCTTGCCGATTGTGGTGGTCTTGCCAACGCCGTTGACGCCGACGGTGAGCACCACGAACGGTTTGACCGAACGGTCGATCACCAGCGGTTTGGACACCGGCTGCAGCAACGCGATGAGATCGGCGCGCAGCGCCTTGAACATGGCCTGGGCATCGGCGAATTCGCGCGACTTCATGCGCTTGCGCAGGCCTTCGATCAAGGCGGTGGTGGCGCCGATGCCGACATCGGCGGTGATCAGCGCGGTTTCGATCTCGTCGAGCAGATCGTCATCGAGCTTGGGATTGCGCGAAAACAGGCCGCCGAAGCTGCGTGCGAAGGTGCTGTTGCGCAGCCGCTCGCGCCAACCCGGCTTGCCGGCCGGTGCGGCAGGCAATGCGTCGTGCTGGCCGACGATGCTGTCGGTGTCCTGCGTCGCTGGCGCCGGCCTGCTGACGATGACCGGTGCAGTCACCAGCGGCGCAGCGCTTGCGGCAAGAGGCGTGGACGCAGTGGGTGTTGCGGCGGGCGGCACCACCACGGGCGGCGCCGCGACCGGCAGGGCGGCAGCGGGTGTCGCAACAACAGGAGCCGCAACAACCGGTGCCGAGACCGAGGGTGTGGCACTCGGCGACAGCGTCGCAGGTTGCGCCGGGGCAGCGACAGGCGGCGTTGGTGCAGACTGCGGTGGCACAACGACAGGCACCACTACCACCGGGGTCGGCGCGGCGGGCGCGGCAGCCGGTGCCGGGTCCGGCAACGCCTGCAGGGCGGACGGCGCAGGAGGCGTGGGCGCGGCGGGCGCGCTCGGCACAGCGGCAATGCTCTGCGCCTGGCCGGTGCGGGCGGCGATATCGCGTGCAAGCGCCTCAGTCGGTGTCGCTGGCGTGGTGGTTTCGGCTATCGGTGCAGGCACGACCGGCGGCGCGGCGGCAGGCACTGTGCCGGACTGCGCAGGCGGCATGGCCTCGATCGGCGATGCGGGCGTGGCGGCCGATGGCGCGGCGGGGAATGCGGCTGCCAGTTCTTCCAGGCTATAGCGCGAGGTCCGCGAGCTGTCGGGCGTGGTGGGCTTGTTGCGGCGGAAAAAGCTGGCCATTGGCAACGCAGTAGGGGAAACCCGGAATTCTATCATCCGGGTCCCGGCTCACCTTGACGCGCCCTTCAGCGCCGCCCTGTTTCAAGGGGACCAAAATGCGCTGCGGCGGGGCGCTCAATCCTGCCGAATTCTGCATTTGTGCCAGCTGTGTGTCAGCACCCGATTACAGCCTGCAACCGGCGCTCTTACAACTGGCCCTTGAGCGCGCGGTAATCGCGCGGGGTCATGCCGACGGTGGCCTTGAACTGGCGGGCGAATGCGCTCTGGTCGGCAAATCCGCAGCGTTGGCCGATGCTGGCGATGCTGTCGTCGCCGTACAGCAGGCGCATGGCCGATTCGATGCGCAGCTTGGTCAGCAGTTGCTGCGGGGTGACCTGGAACACGCGACGGAAGTGCCGCTCCAGCTGCGCCACCGAGAGCCCGGCCAGATCGGCCAGCGCCTGCACGCGCAGGTTGTCGCCGAAGTTGGCCTGCATGTGTTCCATCACCTGGCTCAGGCGCTCGTAGGCCGAATGCCGGCTATCGGGCTGGCCCAGATCGCGCGAAATCCCCACCACGCCGATCACTTCGTTCGCCTCGCACAGCGGGCGTTTGAAGGTCAGGCACCAGCCGGGCAAGCGGTTGGGATACAGATGCACTTCGAGCTGGTTGTCGATGAGTTCGCCCAGCAGCACGCGACGGTCCTGCATCATGTAACTGCCGCCCAGCGGCAACGGAAACACTTCCAGCGGCGAACGGCCGATGATCTCGCTGCGCAGCTTGCGCCCGAGCCGGCGCACCAGGGTGAGGTTGCAATGGGTGTAGCGGCCCTCGCTGTCCTTGATGAAGAACACCACGTCCGGCAGTGCATCGAACAGCGTCTGCATTTCCAGCGCGGGAAGGTTGAGGTCCATCAGGGTCATGATAGCGGTCACGATTTGACGGCTGCACGGTGGTGCAACCCAGGCTTGATCCTAGCGTAAACGCATGGCTGTGAATCAGGTTGGCGATTGTGCAGATTTCCGCATTTTCACTTCGCATTGAACGCTAGTCGTCCAAGGGTCGGCAATGGGAGCATGAGCCATGCACACCATCGACGTCATCGACTCCCATACCGCCGGCGAACCCACCCGCGTGGTCCTGGCCGGCTTCCCTGATCTGGGCGATGGCGACCTGGCGCAGTGCCGCGAGCGCTTCCGCCAGGACTTCGACCACTGGCGCAGTGCGATCGCCTGCGAGCCGCGCGGTTCGGACACCATGGTGGGCGCGCTGCTGTTGCCGGCGCGCGACCCTGCCGCCTGCACCGGGGTGATCTTCTTCAACAACGTCGGCTATCTGGGTATGTGCGGCCACGGCACCATCGGGGTGGTACGCACGCTGGCCGAGCTGGGGCGCATCGCGCCTGGCCAGCACCGCATCGAAACCCCGGTCGGCACCGTGGGCGTGGAACTGGCCGAAGACGGCACGGTGTCGGTGGACAACGTCGAGAGTTATCGCGCCGCCGCCGGTGTGGAAGTGGACGTGCCGGGCCATGGCCGGGTGCGTGGCGATGTGGCCTGGGGCGGCAACTGGTTTTTCATCACCGAGCAGTCGCCGTGCGCGCTCGATCTGGCGCACCAGCGCGAGCTCACCGCCTACACCGAGGCGATCCGGCTGGCGCTGGAAGCGGCCGGGATTACGGGTGAGGCGGGTGGTGACATCGACCATATCGAAGTCAATGGCGCTGCCCCCGATGGCAGCGGCGTGGCGCGCAACTTCGTGCTGTGCCCCGGGCTGGCCTATGACCGCTCGCCTTGCGGCACCGGCACCAGCGCCAAGCTGGCCTGCCTGGCCGCAGACGGCAAGCTGGGCGAAGGCGAGCGCTGGGTGCAGCAAGGCATTCTGGGCAGCGCGTTCGAGGGCAGTTATCGCCTGAGCGGGCGCGGCATTGCGCCGCGCATCAGCGGGCAGGCGTTCATCACCGCGCGGTCGCAGTTGATCATCGACCCGGCCGATCCGTTCGCCTGGGGCATCGTGGCCTGATGCAGGTGTCGCCGCCCGCGCCGGATGCTGCGTTGGCTGCGCCGTCGAGCGGCTCGGCTGCGGTGTTACTGCATGGCGATGCCAATGGGGATGTCAGCCAATCTGCTTCCTCCACGCGGCGCAGCTACGACCTGATCGTGATCGGCGCCGGCATCGTCGGTGCCGCCTGTGCGGAAGCTGCGGCAGCCGAGGGCTTGCGGGTGGCGATCGTCGAGCCGGGGCCGATCGGCGGTGGTTCGACTGCGGCGGCGATGGGACACCTGGTGGCGATGGACGACGATCCGGCCGAGCTGGCGTTATCGGCGTATTCGCTGAGCTTGTGGGAACGTTTTGCGCAATTGAGCGAGGCTGAGTTCAGTCGCTGCGGCACGCTGTGGGTGGCACGCGATGCGCGCGAACTGGCAGCGGTGCCGGCCAAGATCGCGCGGCTGGCGGCGGCCGATCTGCACGCAGAGGCCATCGATGCGCAACAGCTATATGCCCTGGAACCGCAGCTGGTGCCCGGGCTGGCCGGTGGCATGCGGGTGCCTAATGAAGCGGTGGTGTATCCGCCGCGGGTGGCGCGGCACCTGGTGAGCCTGGCCTGCAAGGCCGGTGCGCAGCTGTTTGCCGGCCGTCAGGTAACCCAATTGCAAACGCAGGGCGTGCGTCTGGACGATGGCCAGCTACTGTCCGGGCCGGTGCTGGTCGCCAGTGGTGTCGCCCTTCCGCAGTTGCTGCCCGAGCTGGCGCTGCGTCCGCGCAAGGGCCATCTGGTCATCACCGACCGGCATCCTGGCTTGATCCGGCATCAACTGCTGGAGTTGGGTTATGCCGATTCGGCGCATGGCGCCGACGACATCAGCGTGGCCTTCAATGTGCAGCCGCGGCCGACCGGGCAGATTCTGATCGGCTCGTCGCGGCAGTTCGGCGAAAACGACCGCGCGCTGTCGATGCCGGTGCTGCAACGGATGTTGCAACGTGCATTCGCGTATCTGCCCGTGTTGCGCGAGCTGCAGGCGATCCGGGTATGGACCGGCCTGCGTCCGGCCACCCCGGACGGGCGCCCGTATCTTGGGGCGGTGCCCGGCCGGGCCGATGTGTGGGTGGCAGCGGGGCATGAAGGGCTGGGGGTCACCACGGCGCTGGGGAGCGCACGGGTGATCGTGGACAGCCTGCTCGGGCGCACGCCGGCCATCGACCCGGCGCCGTACGCACCGGCGCGCGCAGTGCAGGGCGCCGCGGCATGAGCGCCACGGTTCGCCTGTATGTGGATGCGCAACCGGTGGACGTGCCGGCCGGCGCCAGCGTGGCGGCAGCGGTGGCGCAGGCCACGCTGCAATTTCGCCAGTCCAGCAGTGGCCAGCCGCGGGCACCGTTATGCGGCATGGGCGTGTGTTTCGAATGCCGCGTGCGCATCGACGGCATTGCGCAGCAACGCGCGTGCCTGGTGGATGCACGTGACGGCATGCAGGTGCGCACCGATGGCTGAGCGCGTGCTGCATTTCGATGTGCTGGTGATCGGTGCCGGCCCGGCCGGATTGGCTGCCGCGCAGGCAGCCGCTGGCCATGGCGCACGGGTGGGCGTGGTGGACATGCAGCCGCGTGCGGGCGGGCAGGTGTGGCGTAGCGACGTGCACCACGGTGCGCCGGCCGATGCGCGCGCGCTGTTGCGGCAGGTGCAAGGCAATGCCGCAATCAGCCTGCTGACGCGCACGCAGATCCTGCTGGCCCAGCCGGGCTGGTTGTTGGCCGATGGTCCGGACGGCACGCTGCAACTGCATTACGCCGCGCTGGTACTGGCCACTGGCGCGCGCGAATTGTTGTTGCCGTTTCCGGGCTGGACCTTGCCCGGCGTCACCGGCGCAGGCGCGGCGCAGGCGCTGGTCAAACAAGGCTGGCCGGTGCGCGACAAGCGCGTACTGGTGGCCGGCAGCGGGCCGTTGCTGCTGGCCAGTGCGGCCACCTTGCAGCGCCATGGCGCGCAGGTGCTCGGCATCCACGAACAAACCAGTGCTGCAGCGTTGCGCACCTTCGCCGCGAAGTTATGGCGCTGGCCGGGCAAGGCCGCTCAGGCGGTGGCGCTGCGGCTGCAATTGCATCGCGTCGCCTATCGCGCCGGCAGCATCGTCGTGGCCGCGTATGGCGATACGCAGTTGCGCGAAGTGGAGCTCGATGGCCCGCATGGTCGCACCCGCGTGGCTTGCGACCAACTCGCCGTGGGCTATGGCCTGGTACCCAATACCGAGCTGGCGCAGCTGCTGGGTTGCCAACTGGAACCCTGCGGCGCGCATCGACAGATCCAGGTCGATACCTTGCTGCGCACCAGCGTCGTGCAGATCTTCGCCGCTGGCGAAGCCTGCGGCATCGGCGGACGCGATTGCGCGTTGGTCGAAGGTGCGATGGCCGGGCATATGGCCGCCGGCGCACCCGATCACGCACTGCAGCTGCAGCCGCGTCGGCGGGCCGCACGCGGGTTTGCGCAGCTGTTGCAACAGCAATTCGCACTACATCCACGCATCCGCACGCTGGCGCAACCAGACACGCTGGTCTGCCGCTGCGAAGACGTGCCGCTGTGCGCGCTGGACGACTTCGACGATGCACGCGACGCCAAGCTGGCCTCGCGCTGCGGCATGGGCGCCTGCCAGGGCCGCATCTGCGGCAGCGCACTGGCCGAACTGGGCCGTTGCCCGCCCGATCTTTCCACCGACGCCGGCCGCCGGCCGCCGTTGTTCCCGGTCCGCCTCGCGGCGCTGGCCGACTCGTTCACTTCCGACTCGCAAGGGAATCATCCATGAGCATTGCTGCGTTCTGGCACGGCGTGTTGCCGGCCATCACCACCCCGTTCACCGCCTCCGGTGAGATCGACCACGACTTCCTCGGCAAGCACGCCAACCAGCTGGTGGATGCCGGCTGCACCGCGATTGTGCCGCTGGGCTCGCTGGGCGAAGCGGCCACCTTGAGCGTGGACGAAAAACTGGCGGTTCTGCGCACCCTGGTCACTGCCTTGAACGGCCGCGTGCCGGTGGTGCCGGGCATCGCCAGCCTGGCCACCGGCGAAGCGGTGGCGCTGGCCAAGGCGGCCAAGGAGATCGGATGTGGTGGCTTGATGGTGCTGCCGCCGTACGTCTATTCCACCGACTGGCGCGAGATGGGCGCGCATGTGCGCGCGGTGATCGGCGCGACCGATCTGCCGGTGATCCTGTACAACAATCCGGTGGCCTACAAGACCGATTTCGGCCCGGCCCAGATCGCCGAACTGGCCGCCGAATTCCCCAACCTGCAGGCAGTGAAGGAATCTTCCGGCGACGTGCGTCGCTTCGCCGCGTTGCAGGAATTGCTAGGCGATCGCCTGGCGCTGCTGGTGGGCATGGACGATGCCATCGTCGAAGGCTTGAGCATGGGCGCCAAGGGCTGGATCGCCGGCTTGGTCAATGCCTATCCGAAGGAATCGGTGCGCCTGTTCGAACTGGCGCGCGATGGCGGTTATCCGGCTGCCAAGGAGTTGTACAACTGGTTCTTGCCGCTGCTGCGCCTGGATACCGTGCCCACCTTCGTGCAGCTGATCAAACTGGTGCAGGCAAAGGTCGGCCTGGGCAGCGAGCATGTGCGTGCGCCACGGCTGGTCGTGGCTGGCGCCGAGCGCGAAGCGGCGTTGAAGGTGATCGATCATGCGATTGCCACCGCACCTAAGCTGTCCTGATGCCGCAGGCACCGTGACGCTGCGCAACACGCCGGTCTGTCAGCGTGTTGCGCAATCACGTCGCCGTGTGCGCAGCGACGTGTGCTGATCGATGCGGATGTCGCGTTTGATACGGCATCCGCATCGGCCCCTTGGTCGGCCGCTGCCGCACGCTGCGCACAGGTCGATTCCATGCAATTGAAGGTGCCGCAATGAACGAGACGATCCAACCCATCCTGCTGGCCGGCCAATGGCAGCCCAGTCACGCGGCGACGGGCAGTTTCCGCGCCGCCAACCCCGCCACGGGCGAGGCGATCGGGCCACTGTTTCCGGTCAGCAGTGCCGACGATATCGAAACCGCGCTTAGCGCCGCGCAAGCAGTCGCCGCCGAGCTGGCCGCCGCGCCGGCCGAGCGGATTGCCGCATTTCTGGACGCATACGCCGCTGCGCTGGATGCCGACGCCGACACCCTGGTCGCACTCGCGCATGCAGAAACCGCATTGCCGGCGCCCACGCGTTTACGTGGCAATGAGCTGCCGCGCACCAGCGGCCAATTGCGCCAGGCCGCAAACGCGGTGCGCAGCTACAGCTGGACCAACCCCATCATCGATAGCGCCGCCGATCTGCGCTCGCATCTGGCGCCCTTGGGCAAGCCGGTGCTGGTGTTTGGCCCCAACAATTTCCCGTTCGCGTTCAACGCGATTGCCGGCAGCGATTTCGCCTCCGCCATTGCTGCGCGCAACCCGGTGATCGCCAAGGCGCACCCGCTGCATCCGGCCACCAGCCAGCGCATGGCGCAACTCGCGCATCAGGCACTGGTGGGCTCTGGTTTGCCGGCGGCGGCGGTGCAGTTGCTGTATCACTTCGACAACACCGTCGGCGTGCGCCTGGCCGGCGATACGCGCCTGGGCGCGATCGGGTTTACCGGTAGCCGCGCGGGCGGGCTGGCGTTGAAGGCCGCGGCCGATGCGGCCGGCGTGCCGTTCTATGCCGAGCTGTCCAGCGTCAACCCGGTGTTTCTGTTGCCGGGCGCGCTGGCCGAGCGCGGCGATGCGCTGGCGCAGGAATTTTTTGCCTCGTGCACCTTGGGCAGCGGCCAGTTCTGCACCAATCCAGGCGTGGTGGTGGTGCCGCACGGCGCGGCGGGCGATGCGTTCGTTGCGGCCACCAAGGCGCATTTCGACGCGGCCATGCCGATGGTGCTGTTCTCGGCTGCAGGGGTCGATGGCGTGCAACGTGGAGTAGCGAGCTTGCGCGCTGCCGGCGCCGCGGTGCTGGCGGGCGGCCACACCGGTGAGGACGGCTACCGTTATGCGCCGACCCTGTTGAGCGTGGAGGCATCGGCATTTCTCGCCAACCCGCATGCGCTGCAGACCGAGGCATTCGGCCCGGTGAGTCTGCTGGTGCGTGCGCAGGACAGTGCGCAGATGACGCAACTGGCCGCCGCATTCGAAGGCAACCTGACCGGCACGCTGTACCGTGCTGTCGATGGCAGCGACGATGCGACATGGCAGGCCATCGCACCGGTGCTGCGTGCGCGGGTAGGGCGCTTGATCAACAGCAAGATGCCGACCGGCGTGGCGGTCAGCGCCGCGCAAAACCACGGCGGCCCGTTCCCGAGTACCGGACATCCAGGCTTCACCGCGGTGGGCATGCCGGGCGCGATTCGCCGCTTTGCCGCCTTGCACAGTTACGACGCCGTGCCCGATGCCTTGTTGCCGCCGGAACTGCGCCAGCACAATCCGGGCGGTGTCGCGCGGCTGGTCGATGGGCAGTGGAGCACCGCCGACTTGGGAGCGGGCACATGAGTACGCAGATCGGCGGTCTGTCGCTGGAACAGGCGCGCGCACAACTGGCGCCCTGGGCGCAGCGCGCCGCGCCGATCGCCGCAGACGAGTACGCGCAGCGCATCGAACGCGCACGCGGGCTGATGCGCGCACATGGTGTGGACGCTTTGTTGATCGGTGCCGGCACGTCCTTGCGCTATTTCACCGGCGTGCCGTGGGGCGCCAGCGAGCGGCTGGTCGCCGCGTTGCTGACCCTGGACGGCGACCCGGTGCTGCTCTGTCCGGCGTTTGAGGAGGGCTCGCTGGACGCGGTGCTGCAGGTTCCGGTCGCCAAATATCTGTGGGAAGAACACGAAGACCCGTACGCGCTGGCGGTGCAGGCGATGGACGACCGCCATTCGCACGCACTTGCATTGGACCCGGGCATCGCCTTCGCCGTGCACACCGGCTTGCGTGCGCATCTGGGCACGGCCATCCGCGATGCCGGCGCCATCATCGACGGCTGCCGCATGTGCAAGTCGCCCGCCGAGCTGGCGCTGATGCAGCAGGCCTGCGAGATGACGCTGCTGGTGCAGCGGCTGGCCGCGGGCATCGCGCACGAGGGCATCGGTACCGATCAGCTGGTGCGCTTCATCGACGAGGCGCATCGCGCGCTGGGCGCGGACAACGGCTCGACCTTCTGCATCGTGCAGTTCGGGCATGCCACGGCGTTTCCGCACGGCATTCCCGGCGTGCAGCACTTACGCGAAGGCGAGCTGGCGCTGATCGACACCGGTTGCACCGTGCAGGGCTACCACTCGGATATCACCCGCACCTGGAGTTACGGCGCGGCCAGCGATGCGCAACGGCGCATCTGGGACCTGGAGCAGGCCGCGCAGGCGGCGGCATTTGCGGCGATCCGCCCGGGCGTGGTCTGCGAGGCGGTGGATCAGGCCGCGCGCACCGTGCTGGAAGCGGCCGGGCTTGGCCCGGATTACCGGCTGCCGGGGTTGCCGCATCGCACCGGCCATGGCTGCGGTCTGGCCATTCACGAGGCGCCGTATCTGGTGCGCGGCAACGCGCTGCCGCTACAGCCGGGCATGTGCGCCAGCAACGAACCGATGATTGTGGTGCCTGGCCAATTCGGCGTGCGGCTGGAAGACCATTTCTACGTCACCGATGCCGGCGCGCAGTGGTTTACGCCGCCGTCTATTGCCATCGACCAACCGTTTGCCTGAGCCCGCACAAGCAAACGAACCGTAGGAGCGCACCCGGGCGCGATGGGTATTCCCGAGAGAGCCGGTCGCGCCCGGGTGCGCTCCTACCGCCGTCCCTGCATCTTGGAGTTACTGCATGAAGCACCTGCGTCCTGTCGCCATCGGCCTGCTTGCAGCCGCGTTGTTTACCGCCTGCAAACCGGCGCCTTCCACGCCGTATCGTCCGGCCGCCACTGCGGCAGCCGTACCTGGCGAACAGGCAGCCAAGGCCTTCGATGCGCTGCTGGACACACAGTGGCAATACCAGCTGCAGCACAGCCCCGAGTTCGCCAGCATCATCGGCGACAAACGCTATAACGACCGCTGGAGCGACTACTCGCTGGAGGCCGTACAGGCCGACCGTAGCGCCACCGCCGCGCTGCTCACGCAATTCGAAGCAGTGGATGCCAAGGCGCTGGATGAGCAGCGTCAGCTCAGCCTGCAGATGATGCTCGGCCAGTTGCGCGACAAGCTCGAAGGCATCGATCTGAAGACCTATGCGATGCCGCTGGAGCCGATCGGCGGCATCCAGCTGGCGCTGGCCGGCTATGGCGATGCGTTTTCGTTCGAAAACGCCAAGGATTACCAGGATTACATCACCCGGCTGCAGGCGATCCCGACCGTGATCGATCAGGTCATCGCGGCATCGCGGCAGGGCGCCAAAGAGGGCCTGGTGCAGCCGAAATACCTGCTGGAGCGCCTGCCCGAGCAGATCGACAAGATCGCGGCACTGACCGGCGAGCAGAGCCCGTTCGCCTCGCCGCTGAAAAAGCTCGATGCCGCGGTGCCGGCCGATCAACGCGCTGCGCTACGCGCACAACTGCTTGCGGCGATCGATCAACAAGTGCGTCCGGCCTACGGCAAGCTGGCAGCATTCGTGCGCGACGAATACGCCGCACAGGGCCGCAGCTCCGAAGGCATCTGGTCGCTGCCCGATGGCGAGCGCCGTTATCGCTACGCCATCCATACCCAGACCACCACCGACATGGCGCCGGAGGAGATCCATCAGATCGGGTTGAAGGAAGTGGCGCGCATCGAAGGCGACATGGCGGTGATCGCCAAGGCGCAGGGCTTTGCCGATCTGGCCAGCTTCCGCAAGGCGGTGGAGACCGACAAGCGGCACTTCGCCACCTCCGGCGAGCAGATCCTGCAGCAGTACCGCCAGTACATCGCCGCGATGGAGCCGGAGCTGCCCAAGTTGTTCGGACACCTGCCCAAGACCGCGCTGGAGGTGCAGGCGATGCCAGCCTTCCGCCGCGCCGCGCCGGGCGCCGAATATTGGCAAAGCAATCCGGAAGGCACCAAGCCGGCCATCGTGAAGGTCAACACCAGCGACTTCGCCAGCCGCACCTTGATCAACATCGAAACCACCGCCTATCACGAAGGCGTGCCTGGCCATCACCTGCAGATTTCGCTTGCGCAGACACTGCCATTACCGCCGTTCCGCCAGCAGGCCGGCTACAACGCCTATATCGAAGGCTGGGCGCTGTATGCCGAGCGCCTGGGCAAGGAGATCGGTTTCTTCAAGGACCCGTACAACGACTACGGCCGCCTGTCCGGCGAGTTGCTGCGCGCCAATCGCCTGGTGCTGGATACCGGAGTGCATTACAAGCGCTGGAATCGCCAGCAGATGGTGGATTTTTTCCACGCCCATCCGTCCGACGACGAGCCCAGCATCCAGTCCGAAACCGACCGCTACATCGTGTGGCCGGGGCAGGCGCTGGGTTACAAACTCGGGCAGCTGCAGATCCTGGCGCTGCGTGCCGAAGCGGAAAAAACACTCGGCGACCGCTTCGATGTGCGCGCCTTCCACGATGCGGTGCTCGGTGGTGGCGCAATGCCGTTGGCGATGTTGCAGCAACGCGTGCGGCAGTGGATTGCGCAGGCCAAGGCAGCGCCGGAGGCACGCCAATGACGACCAGCACCGTGTGGCGCGCCAGCGCATTGAGTGTCTTGATTGCAGCCGGTGTGGGTGGCACCGCATTGCAGGCGCAGGCCGCAGCACCCGCATCAGCCACGCAAGACAGTGCAGCAGCGCGCTTCAAAGCGCTGTACACGCGCGAATGGCGCTGGCGCCAGGCGCAGCTGTCCGGCGCGGTGGATGAAGACAACCAGGCCACGCAAGACAAGCAGTCCGATCATCTGCCCAAGGTCGATGTGGCCACGCAGAACCTGCGCACGGCGTATTGGCAACAAGCGTTGAAAGCGCTGGATGCGATTCCGGCAGCGCAGTTGTCGGCTGACGATCAGGTGAGCTACCAGGTGTATCGGCAGCAACTGCAGGTGCTGCTGGACCAGCAACGTTTTCGTGCATGGGAAATGCCGTTCAACAGCGACTCGGCGTTCTGGAGCGACCTGGGCTTCAGCGCGCAGGCCACGCTACGCACGCGCGATGACTATCAGCGTTATCTGAAAATGCTGGCCGATATCCCGCGCTATTTCGCCGAGCACACCGACAATATGCGCGCCGGCCTTGCGCGCGGCTTCAGCCAACCGAAGGTCACCTTGACCGGGCGCGACCAGTCCATCGCCGATGTGGTGCAAGCCAGTGGCGAGGCCAATCCGTTCTACGCACCGTTCAAAACCATGCCGGCCACGCTGCCGGCGGACGTGCAAGCACAGCTGCGTGCGCAGGCGGTGGCAACCATCAACGCACAGGTGGTGCCGGCGTATGCAGCGTTGCTGGACTTCATCCGCACCGAGTACCAGCCGCGTGCGCGCACGACGCTGGCCGGGGAAGCCTTGCCGGATGGCCAGGCCTATTACCGCGCGCAGATTCGCGAATTCACC
Organism: Xanthomonas sp. WHRI 8932A; assembly: GCF_035012785.1. NCBI lineage: Bacteria > Pseudomonadati > Pseudomonadota > Gammaproteobacteria > Lysobacterales > Lysobacteraceae > Xanthomonas > Xanthomonas sp. WHRI 8932A. The sequence goes on from NZ_JAYGQQ010000006.1 coordinate 315,505, forward strand.
ACGCTGGAGCTGAGCCCGGACCAGATCCATCAGATCGGTTTGCAGGAAGTCGCCAAGCTACGCAAGCAGATGGACGCCACCATTGCCGAGAGCGGCTTCAAGCCACCGGCCGGGCAGGCGGTGTTCCCGGCGTTTCTACACTTTCTGCGCACAGACCCGCAGTTTTATGCCAAGACGCCGGAAGAACTGCTCAAGCAGGCGGCATGGATCGCCAAGCGCGTGGATGCCAAGGTGGGCGATTACGTCGGCCGGCTGCCGCGCCGCCGTTTCGCGATCGAACCGGTACCGCCGGAGCTGGCGCCGTTCTACACCGGTGGCCGCGGCGGTCCCGGCATTTATCTGGTCAACACCTACAACCTGCCATCGCGGCCGCTGTACAACCTGACCGCATTGACGCTGCACGAGTCCTCGCCCGGCCATGCCTTGCAGATGCCGCTGGCCGCAGAAGCGCAGGGGCTGCCGGCGTTTCGCCGCTATAGCTATATCTCGGCGTATGGCGAAGGCTGGGCACTGTATTCGGAGTATCTGGGCCAGGAAATGGGCATGTACGAAACGCCCTATGATCGCTTCGGCTATCTCACCTACCAGATGTGGCGCGCTTGCCGGCTGGTGATCGACACCGGGATCCACCACAAGGGCTGGACGCGGCAACAGGCGCAGGCGTATCTGCGCGACAACACCGCGCTGAGCGAGCACGAAGTCACCACCGAGGTGGATCGCTACATTGCATGGCCCGGGCAGGCGCTGTCGTATTACCTGGGCGAGCTGAAGATCCTGGAGCTGCGCCGCAAGGCCGAAGCCGCACTGGGCGAAAAATTCGACCTGCGCCATTTCCACGATGCGGTGCTGCAGACCGGCTCGGTGCCGCTGCCGGTACTGGAAGCGCGCGTCGCGCGTTTCATTGCCGACGGTGGCGTGTCGCCGTATCCCGACGACAGCGCAGCCGAGGCCTCGGCAAGCGATGCTTCGGCGGCAGCCGATAATTGATGCATGACCACCACGCGTGCGGCATTGCCGCAGTAACTGCGCTTTCCACTCTTTGGGGCGACGTATGACAACACACGGTGCGACCACGCAAGGCAAGTTCCACAAGCGACTGAGTCTGACTGACCTGACCTTTATCGGCCTGGGTTCCATCTTCGGCTCGGGGTGGTTATTTTCCGCAAGCCATGTGTCTTCGATCGCCGGGCCGGCCGGCATCCTGTCATGGATTCTCGGCGGCATTGCGGTGTTGCTGCTGGGGCTGGTGTATTGCGAGCTCGGCGCCGCACTGCCGCGCGCCGGCGGGGTGGTGCGTTACCCGGAGTATTCGCACGGCGCCTTGCTGGGCTCGTTGACCGGCTTCATCACCTTGATTGCGTTTTCCAGCCTGATTGCGATCGAGGTGGAAGCCGCGCGGCAATATGCGGCAGCGTGGTTTCCGTGGCTGAGTCAGCCAGGCAGCAGCCATCCCAGCGTGTGGGGCTGGTTGGTGCAGCTGGCCTTGCTGCTGCTGTTCTTCGTGCTCAACTACTTCAGCGTCAAGACCTTTGCGCTGGCCAACAACATCGTCAGCATCTTCAAGTTTCTGGTGCCGATCCTGGTGATCGTGCTGCTGATGAAGCACTTCAACGCAGACAACCTGAGCGTGCATGGATTCGCACCGTCGGGCATGGCCGGGGTGGAAGCGGCGATCTCTGCCGGCGGCATCATCTTTGCGTATCTGGGGCTCACCCCCATCGTGTCGGTGGCCAGCGAAGTGCGCGACCCGCAGCGCAATATTCCCATTGCCTTGATCCTGTCGGTGGCGCTGTCCACGGTGATCTATGTGCTGCTGCAACTTGCCTTTCTGGGCAGCATTCCGGCAGCACAACTGGCGCAGGGCTGGAGCGGCATCGACAAGGCATTTTCGCTGCCGTATCACGACATCGCGCTGGCCTTGGGCATGGCATGGCTGGCGGCGCTGGTGATCTGCGATGCGATGGTCTCGCCCAGCGGCACCGGCAATATCTACATGAATGCCACGCCGCGCGTGGTGTATGGCTGGGCACGCAGCGGTGGATTTCTGCCGGTGCTGACGCGGATCGACCCGGCGTCGGGGATTCCGCGTCCGGCGTTGTGGTTGAGCCTGGGCCTGTCGATCTTCTGGACGCTGCCGTTCCCGTCATGGGAGACGCTGATCGGCGTGGTGTCGGCGGCCTTGGTGCTGAGCTATGCGGTGGCGCCGGTGACGGTGGCCGCCTTGCGGCGCAGTGCGCCGGACTTGCCGCGGCCGTTCTATGTGCGCGGTTTGACGGTGTTGGGGCCGGTGTCGTTCATGGTGGCGGCGTTGATCGTGTACTGGTCCACCTGGCCCACCTTGTCGTGGCTGCTTGGCCTGCAAGTGCTCGCCTTTGTCCTGTACGTGCTGTACCGGTTGCCATCGCGCGAGGGCAGGGCGCGCTTGCTGCGGCAGGTGCGTGCGTCGCTGTGGTTGATCGTGTTTTTCGTATTGGTGATGGCGGTGTCGTGGGCCGGCACGTTTGGCGGCCACGGCTGGATCGCGCATCCGTTCGATACGCTGAGCGTGGCGGTGATCGCGTTCTTCATCTATCACTGGGGCGCACGCAGCGGCCTGCGCAGCGACGAACTGGCATTGGAAGAAGACGATGGCGAATGACGCCTGGCGTCATGCATGGATAACGCAGGCGGCGGGCGTCATCGCCGCCTGCATGCTGTTGCTTGCGGCCACTGCGCAGGCGGCGCCCAGTGTGGCCGATTACCAACGCTCGCTCGGCTTGCGCGCGCGCTGGAGCACGTTGACCCAGAACGTCGCCTGGCCAGCGCAATGGCAGGACGACAGCACGTTCTATTACCGTAAGACCGTGCCTGGCGGGTTCGCCTTCATCCGCGTGGACGTTGCCACGGTGCACAAGCAGCCGGCCTTCGACCAGGCGCGCGTGGCGCAGGCGCTGCAAGCTGCCACTGGCGTCGCCTATACGGCGTTGGCGCTGCCGTTCGAGCAGTTTGTGTACTCGCAGGAAGGCACGCGTGCAGACGGCGCGATCGTGTTCGCCATTGAGGACGCTGCGTGGCGCTGCACCTTGACCACGTACCAGTGCGCGCCCGACGCCCCCGGCCGGCAGCCGCAGTTGCAGCAGCGGCCGCGCGGCTTTGGCGTGGTGCGCGACCCGGACGTAGCGGCCGATACCACGCCGCGCCGCTCGCCCGACGGGCAGTGGGAGGCGCTGGCCGATGGCTGGAATCTGGTCGTGCGTCGGGTGGCCGATGGCCACCTCGTGCAGCGTACCGACGATGGCCGAGCCGAGGATTACTTCGATCCGGAAAGCATTGCCTGGTCGCCCGATTCGCAGCAGTTGGCGGTGTATCGGGTGCGGCCGGGTACTGCACGCCGGGTCACCCGAGTGGAGGCCGCGCCGGCCGGACGTCTTGAGCCGGTGTTGCACACCCAGCTGTATCCCAAGCCGGGCGATGCGGTGGATGTGGAAAGGCCGGTGCTGCTGGCGGTGGATGGCACACGGCGCGTGGTGGACAACGCGTTGTTCCCCACACCGTATTCGTTGTCGCCGCTGCAGTGGCGGGCGGATGGGCGCAGTGTGAGCTTTGAGTACGTGCAACGCGGGTTTCAGCGTATGCGCGTGATTGCGATCGATGCCGCCACAGGGCAGGCGCATGTGGCAGTGGGCGAGGACGCACGCACGTTCGTCTATGCCGACCGCAGCTTTCGCCATGAGGTGGATGCGCATGGCGACCAGATTCTGTGGATCTCCGAGCGCGACGGTTGGCGACATCTGTATCTGTACGACGGCCACAACAGCACCATCATCGAGCAGGTCACCCAGGGGCCCTGGGTGGTGCGCGATGTACTGAAGGTCGACGATGCGCAGCGCCGCATCTGGTTCACTGCCAGCGGTATGGATGCCGGCAAGGACCCGTATGACCGCCAGCTCTACAGCGTGGATTTCGATGGGCGCAACTTGACGCGATTGACCACCGCCGATGCCGATCACGACGTGGCGATTGCAGACGATGGCCGGCACTACGTCGATGTCTACTCGCGCCCGGATCTGCCGCCGGTGATGGAGCTGCATGCCATCGACGGCCGGTTGTTGCAGCAAGTGGAACACGGCAACATCGATCGGTTGCTTGCCGCAGGCTGGCGTGCGCCGGAAACTTTCGTCGCCAAGGGCCGCGACGGTCGCACCGACATCTGGGGCATGGTGGTGCGGCCGCGCGATTACGACCCCCACAAAAAATACCCGGTGATCGAAAACATCTACGCCGGCCCGCACGACTCGTTCGTGCCCAAGACATTCTGGCCGTTCGGCTATCACTCCGGCGGCGACAAGCAGATCGGCATGCAGGCGCAAGCGGATCTGGGCTTCATCGTGGTGATGATCGACGGCATGGGCACCGCCAACCGCTCCAAGGCCTTTCATGATGTGGCGTGGAAGAATCTGGGTGATTCCGGATTCCCCGATCGCATCGCCTGGCATCGTGCACTGGCGGCCAAAGATCCTTCTTACGACATCAGTCGCGTCGGTATTTACGGCGCTTCTGCCGGTGGGCAAAGCACCTTGGGCGCGCTCGAACGCCATCCGGACTTCTACAAGGTGGGCGTGGCGTTCGCCGGTTGCTACGACAACCGCATGGACAAGATCAGCTGGAACGAGCAGTGGATGGGGTGGCCGGTGGATGGTAGCTATGCCGCTGCCTCGGGCGTGGCCAATGCGGGCAAGTTGCAGGGCGACCTGCTGCTGATCGTCGGCGAGCAGGACAGCAATGTAGATCCTGCCTCCACCGCACAGGTGGTGGATGCCTTGATCAAGGCCGGCAAGGACTTCGACCTGCTCAACGTACCGGGCGGCGAGCATTCGGTGGGCCGCTCCAGCGGGCCGATCGATTATGTGCAGCGCCGCCAGTACGACTTCTTCGTGCGCCACCTGCTCGGGCAGCCCACGCTGCATTGGAATTCATCCACCCCGGAGGCCCGCTGATGCTGTTTGCCCGTTTATCCGCCATGCGCCGGCGTGGCCGCGCGGTTGCCTGCCTGTGTGTGCTGTCGTTGCTGGCAGGTGCGATGGCACCGGCAGCGTGCGCTGAAGAAATGCCACGCTTTGTCAGCCAGAACGGCCGCCATGCGGTCTTTGTCGATGGTGCGCCGTATACGATGTTGGCTGCGCAGTTGCACAACTCCAGCGCGTGGCCGGCGGTGTTGCCGCAGGCACTGGACGACGTGGTCGCGCTGCATGCCAACACCGTGGAAGCACCGGTGTATTGGGAGCAGTTCGAGCCGGCGCCGGGCCGTTTCGACACCACCAATGTGGATGCATTGATCGCCGGCGCACGCAAGCGCGGCCTGCGCGTGGCACTGCTGTGGTTCGGCAGCTGGAAGAACGGCCAGATGCATTACGTGCCGGAGTGGATCAAGCGCGACGAGACCACGTATCAGCGCATGCGCGATGCCAATGGCGAGCCGGTGGATGTGCTGTCGCCGCATGTGGCTGCCAATGTGCAGGCCGATGCGCGTGCGTTCACCGCGTTGATGCAGCATCTGCGCAAGGTCGATGGCGACCGCCACACGGTGATTCTGGTGCAGGTGGAAAACGAACCCGGTGCCATCGGCACGGTGCGCGACCACGGCCTGGCCGGCGAGGCGGCATTTGCGCAGCCGGTGCCTGCAGCAATCGCACAGGCGCTGGGCAAGCCGCAAGGTAGCTGGCAGCAGCTGTTTGGTGCCGATGCAGCGGAAGCCTTCAATGCGCATGCCACCGCCGCATACATCGAGCAAGTGGCCGCGGCCGGCAAGCGTGCGTATCCGCTGCCGCTCTACGTCAACACCTGGCTGCGCTACAAGGGCAAGCGCTACCCGGGTATGGATTACCCGTCCGGCGGTGCCACGGTGAATGTGTTCGCACTGTGGCGCGCGGCCACGCCGTCGATCGACTTCATCGGTACTGACATCTACACCAGCGACTACAACGAGTACACCAAGGTCATCGGCCAGTACGCGCGGCCGGATAATCCGGCCTGGGTGTCGGAGACCGGCTTCGAAGCGGCGACGGCGCCGTACCTGTTCCATGTGCTGGGGCAGGGCGGGATCGGGTTTTCGGTGTTCGGCATGGACGGCAACCCGGATAGCGACGCCAATCGCGCTGCAATCGCTGCGCATGCGGCCAATTTCAGGTTGTTGGCGCCGCTGCAACGCGTGCTGGCGCAGGCCGCCTTCGACGGACGGCTGCAAGGCATTGCCGAGCAGCCCGGCATGCCGCAACGCACCCTGCGCTTTGGCGATTGGCAGGCCAAGGTGTCGTTCGGCGCGCCGTTGTGGGGCGATGCGCCGGCGATCCTGCCGGGCAACGACGATCACGGCGGGCGGCTGCTGGTGGCGCAGCTGGGGCCGGAAGAGTTCTTGGTCACCGGCATGGCCGCGCGCATTGAATTTTTCCGCGAAGCGGCCGATAACCGTCATGGACAACTGTTGCGGGTGGAGCAGGGGCGGTATGTCGACGGGCGCTGGCAGGTGGAAAAGCAGCTCAACGGCGACCAGACCGACTACGGGCTCAACTTCGGCCGCGGTGGTCCAACCAGCCAGGAACCGGTCGTGCTGCGGGTGCGCGTCGGTTCTTACTGAGTCTTGCTGATCGTGTCGTTGCCGCCCTTCGCATGCTGTCTGCAACGCGTGGGGCCTTGTTTGCATCCACTCACCGCCACACCGGAGCCACCATGAGCATCAGCAGCATCGCCAGTTCCGGAATGCAGGTCGCCGCGCTGCGTCAGCAGGTGGCCGCCAGCAATGTGGCCCGCCAACCGGTAGAGGGCAGCCCGCGTCAGGCTGTCGCGGCCAGCACGCAAGCCAATGGTGGAGTGTCGGCCAGCGTGGTCGATGCGTCGTCCGATCCGTCGGCTCCGGTCACTGATCTGGTCGACGGGCTATCGGCGCGCAACGACTTCCAGGCCAACGCCGCTGCGCTACGTCGTTCCGACGAGATGTTGGGTAGCTTGTTGGACGTATTGAGCTGAGAGCTCGGAGTGGAAGACGGCCGTTGTCGATTTAATGCACGGCTGCCCGTTTGATGCCGTGCTTGGCGACACTTGTCTGCCACTTCGCTGCAGGGCCCTTACCCACCCACCATCGCGGGACACGCCGCAAGTACGCCCCTGTAGGCGCTTACGCGGCATCCATGCCGCGTAAGGTCCCGCGACGGTGGGCGGGCAAGGACCAATCAAGAGTGTCGGTGTGCATGGTGCAAGCAATGCATGACGCCTGCGTTCGCATAATGGCGCGTTTTGTCATCCTTCCAACGCAAGTAGATCAACGGCCACGTTTGTAAGAAAGTAACCTGGTAACTCTGCTTGCAAGAAAGCAACCGATTCACTCTCTGGTGCGGTGTTCTCACCGATTGAGGGACCGTGTGGCGGCATGGATGCGGCCACCGAGCCTACATGGAGGTACTTGCGGCGTGTCCCGCGAGCGGTGAGGGCACCGCGCCCTCGACTGACTAGGCTCCTGACTTAGAGCGTCATGCTGAAGTCGTTTTACTCACTTCCCCTCATTGCCCAACACCTGCGCTGCATCGACGATCTCCACGCCCTGTAGCTGTCCCAGGAAATTATCGAACCAGGGCTTGTGCGTGGCGCCCACCACCGCCAGCACGCGTGCGCCGGGTTGGTCGGCAAAACTGGCACGCACGTTGGACACCATGCGCAGGTTGCGGATTTCCCAACCGGACACGTAGCGATAGCCGTAGTGTTGCGGCGACTTCTCGCTCAACGCCGCGCGGAAGTCCACATCGATCGACAACTGCTGGTTGGCCGGCAGGTTGATCGCGCGGTACAGCTCCAACAGCTTGCCTTGCTGCGCCAGCTGTTTTTTCTGCGCGAGCATGGTGCTGGCGCGCGGGGCGGCTTTTTCCCAGGCCCCTTGGACGGCAGTGCCATAAGCAGCCGGGTCGTCCACCTGCACGTTGTCGCCGGTGTGATCGTCGACCGGGTAGACGCGCTGCAGGCCCAGCCGTACCGCCAGCGGCACGGAGATCAGGCTACTCTCGTCCTGGCGCTGTTCCGCAGCGCGCAGCCGCGCGACGAGCGCTGTATCCAACCCATCTCCAGCGCGTTGCTCTGCCTGCGCAAGCTGCAGCCACTGCACCAAGGCAGACAACGGATCGCCCGAGGCCAGAAACACTGCAGCCAGCTGCCGTCGCTGCGCCGGCGTCGGCATGTTGGGCCAGCTCTTGAGCGTTGCACGTACCTTGCCGATGGCGGTGGGCACATCCAGGCCGGTCGCACGTGCTGCGTCGTCGACCTTGGGACAATAGGCCGCACTGTCTTCCGGCAGATACACCGTGGGATTCCGCCGCATCAGATCGCAGGTTTCGCCCGACAGATCCTCCGTCGTGATGATGGTCGGCTTATAGGCCGCCAACCGGTCCAGCAATGGTTGCAGCCGTGCTGCACTGATGTCGCTGCCTTCTGGCAACTGCGACAGGTGCACGCTGCCAAGCACCAGCACCTGGGTGCGTGGCGCGGCCATGTCCGCATCCAGTTGCGACAGGTCCACGTGTGCCTGCGCGATGCCCGGTGCGATGAGCGTCAGCAACGCGAGGCACAGCCGGCGGGGGCGCAGCAGGGCGGTCAAGACGGGTGCTGCGACGGAACGCGACGCTACTGCGTCGACGCCGTTCGAGGTGCAAGGTACTGGTGGCTGCATGACGGTCCTTGTACGTAATCGCATCCGCGCTGCCGCAAGCGCACCCTGCGGCAGTAGATGTGCAGCGAGTGTGGCCGATACCGCAGGCATCCAACCCGGCCGGAAAGTCATGCCGCCAAATGGCAGGGGGTCCTGCGGGCATGCACTGCGTCATGCTTGCTCGATGCTGGAGCATCGACCGCAGGTCGCTTCAAACGCCGGCTGCAGAACTCGATGGTCACGTCTGGCAAGTCTTGACGACATGCGCTGAGAGTGGCTACCAAAACGTCGCGAGCAGTCTTCAGATGGGTGTGGACGGCGCGCTCAGAACCGGAAGGTACGGAGTGGTACATGCCGCACCGAGCACCGGCCGCGCCCGCCTGGCGGTGAGCACAGTCGTTTTGTTAGCTGCCCTAAGCTGCGTGTCGACTGCTAGCGCTTCGTGCACATCGCCTGCGCAAGAACCGCACCGCGACACCGGCAGTTTGCGGTGATCGATGTGGTTTATCCATCGTCGGCATACATTATCGATTGCGATTTAGCGCAGCCGGAACCCATCAGCTATGCGGCATGCAAGATGCCAGGGAGCCAAGCAACGCAGCCAGTCCGCCGGCGCCACTGCATGCCTCAGATCTTGCAAGGGCCCAGTGTTGCGCGCATGCCGTAAGGCCGCAGCAGCCACCACCGCGCACATGCCAGTGAATCGGTCTGTATGCAGATTTCCGCACCCGCGTCGGATCACTGCCACAAGACGTGGCGGGTGCATGCGCGCAGGATGCGGTTACGACCACCCAAGGGCACGACGATGGACCGGAGAACCTTTCTGCGGCAGGGCATGGCAGCGACCGCGGCCGTGGGGGCCGGCGCTGCGTTGGCGGGCCACGCGGTGTCGACCAGCGCGGCGGCGCCACCTGCAGCATTACGGCCGCGCCTGGAGGCATTGCCTTCAGCCGCGCAGGTGGGCAGCAAGCTGTGCAGTTTTGAGCACCTGCAGCAACAGTGGACTGTCTACGAGCAGCTCGACGGCTCGCAGGGCCAACTCACGTTGTGGACCGATAGCGGCATGCTGCGCTTGGACAAACGCACCGAAGCTGCTTACCCGGCGGCAGGGGCGCCGTACTTCGGCATGCCGTTGGCACAGGTCGCCATGGCCGACGCCGACCTGCTTGCTGATCGCTTGCTGCGTGAGGGCGACCCGGACGAGGCGCAGGTGCGCGATGTCGCACCACCGCCGGCGTCGTTGCTGGACCCCAAGGACAACGGTGGGCGCTGGCCGTGGACCACGTTTGTTGGCACGCGCGAAGCATTGGACACCATGCCGATCTTGCCCAACGGCCGCAGCCGCACCTCGCGGCCGGAACATGCCTTCACCGAACTGGGCGAGGAGGCGCTGATCAAACGGCGCGAAGAAGGCATGCTCGGTGGCTGGATGCCGGCGGTGCGCAAGGTGATGCGCCGCGAGGGCGAGGCCGATGCGTGGTACGACGTGCTGGTATTCGCCGATGTGCGCGCGCCCGACCGCTTCGTGGTGCAAACCTGGCACCGCACCATGCAGGTCCGCGGCGGGCAGATCGTGGCGGTGCACTACACGCACAGCTATCCCGCATTCGGCACGCTGCGCACGCCGGCCACCGCGGAGCAGTTCTATGCGGCGCTGATCGATTTCGCGGCGTATTGGCAACAGGCATTGGACGGCACGGTGCAGGCGCAACTACCCGATGCCAGTTGGAATGACATGGCGCAATTCGCGTTCGCGCGCGAGCTGGTGGTGCGCCCGGGGGGCGATTACCCGAAGTACGGCGCGGTGGAGCGCGACTACTACGGTAACGAGTACGACGGCTTTCAGGACACTTTTACCAGTTCGCTCTACGCCAATCTGGAATGGGGCCGCTTTGCTCAGGCAGCTGCGGTACTCGACAACTATTTCGATGCGTTCGTGCAGGACGATGGCCTGCCGAACATGCGTGGGCCGGAGGTGGGGCAGTTCGGTCTGACCTTGTCGTTGCTGGCGCGCTATCTGCGCTATACCGGCGATGCGCTGCGCTTGCGCCGATTGCTGCCCAAGATTGCGGCCACCGCGCAGGTGTTGTGCGCGTTGCACGATCAGGCATTGGCATTGCCGCGCAATGCGTCCGGGCACGGCCTGCTGCATGGCTGGAACGAGTCGGATGCGTGCCTGTTTCCCGATCCATCGCTGTGGTGGAAGCCGTATTACGCCAACAGCGCGCTGACCATTCGCGGGTGGGAGGACATCGCGCAGGTCTGGAGCACGCTCGGTGGCGATGCGGCACAGGCAAGCCAATGGCAGCGCCGCGCGAAGCAGTTGCGCACACGGCTGGAAGCCAGCCTGCGTGCCAATGTGCGCCGCGATCTGTCGCCGCCGTATGTCGGCCCGCTGCCGGGCACCAAGTTGACCTTTCGGCAATCGCTGCTGCAGGAAAAACCCAGCGAGCAGCAGTGGCCGCATCGCGCCTATGCCGAGTTGCTGCAGGCCGATGTGTTGCCGGACGACCTCGCCCATCTGGTGATCGACTGCCTGCGCGGCCACGGCGGCACCAGCATCGGCGTGGTGGCCAATATCGCGCCACCGGAGCCGGGTAGCCGCGATCTGCTGGGGTTTATTTCCTACGGGTATGCGCAACAGCTGCTGCAGCTGGATCGCATCGAAGAGTATCTGTTGTTCGTCTACGCGCACCGCTATCAGGTGCACACGCGTGGCAGCTGGACGGCGGGCGAAGTCAGTGGCATCACCGGCGGCATGCCGTTGTTCTGCATGCCGGCGCAGATGACCATCCCGTTGTTGTTGCGCTGGATGCTGGTCAGCGACGACAGCGCGGGCGAGCAGTTGTTTCTTGCGCGTGCAGTGCCGCGTGCATGGCTGGCCAGCGGCGAGGCGGTCGGTATTGCTGCGGCGCCGACACGTTGGGGCACGGTCACACTGACCTTGCGGACCGATACCGCTGCACGCCGTATCGATGCACAGGTGCAACTGCCCGAGCGCGCTCCCAAGCGCACCTGGCTCACGCTGCGTGCGCCAACCGGCACGCGATTGCAACGCGTACTGGTCGATGGACAACCGGCGCGTCTGCAAGGCCCGCATGCAGATCGGGTGGCGCTGTCGTACGGCATCGCAGCGGTGCAGGTACAGGCCTGGTACGTGTGACGCACGTCGCTGCAATGCCGTCATCGACACGCGGCGCGATCTGAGCGCGTCGATCGACATCGATCGCCGTCTACTCCGCTAGCGGTAACAAGGTTATTTTTGAGGGCGTGTGCAGTGGTCTTGCCATCACGCTGGGCGTGAAGCGAGCAATCCTGAGACCGCGCTGCCATCAGGCGCGTGCATGCGATTCGGCATGTATCAGGTGTACGCGATAACCGCTTGCCATGTGTCACCGTGCTTTGTGTCGAAATTATGGCAAAAGCATGTGAATTTCCGCACGAGTGCCGGATAAATTCGTCAAGACGCCAGCGCGGCATTGTCGCAAGCTTTTTTTGCGTGGCCTGCAATTCTTGGTCGCGTGCTCTCAGGGGGAGAGCAGCAACGTCGCCGTCCTGTCTGGCCAGTTGCCGTTTCGTACGGCAGTTCGCTGGTGTCGTCTTTGTCGTGATCGATCTCTCATCTTGCGCTGTTGCAGTGCGGCTTGGCCGTGCGCGCAGGTTGGCCGTTGTCCCCATGAAAGCACAAGGAATTCCGATGTCGCCCAGCTGCTCCGCCATGCTGTCGCAGTGCCTCGTTTCCAGACGTCACCCGTTGGTCAAGGCGATCGTCCTGGGCTTGTCCATCGTCGCCGTGCCGGCGCTCGCACAGCAGCGCAGCGCCGACGACGATGTCACCCAGACCCTGGATCAGATCAACGTCACCGGCACCCATCTGCGCCGCGTGGATGCCGAGACTGCCAGCCCGGTCATTGTGGTCGACCGGCAGCGCATCGAAGATAGCGGCAAGAGCACGCTCGGCCAGTTGCTGCAACAACTCCCGGCCATGTCCGGCTTCATGCCGGGCCCTGCGCTCAACTCCGGTTTCAGTCATGGCCGTGCGCTGGTGTCGCTGCGCAATCTGGGGCCCGAGCGCACGCTGGTGCTCGTCAACGGCCACCGCATGGCCGGACCGGCCAGCAGCGTGGCGTCGGCACCGGGCGTGGACGTCAACGCCATTCCGGCCTCGATGGTGGAGCGGGTGGAAGTGCTCACCGATGGTGCCTCGTCTGTGTATGGCTCCGATGCGATCGGCGGGGTGGTCAACATCATCCTCAAGGACAAGTACGACGGCTTTGCCGCCACGGTCGATTACGCCCAGAGCACGCATGGCGATGCCAATAGCCGCACGCTGGGCCTGGAGTGGGGCAAGACCTGGGACCGCGGCGGGGTGATCCTTGGGCTCAGCCGCAATTCGATGAATCCGGTGTTCAACCGCGATCGCAGCTATGCCGCCAGGGCGGTGGAGTTTCTCGACGGGCAGGTCAGTGAGATCCGTGGCGGCAACACGCGCGTATTCCTGAGCGACGGACGCAGGCTGACCCCGGCCGACGGCGTGCCGCCCGGACCGGTCGACGCTACTGCATTCCGTCCTTACCAGCCTGCGACAGACAGCTACAACGTTTACGACGCGCAATACCTGATCACCCCGATAGAACGCACCAACGCCTCGCTGCACGGCAGTTTCGAATTCACCCCGAACGTGCAGGGGTATATGGACGTGTTCTGGACGCGCAGCAAGACCACCTCGCGGTTGGATGCGTTCGGCATGGAGATGCAGGATGCGGCCAGCAATTACTACAACCCGTTCGGCGATCAGCTGGACCGTTATCTGCTGCGCTCCACCCAGGCCAATACGCGCGTCTATACCGCGACGATGTTCCAGACCAATATCGTGGCCGGCCTGCGCGGGCGCGTGGAAGGCACCAGTTGGCAATGGGATGCGGCGGCAGGCTACGCACGCTACAAGGACACATTGGTACGCACGGGCTTCTCCATCACCTCGGCGTTGAACAACGCCACCGGTGCCTCGTTTCTGGACAGCGATGGGGTGATCAAGTGCGGCGCGCCCGGTGCGGTAATCGCCGGCTGTACGCCGATCAATATCTTCAACCCCAGCGATCCGGCCACCATCGCGGCGCTACGCGGCACCCAGCGGCCGGTGGATCTGATCGACGAGAGCCAGATGCGTTTTGTCGACATCAGCGCCAACGGCGATCTATTCAAACTCCCCGCCGGTGCTGTGCAGGCAGCGGTGGGTCTGGTCTATCGCACCAACAAATTCGCACAGGGCACCACCAGCGAGGTGGCCGCCGCCGATGCCGACGGCAATTGCGATTACAACGACGGCTGCATCCTCCGGCAGGGCCGCGACGAATCGGTGCGCGAGGCCTATGCCGAATTGCTGGTGCCGTTGCTTAAAGACGTGCCGTTTGCCAGCAGCCTGAATCTCAATCTGGGCTCGCGCTATTCCAAATACGATGCCTGGGGCAACACGACCAACAGCAAGGTTGCCATCGAATGGCGGCCGATCGCTAATTTGCTGGTGCGCGCCACCGGCTCGCAGGTATTCCGCGCGCCTGCGCTGGGCGATCTGTATGGCTCGCCCTATAACGCGGTAATCGACACCACCGGCGATTTCGAGGACCCATGCAATGGCTATGCCGGCGCCGCGCCCAATCCAGCCTGCGCCAATGTGCCCAACGATGGCAGCTTCACCAATACCGCGCAGTTCAACGTGGTGACCTCCGGCGCCAACAATCTCGGCTTCCAGCTCAAGCCGGAGCGTGGCCGCTCCTACAACATCGGGGTGGTGTACGACCCCGACCAGGTGCGCGGCCTGTCGCTCAACGTGGACAGCTGGCGCGTGGTGCTGGATGACATGCTGTCTGGCGTTGGCGAGCAGCAAGTGGTCAACGATTGCTTCGATGGAAGCGAAGCAGCGTTCTGCCCGCTGATCCAGCGCGACGCAGCCGGGCAGCTGACGCGCGTGTCGGTACCGTTCGCCTACAACAGCGGCAAGGTGGATATCCGTGGCTACGATGCGGGCATCCACTACACGCTGGCCGATACCGCGCGGGGTAATTTTTCTGCCGGTCTGGATGCGACCTTCTTTTCCGATTTTCGCTTCGCTGGCGAAACGCACAACTACGTCGGCGAAAATTCCAGCTGGGGCAATATGCCGCGCTGGCGCGCCGTGGCCAATCTGGCCTGGGACAAGGGCCCATGGCATGCGAGCTGGAACACCCGGTACCTGGGTCGCACCGTCAACGGCAGCCAGTACGACAACTTCTGCGCCGACACCAATGCCGATGGCAGCTGCCGCTATTTCCCGATCGGCTCGGTGGTTTATCACAACGTTTCGCTGAGCCGCAAGCTGGCGTCCTTGCACAGCACGCTCGCCTTGGGCGTGGACAATCTGGGCAATCGCACACCACCGCAGTTTTACAGCTACTCCAACGCAGCCAATACCGACGCGACCACCTACGACACCTTGGGTCGCTTCTTCTGGAGCCGGTTGCGTGTGGAGTTTTGAGCGCGACACGCGGCGCCGGTATCGCGGTGGAGCATTCCCGCCGCCGATGGCGGGCGCCGTGCAGCACGCCTGCACTAAGCACGCCTGCACTAATCACGCGAGGTTCGTATGTCCGCGGCACGCTTCGCATTCTTGCAACGTGCTCTGTCGTAGGCGCCTATGCTGACCGGCTGCCGGCGCGTCGAGAGAGCAGCCGCGCAGTGGAGGCACTGCCGAGGCGTGCAGCGGTGAACGAGATGTGGCGAGAGGTCTTCAGCGGAGCGTGCACGGTGCGGAGGAACCTGCATGTCCAAGTGCTCCATCTGCACCGAGCATCGTGCGCGCTTGCCTGGCGGTGAGCGCAGTCGGTGGGGTGGTCGCTCTTCTTTCAGCGCATGGTGGTCGCAGCAGCGGTGTGGTGCGTGCCGCTGCTCGCAGACAGACCATTCCGATGCCCCGCACCTTGCAGAGAGCTGCTCCATGCGTCGTTCCTTTTTGATGACATTCGTGTGCCGGCATAGACGCTGGTTGCGCGCCGCGCTGCGATCCGGTGCGGCCGCCGTGTTCTGCGCGGGTACAGTCGTTGGCATGCCCGTGGGCATCGCCAAGGACATGCAGCAGCCACCGGTGGCCCTGGCCAATGCGGCGATCGGCAATCCGCGTTTTCATGGGCTGGAGCATCCGCTGCCCGACAGCGGCGTGGCCTTCGCACCTGGTGGGCAGCTGGCGCGGATCTACGCGGCCGATCGCGCGCGTGGGGCAGGGCAGGCCGCGGGCAACGATTTCTGGATCGATCGCATGCTGGTGCGCGAAGGCACCGGTGGCGGCTTCGATGACCAGAACGACTGGCTGTTTACGCGTGGGCGCGCGGCGTTTCTGGCCACGCATCACCCCGAAATTCCCGGCTTCGTCGGCCAGGTGGCGTACTGGCATACCACCGACTACGACGTGCTGTTGCGCATCCTTTCCACGCAAGGCGAGCGCGCGGTGCAGTGGATCGAGCGCTCGCAACAGCGTCGCCAGACGCCCAGCTATTTCAGTACCGTGTTCGAGGATGCCAACGCGGGCGTGCGGATGCGCCTGGTCAAGTACATCACCGAGCAGAATGTGGCGGTGGCCAGCATCGTGCTGTCCAGCCTGGACGGTGCGGCGCATACGTTGTCGGTGCAGGCGCTGTCGCCGTTGGCGCAGCATGCCGATGGCGATGCGTTGACCGGCGCCTTCGAAGCCTACAACGCGATCACGACAGTGTTTCCACGCTTGTCCGGCGATGGCTTTCGGGTGGATGGCAAACAGCTGGTGCGCGAGGTGGCGGTGCCGGCCAGCGGCGAGGCACCAGCGCTGAAACTGCAACTGGGCCTGCTCACACACGAACTGCCGCAGGCGCAGGCCGAGTACGCCCGTATCGCCGTGCAGTCGCCGCAACAGGCCTACCAGGAGCACGTTGCCAACTACAACCGCTGGTGGGTGGACAACGTGCCGTATCTGGATACGCCGGATGAGAACATCACCAAGAGCCTGTTCTACCGCTGGTGGACGCTGCGCTTCAATTTTCTCGACGCCAACGTGCCGGGCAACGATTACCAGTTTCCGGTCGCCATCGAGGGTGTGCTGGGCTACAACAACGCCATCGTGCTGACCACCGGCATGTTCCTGGACGATCTGAAATATCTGCGCGACCCGAGCTACGCGTACGGCAGCTGGCTCAGCGCAGGCGAGACCGCGGGCGGCGGCAAGTACACCGACAATCCCGGCTCGCCGGAAAACTGGTCCAACTCGTACGCGCAATACATCACCGCCGCCGCATGGCGCGCGATGCAGCTGCATGGCGGCCCGCCGGCACTGGCCGCAAAACTGGCCCGCTACGGCAGCGGCGATGTGGACGGCGTGCTGGCTGCCTACGATCTCAACCACAACGGCCTGATCGAATACGACTGGGCGGCGATGACCGGCAATGATGCCGATGCGGTGTCGTTCGACTGGGCGGCCAAGCACGGCGAAATTCGCATGGATCGCACCGAGAGCGCTTACGTCTATGCCAACGCGCAGGCAGCGGCGCAGGCGGCGCAACTGGCCGGCGACAGCGCAACCGCGCAATGCATGCAGGCCACCGCGCAACGCATTCGCAAAGCGGTGCTGGAGGTGTTGTGGCAGGACCACAGCGACAGCGCCGACTCGGTGGGCCTGCACGGCGAGCTGCTCAAACATCGCCAGGCCAAGGGACCGCGCCTGCCGGTGGACTGGAAGGAAACCAACAACTACTACCCCTTCAGCGTGGGGCTGATGCCCAAGCAGGGCGATGCCGATCACGACCCCAAATATGCGCGCGCCTTGCGCTTGTTTGCGGATGCAGCGCAATACCCGCTGTTTCCGTTCTACACCGCCAATCAGGTCGATCTGCAGGCGCGCAGCAGTGGCGCCGATGCGGGCAGCAATAATTTTTCCACCATCAACGCGACGGTTGCATTCCGCCTGCTCGGCGAGGCGCTGCGCGATTACCCCAGCCCGTTTCTGAGCGCGCAGAGCTACCGCACGCTGCTGTACTGGAACGCATGGGCGTCCTACATCGACGGCGACAGCCGCTATCCGGATCAGAACGAATTCTGGGCCAAGGGCAGCGCCAGCAATGGCGGCAAGATCGCGTACCGCTCGTGGATTCACCACACCCAGCTGGGTGCGACAAATTTCACCATGATCGAAGATGCGATGGGCCTGCGTCCGCGCAACGACGACAAGATCGAGCTGTATCCCATCGACATCGGCTGGGACCATTTTGCCGCCGACAACCTGCGCTACCGCGATCGCAATCTGAGCATTGTCTGGGACCGCGATGGGCGCCATTACGCGGGCAGTGCACCACAGGGCTACAGCGTCTATCTGGATGGCACGCTGGCGTTTCGCGTGGACCGGCTTGCGCATGTGATCTACGACCCGGCCAGCGGGCAGGTGAGTGCGGCGCCCGATGCGGTCAATCGCAACGGCATGGTGCAGGTGCTGGAGGCGCACCCGGCGCAGCTGGCGTCGATGGCGCAGGTGCCGATCGCTGCGGATGCGCGCATCGCCGAACTGCTGAGCAAGGCCGGCGTGGATGTGACGCTGCCGGCCACTGCCAACCACAACCTTGCACAAGGCGCACAGGTCACTGCCAGTTTTGCTGCGCCAGGCTTTGCCGCCGCTGCGGCGGTGGACGGCAGCACCGCGAGTACGCCGTTTTGGGGCACTACCGGCTCGCCGTCTGCCAGTGACTGGATCGCTCTGGATCTGGGCCGGCCCCGGCAAGTGGATCAGGTGGTGCTGTATTTCTATCGCAGCTCCTCGCCTGGCGGCCAGCAGCATGGCTTTGCGTCCGGCACCTATCCCGGCTATGCCGCGCCGTGGATCTACGTCGTGCAGTACCAGGATGGTGGCGGCAACTGGAAGACCGTTCCCGGGCAGGTGCGCGATGCGGCGATCGCCGTAGGCAACCGCAACCGGGTGCGCTTTCCGGCGCTGCGTACGCAGGCGCTGCGCGTGCTGGTGACCCATGCCGGCAGCGCACGCACGGGCATCAAGGAACTTCAGGTGTTCGACAGCGGCCTGGCAGCGCCTGCGTTTGCCGGCAACGCGCCGCCGCAGGTGCAAGCGTGGCAGCTGGACGATGCCGGTGCGGGTGCCGACGGCGCGGCGATGGTGAACGGCCGGGTCGGCGATGACGGCTTGCCCAACGTAGCGTTGCAGGTGCGCTGGCAGATGCTGCAAGGCCCGGAAGGGGGCGATGCGGTATTCGCCGATCCTGCCGCGCTGCAGACCGCAGTGCGCTTTACGCGCCCGGGTGCGTACACGGTGCGGTTGGCGGCCAACGACGGCGCGTTGGACGGTCATGCCGATGTGCAGCTGCTCGCGGTCGCCGCGCCGGTGCTGCAGCGCGTGCCATTGCACGAACTGGCCACGGTCAGCGCGCAACTTACCGGCGCGCAGTACCGTGTGCAGGCGCTCAACGACGGCGTCATTCCCGCGGCGGGCAGCAGGCCGAAGGGCAGCCGGCGCTGGGGCAGTTACGGCAGCGAGCAACCGGCCACGCTCTGGCTGCAGTACCAGTGGCCGCGGCCGGTGCGCCTGTCGTCCAGCACGCTCTACTTCTGGAACGACCAGCCCCGTGGCGGGGTGGCCGCACCTGCCAGCTGGACGCTGCAGGCATTGCAGGACGGCCACTGGCACGACATCGTCGCCGACGGCGGCTACCCGATTGCCACCGCTGCGATTGGCGCGGCCAGCACGGCCCGCTTTGCGCCGGTCATCACCACCGCCGTGCGTGCGGTGCTCAGCACTCAGTCCGGCGCCGACGGGCGCATGCCCATCGGCGTGGACGAATGGCAGGTGCACGCAGAGGTGCCCACGCGCGTGGAGGCAATCGATCTGCGCACCGCACCCGGCCAGCTGCCGGTGTTGCCGCAGCAGGTCGACGCTTTCTTTGCCGATGGCAGCGTTCTGCCGGTGGCGGTGCAGTGGCCGGATTTGCCGCTGCAGCGGCTGGGCAGCGAAGGTGCGGTGGAGCTGCAGGGGCTGGTGGAGGGCGTGCTTCCGATCAAGGCCACGGTCTGGGTGCGCGCCACGCCGCCAGCGCAGATCAACACCGTGCAGGCTTTGCCCGAAGTAAGTGCTGTGGTGGGGCAGGCGCCCACGCTTCCGAGCGTTGTGAGCGTGCAATA
Source organism: Xanthomonas sp. WHRI 8932A (assembly GCF_035012785.1). Taxonomy (NCBI): domain Bacteria; kingdom Pseudomonadati; phylum Pseudomonadota; class Gammaproteobacteria; order Lysobacterales; family Lysobacteraceae; genus Xanthomonas; species Xanthomonas sp. WHRI 8932A. Next base: position 335,354 of record NZ_JAYGQQ010000006.1, read on the forward strand.
CAACGACGGCTCGCGCGAGCGCTTGCCGGTGCAATGGCCGGCGCTGGCGCCCGCGCGTTACGCGCAACCTGGGCAGATCGGCCTGACCGGCACCGCGCAGGGGAGTGCGCCCACCGGGGTGGTGTCGGTTCCGCTCAGCGTGCAGATCAAGGCGGCCAGTACGCCGGCCCAGCGCCAGGGATCGACCCCATGACCGGTAGTGTCGCCCGCATCTTGGCGCTGGCCGCTGTGTTGTCGCTTGCTACGGTTGCCGCGCTGGCGGCCGACGCCGTGCCACCGCAGGGCGTGCAGCTGCATGCACCGGGCAACCCGATCCTCGCCGACGGCAGTACCTATTCGGCCGACCCGGCACCGCTGGTGGCCGATGGCAAGCTGTACATCCTGGCCGGGCGCGACACCGCGCCACCCAACCGCAACGATTTCGTCATGCCTGGTTGGCAGATGTTCGTCAGCAGCGACCCGGCCAGCGGGCAGTGGACGCATTACCGCGACCTGCTACGTCCGCAACAGGTGTTCGCCTGGGCCGACAAGCGCTATGCCTACGCCGCGCAGATCGTGCAGGGGCCCGATGGCCGCTATTATCTGTATGCGCCGGTACAGCAGCGCAAAGCGCCCAATCCGGATCCGTTCGCGATCGGCGTGGCGGTTGCCGACAGTCCGCTTGGTCCGTGGACCGATGCCCATCCACAAGGGCCGGTGGTGTCGCAGTCGGTGCCCAACCGCAACGCCATCCAGAACATCGACCCCACCGTGCTGGTCGACGACGATGGCCGCGTGTATCTGTACTGGGGCACGTTCGGCGCGCTGTTCGGGGTGGAGCTGGAGCGCGACATGGTGACCTTCAAGGGGACGCCGGTAGCGGTGGAGACGCTCGACGGTTACTTCGAAGCGCCCTGGCTGTTCAAGCGCAACGGCACCTACTACCTGGCGTATGCGGCCAACAATGCCGGCCGCGATTCGGCATGTACGCCCACGCTGTATCACGCGTGCATCGCCCATGCGAGCGCGCCGACGCCGCTGGGGCCGTGGACCTATCGCGGCATCGTGCTGCCGCCGGTCTCCTCGACCACCTCGCATCCGGGCATCGTCGCCTTCAAGGGGCAGTGGTATCTGGTCTATCACACCGCCGATGCGCAGGGCGGCGGGCATTTCCGTCGCAGCGTGGCGATCGATCGGTTGCAGTGGGACGACAGCACGCAGCCGGCCAGCATCCGCACCGTCGTCCCCACCCGGCGCCCGCAACCGGCGCTGCCGCCACAGCGCAATCAGGCGCCGTCCGCCGTTGCCACTGCGTCCAATGGGCCGCAGATTCCGCTGCAGTACTGGATGGCCGCGCTCAACGATGGTGTGGTCAAGGCCAATCCGCTGCCGCCGCAGCTATGGGGCAGCTGGACGCCAGACAATCCGCCGCAGCAATGGATTCAATACAGCTGGGCGCAGCCGGTCACGCTGGACGGTGCGCGCGTGATGTTCTGGGCCGACCATCCGGCCGGCGCGCAGATCGGTGTGGCGCCGCCAGCGCGCTGGCACCTCGAATACCGCCAGGGCGCGCAATGGCATCCGGTGCAGTCGCGCGATCGTTACGGCACCCGCACCGATCGCTACGAGGCGGTGTCGTTTGCAGCGGTCACCACGCGCTGCGTGCGTCTGGTGATGGATGCCTCCGGCGGCCCGGACAGTTATGCCGCGCTTGCCGTGCAGGAGTGGGAAGTGCTGGCACCGCAGCCGCAACGTCTGCCGGTCGCCGGTGATGCCGATAGCAGCCGCTGCGATGCGCCGTGAGCGTAATGACCCAACCACAATGAGGCTTGCAGTGCGCATGATCCCTAAGCTATTTTTCCGTTGCCCCGCGCTGCTACGGTCTGTTGCGATGTGGCCGTTGCAGTTGGCGTTGGCGGCCGCGTCCATCATGCCGGCGGCGGCATCCACGCCCGCATCTGCAGCGATGCCTACGGCCTCAGCGACCTCGAAAGCGATGCCGACATCTGCGTCCGCAGCAGCCCCCACTGCAGCGGATTACACGCGTGCGCTCGGTCTGTCGCAGCACTACGCGTCGCTGGTCGAGCACGAGCCCAGCATGCCGACGTGGGTCGATGCCGGGCACTTCCTGTATCGACGCGGCGTTGCCCGCACCGGTCAGCCGCCGGCCATCGAATACCGCATGGTGGATGCCGCCAGCGGCCGCAACACGCTGGCGTTCGACCATGCACGTCTGGCGGCGGCATTGACCAAGGCCGGTGCGGTCGCTGTGGATGCAGCGGCGCTGACGCTGCAGGCGCCCACGTTGCAGCAGGACCGTTTGGCCTTCCAGCTCGCCGGCGTCGGCTGGCAATGCACGCTGTCGCGCTATGCTTGCGTGCATCTGCACGACCGCGATGCGCCGCCGGAATCGATGGACATGCGGCTTCCGCTCGTGCAGGGCGAACGCAACGTCAAGCTGTCGCCCGATGGACGCTGGCGCGCCTGGATCGAACAGGCCAATGTGGTGATCGCGCCCGCGAGCGGCGGTGAGCGCAGCGTGCTCAGTCGCGATGGCAGTGCCGACGATTACTACGCGCTGGATAGCCTGGTGTGGTCGCCGGATTCGCAGCATCTGGCGGCGTATCGGGTCAAAGCGCCGCCGCCGCGCATCGTCTACTACATCGAATCGGCACCCGCCGACCGCGTGCAGCCCAAACTGCACCAGCAGATCTATCCCAAGCCGGGCGATGTGTTGCCGGTGATGCAGCCGGTGCTGTTCGATGTCGCCACGCGCGCGGCGCATCCGGTGGCGATGACGCTGCTGCCCAACGCCTTCACCTTGAGCGAGATGGTGTGGTGGAAGGACAGCCGCGGTTTCACCTTCGATTACAACGCACGCGGGCATCAGCTGTATCGCGTCATCGAGGTGGATGCACGCAGTGCCGCCGCGCGCACGCTGATCGAAGAAACCTCGCCCACCTTCATCGAATACTCCGAGCTCAGCGGCGAGCACGAAGACGGCGGCAAGCATGCGCGCCGCGATCTAGCCGATGGCGCGCAGATCGTGTGGGCCTCCGAGCGCGATGGCTGGGAGCATCTGTATCTCTACGATGGCCGCACCGGCGCGGTGATCCGTCAGCTCACCCACGGCGATTGGGTGGTGCGCAAGCTTGACTACATCGACGAGGCAGCGGGGCAGCTGTATTTCAGCGCCTCCGGCATGCAACCTGGCGAAGATCCGTACTACCGCCACGCGTATCGCATCGGCCTGGATGGCAGCGGGCTGACCGCGTTGACGCCGCAGCAGGCCGACCATGCCGTGCAGTATTCGCCGGATGGGACATGGTTGCTGGATCTTTACTCGCGCGTGGATCTGGGCCCGGTGCTGGAGCTGCGGCGCAGCACCGACGGCAGCGTGGCACGCACCATCGAGCGCACCGATCTGAGCCGCCTGCAGGCGGGCGGCTGGCAGGCGCCGTTGCCGTTCCATACGCCAGGGCGCGATGGCAAGACCGAAATCTGGGGCGTGATCCATCGCCCGCAACAGCTGGATCCGCAGCAGCGCTATCGCGTGGTCGAAGACATCTATGCCGGCCCGCAAGGTTCCTTCGTGCCGAAAAGCTTCACCACCCGGGTGCCGCCGCTGACCGCGCTGGGGTTTGCGGTGGCGCAGATCGATGGGATGGGCACCAATAATCGCGCGCGCGCCTTCCACGACGTGGCCTGGCGCAATCTCAAGGACGCCGGTCTGCCGGATCGCATCGCCTGGCACACCGCCGCGGCCGCGCAGTACCCGTGGTACGACATCCGCGGCGGCGTCGGCGTGTACGGCACCTCGGCCGGTGGTCAGAACGCGTTGGGCGCGTTGTTGTTCCATCCCGAGTTCTATATGGCGGGCGTGGCCAATTCCGGCTGCCACGACAACCGCATGGACAAGATCTGGTGGAACGAGCAATGGATGGGCTGGCCTGTGGGGCCGTGGTATGCCGAATCATCCAACGTGGAAAACGCCGCGCGCCTGCAAGGACATCTGCTGCTGGTCACCGGCGACATGGACATGAATGTCGATCCCGCCAGCACCTTCCAGGTGGCCGATCGGCTGATCAAGGCAGGCAAGGATTTCGACCTGCTGGTGGTGCCGGGCGGCGACCATGGTGCCGGTGGCAGTTACGGCCGCCGTCGGCTACTGGATTTTTTCGTGCGCTGGATGCAGCAGGCACCAACGCCTGAGTGGAATCGCACATCGCCCGACACAGCCGTCGCGCCGCCACCCGCGTGATTGCACGCGCATGCCGCGGTCTGCGGGATCGTGTGCATGCGTCGAGCACACCTGTTACCTCAAAGTCCGCCATTCCGGCGTGGCTTGTTGGAGAATGTCATGCAACATCGAACACGCGTCATCGCCAACGCGATTCTGGCAACCGCCTTGTCGGCAACGCTACCTGGCATCGCCGCGGCGGCGGAAACAGTGGGGTGTCAATCGCGTTCCAACGATGCGCCGTGGGGCGCCGCCCAGCCATTACGCACCTGGACGCCGAGCGGCGGTTCGGCCGCATTGAACGCGGTCGGCGCTGCCGAGGGGCCGCCCTTCCAGGCCAGGTTGGTCACTGCATTTGGCGAGGATTCGGCGGTATCGGTGCGATCGGTGGTACTGGAATATCCCGATGGTTGCCGACGGCGTTATCAGCTGCCGTCTTTCGCGGCGTCGGACCGGCAGTACGTCGCCACCGTTGCCAAGGCGCATCCTGTGCGCGTGGATCGGCGCACCTATGTCACCGCCGCCGAGCCGGACACGATCACCGCCGCGATGCTGGCGAATGGATCTGCGAAAAAATACGAAACCCAACACTTCGCCTTCTGGTACGGGGTGAAGACGGCTGGGGAGAGTTACCGCGATGTGGCCAAGCGCGGCGTCGCGTGGACGACCTTCGTCAACCAGAGCGCTGCCTGGTTCGAAAAGGTCTGGCAAATGAATGCCGATCTGCTGGGCGCACCGATGCCCTATGCCGGAGTAACGACGCCCAAACGCATCAATGTCTACCTGTGCGGCACCGGGCTGCCCTATGCGCAGGGCGGCGATCTCACCGAATGCGGCGCCAGTGCCGGGCAGGCGATCGGGGTCTCGTCGTGGGCGCTTGGATACGGTTCGCACTCGGTAGCGCATGAGTTCGTGCACACCTTGCAGTACTACAGCGGCGGTTACCGCGATCTGCAGGCCGCTGGTTGGTTCTGGGAAACCCACGCCAACTGGAGCGCGTTCCAGACCGGGCGGATGGACGATTCTGCAGTGGCGTACTACCAGTCCAATCTTGAGAACGGGCCGCTGTTTCCGGAGAGCCGCTACGGCGCGCATCCGTTGTTGATGTTTCTGGCCGAAGCCGATGCAACCCGTTCGCTGGTCTGGGACATGTGGCTGAAAAATCAGCGTAATGCCGCTGGCGATACCGTGGAAATGCCGATGCAGACCGTGGTCCGCCTTGGTCAGCAACAGGGCGTGTTTCCGCAGGGCTTTCGTTCGTTTGCCGATTTCATGGGGCGCTACGGTGCGCGGCTTGCCGCATTCGACTTCCTCAGCCAGAAGGCCTTGCTCGACATCAGCAAGGACCGCGCCGCCGCCAAGCGCTATGTGCCGTTGAAGGCATTGGCCACGCGTGGCCGGTATGCCTCCTCACCGGAGCGGCCGTTGAACATCTATGGCACCCATGTCATTCCGCTGACACCGCAGACCGGAGCAAAAACAATCAGCGTGAGCCTGCAGGGAAAGACCGCTGCCGACCAGGCGGCGTGGCGTTTTACCCTGGTCAGTGTAGATGCGCAGTCCCGCCCGACCTATGCAGCACTGGCGGCAGTGGAGGCGACGGCAAGCAGCACAGTGAGCTTGGCGCTGCCGGCGGACGCCAAACAGACTTATCTGGTCGTCACGGCCACGCCGTATCGCTACAGCATCGTGCCGACCATCGTCGAACAGTTGGCAGGCAAGAAGCCGGTGCAGTTTCCGTACGAAGTCAGCATCGCCGGCGCTACGCCGCTGTCGGGTTCGGCCAGCACCTGCTCGGCCTATACAGGAACCGATGGGCTGGATCAGAACTGGAACACCAACGGCCATCGTATTGATGAGACCGCATGCAGATGAGGCGCTGATGTTGCAGCGATAAGCGTCCCCGACGGCAGGTCCACGCTCTGGACCTGCCGTCGGCGTATGCCAACACAGCAACTGTCGCGAGCGCGCGTCAGCTGGGTGCGGGCGGCGCTGCGAAGCCGCCCTGGACGCACGCTATGCAGCACTGCGCATCGTCGTGCTGGTCTCGCGGCCCCAGACGTTGCGGTGGTTGCTCTCGATGTGCGGCAGGCGACACCAGCACGCCGAGGTGGCACAGCGCTGCCTGCACGCACACCCATGCGCATGGCAACCATGCTGTTTTCCGCATGCACGGTCGACAAATGCGACAAGACGTAGCGCCTGCGCACAGGCACATTGTGACCAGCTGATGAAACTGGAGCGCATGGGCGACTCCATGAACGAACCAACCTCCATCGGATACCACGCGTGGTTGCGCGATCGAACCTGATCGCGCGCGTTGATGGATGTCTGCGTCTGCGGTACGGCCATGGCGAAGGATTTCGTCGCGGTGCCTGTCTTCCATCTGTTCTGACCCGCACTGGCGCATACCGGTACGGGCGTGTGTTGCCCGTCGTTTAGCCACTTTTCAACTCAGGAGCCTTGCATGTCGATGTCGTCGCTGCCCATTCCTCGTCGCACCGTGACCAGGCCGCGCCCGCTGCCCAGCATGCTCGCCACCGCGTTGGTGCTGGCGCTTGCCGCAGGCACGGCGGTTCCTGCACATGCGCAACAGGCCGGCAACGGCGACGCGACGCAGACGCTGGACAGCGTGGTCGTCACCGGGTCGCGGCTACGCCGTGTGGACACCGAAACCGCAAACCCGGTGGTCACGGTGAGCCAGGAACAGATTGCCGCAACCGGCAAGGCCACAGTGGGCGACCTGCTGCAGGAACTGCCATCGATCGCCGGCAACGCCACCAACCCGTACACCAATAACGGCGGCGGCACCGGTGCCTCGGCGATTTCGCTACGCGGCCTGGGCGACAAGCGCACCTTGGTGTTGGTCAACGGTATCCGGCTTGCGTACAACGACGTCAACGCCATTCCGACCAGCATGATCGAGCGCATCGAGGTGCTCAGCGACGGTGCCTCTGCGGTATACGGTTCCGACGCCATCGGTGGCGTGGTCAACTTCATCCTGCGCACGCACTTCGACGGTGTGCAGTTCAGCAGCGACTTCGGTACCAGCAGCGAGCGCGATGGCAACCGGCGCAACTTCGCACTCACCGCCGGCAAGACCTGGGAGCGCGGCAGCCTGATCGGCGGGCTGTCGTACCACAACATCGACCCGGTCTCGGCCGGTGCGCGCGACTACTCCAAGGACGCGCTGGCACTGACCGATGGTGTGCCGGTGAAGCAGGGGTCTTCTGCCACACCCACCGGCACGGTCAACTTCAACGATGGCTCGGATCAGTCCAATCAGCTTCGGCAGGCCAATGGCTGCGCGCGGGTCACGCTCAATGGCGGCGTCAGCGGTCGCGCCGGTCCAGGCGATTTCCACTGCTATAACCCCAGCGCCGATTCCTACAACTATCAGCCGTTCAATTTGTTGCAGACCCCGCAAAAGCGCACCAATGCCTTCCTGCTAGGCACATTTCGCTTCAGCGACAGCGTGGAGGGGTACGTCAACACCTGGTTCAGTAAAACCGAATCGGCCTCGATCATCGCGCCGATTCCGATCTTCTCCAACGGCGACAACATCCTGGTGTCGTCGCAGAGTTACTACAACCCGTTCGGCGTCAACTTCGGTACCGACCGCACCACCGGTACCTCGTACAACGACCTCAATACCCGCGCCACGGTGCTGGGCAACCGCAGTTATCAATACAACACCTACAACTTTCAGATCAGCCCCGGCTTGCGTGGTCGCTTCGGCGATAGTTCCTGGCAGTGGGATGCAAACTTCAACTATGGCAAGGTCAAGCAGAAGTCGATCAATAACGGCTTTCTGGACTATGCCGCGTTCAATCAAGCCATCGGGCCGTCTTTTTTGGACAGCGACGGCGCAGTCAAATGCGGCAGCGCAGGCGCGGCGATCGCTGGCTGCACACCGCTCAATTTCTTCAACCTCAACGACAGCTCCAACCTGGCCACCTTGCAGGGCATGGTGGTCAACCCGATCGTGACCAGCGTCTACACGGTCAAACAATTCGAAGCCAATGCCAACGGCATACTATTCGACCTACCCGCCGGTGCGGCCAGCCTGGCGGCCGGGCTTTCGTATCGCAAAGAGCGCTCCACGACGGCATCCGATGTGCTGTGGACCGGCGACGAAAACGGGTTGTGCGGGGTGATCGAATACTGTTCGTCCACATTGAGCGGCAGCTTCGACGTCAAGGAAGCCTATGCCGAAGCGTTGTTCCCGCTACTCAAGGATCTGCCCGGCATCAACGCGCTCAATATCACCCTGGGTACGCGTTTTTCCGATTACAGCTCGGTGGGTAGCAAGACCAATAGCAAGGTGTCGCTGGAGTATCGCCCGATCGAGAATCTGCTGGTACGCGGCACCGTCTCGCAGGTGTTTCGTGCGCCCAACATCAACGAGCTGTATGCCGGCGTGGCAGGCGATGCGGCCACCGTCAACGACCCCTGCAACGGCTACACCGGCGGCAATACCGTGGCCTGCGCCAATGTGCCCACTGACGGCAGCTACCAGCAATCGGACGGGCAGGTGTCGGGCAAGGTGTCCGGCGCGGCAGTGGCGGGCTATCAACTCAAGCCGGAAACCGGCAAGTCGTACGATGTGGGCCTGGTTTACGACCCGCAGTGGATCGATGGCCTGTCGATCAGCGCCGACTGGTGGCGTATCGATCTGGAGGACACCATCACCACCGTCTCCGCGCAAACGGTGCTCAACCAGTGCTACGCCAACTCGGCAAGCGCGTTCTGCGCGTTGATCCATCGCAACGGCAACGGCACCATCAATTACATCGCCGAGCCCACCGTCAACCTGGGCAAGCTGTGGGCCAAGGGCATGGACTTCAATCTGACCTATCGGCTGCCATCCACGCCGTGGGGCAACCTCACCGCCGGCCTCAACGGCACCTATCTCACCCGCTACGACGTGCTGCCCGATACCACCGACCCCAGCTCGGTCACCATCCATAATGTGGGCCGCTACACCCAGGCATACGGTAACTTCCCACGCTGGCGCGCGCTGGGCACGGTGAGTTGGGCGTTGGACGACTGGAGCGCCACCTGGCGCATCCGCTATGTCGGCAACACTGCCATCGGTAACTCGGATCCGGACCAGAGCCTGTCGGCCGATTCCAGCCAGCCGACAGTGGTGCGCAACATCGGCGCCTACGTCTACAACAACCTGCAGCTCGGCTATAACGTGCAGCCCTGGCATACGCGCTTCGAAGTGGGCGTGGACAATATCGCCAACAAGCAGCCGCCGCTGTATTACTCCAATAATGTCGGCAACGCCAATACCGATGTGGCCACCTACGATCTGCTTGGCCGGTTCTACTGGGCGCGCGCGACGGTGAAATTTTGAGTGCGGCCACATCGACTGCGCTGTCTGATCGCAGTGCCGCTGCCCGGTTCGATCGGGCAGCGGCAGACCATGTGACGGAGGCGCTCTATATCGTGACTGACGGCCTGGCCTGTAACGGCCCGCGCAGTCTGCAAGTAGCGGCAGGAGCTAAGCTGACCTCATGACCGAGCCATCCAACACCGAGCGCACCACCGAGCATGCGTTGACCCTGTCGCGCCGGCGTTTTCTGGCCTGGAGCAGCCTGGCAGTGGCGGCGGGCTTTCTGCGCTTCCCTGCCGACGCCAGCGCCGCGCAGCCGGGCAGCATGCGCGCGGTGCCGCTTGCCCAGGTCCGCCTGACGCCCTCGCTGTTTCTGGATGCGCTCAATACCAATCGCCGCTATCTGATGCGGCTGCAGCCGGACCGGCTATTGCACAACTTCGTGCTGTACGCAGGCCTCGACCCCAAGGCGCCGTCCTATGGAGGTTGGGAAGCGGACACCATCGCCGGCCATACGCTCGGCCACTATCTCAGTGCGTTGGCGTTGATGCATGCGCAAACCGGTGATGCGCAATGCGCCACGCGCGCGGCGTATCTGGTTAGCGAACTGGCGCGTTGCCAGGCGCATGCAGGCGATGGCTATGTGGCCGGCTTCACCCGCAAGAACGCGGCAGGAAAGATCGAAAGCGGGCGCGCGGTGTTCGATGAGCTTAAGCGCGGCAAGATCGACCCCGCACCGTTTTATCTCAACGGCAGCTGGGCGCCGCTGTATACCTGGCACAAGCTGTTCGCCGGCCTGCTCGATGTGCATGCGCACTGCGGCAATGCACAGGCGCTGCAGGTAGCGGTGGGGCTGGGTGGTTACCTGCAAGGCATCTTCGCAGCGTTGGACGATGCGCAGCTGCAGAAAGTGTTGTCTTGCGAATTCGGCGGCCTCAACGAATCGTTCGTCGAGTTGCATGTGCAAACCGACGATGCGCAGTGGTTGGCACTGGCGCAGCGGCTGCATCATCACGCCGTGCTCGACCCACTGATCGCCCAGCGCGATGAACTGGTCCACCAGCATTCCAATACCAATATCCCCAAGCTGATCGGCCTGGCCCGCGAGTACGAGGTCACTGGCGACGCCGCCTCCGGCGCGGCGGCGCGTTTCTTCTGGCACACGGTCACCGACCACCACACCTACGTGATCGGTGGCAACGGCGACCGCGAATACTTCCAGCAGCCGGACAGCATCTCCAAGTTCCTCACCGAGCAGACCTGCGAGCACTGCGCCAGCTACAACATGCTCAAGCTCACCCGGCATCTGTATCAATGGGGGCCGCAGGCGGCGTATTTCGATTACTACGAGCGCACGCTGCTCAATCACGTGATGGCGCAGCAACACCCGCGCACCGGCATGTTCACCTACATGACACCGCTGCTGGCTGGCGAAGCGCGTGGCTGGTCCAAGCCATTCGACGATTTCTGGTGTTGCGTCGGCAGCGGCATGGAGGCGCACGCGCAGTTTGGCGACTCGATTTACTGGGAAGACGGGCAGGGCGTCTACGTCAATCTGTATGTGCCGTCCAGCGTGCGCGACGCAGCGGGCTTCGCACTGAGCTTGCGCAGCACGCTTCACGAGCAAGGCCAGGTGACGCTGCGTATCGACACCGCGCCGGCAGATGCACGCATGCTCGCCTTGCGCGTGCCCGGTTGGGCCGGTGCGCATACGCTGCAGGTCAACGGCCAGCTGCAAACACTGCAGCCAGTGGAGGGCTACCTACGCATCGAACGGCTGTGGAAGGCCGGCGACAGCGTCTCCCTGCAGCTGGAGATGCCGCTACGCCTGGAACCCACACCCGACGACCCGGCATGGGTGGCCGTCATGCGCGGCCCGCTGGTGTTGGCCGCCGATCTCGGCGATGCCGCAACACCATGGAACAACAAAACGCCCGCGCTGGTCGGTGGCGATGACGTCCTGCAACGTCTGCAGCCGCTGCCGGCCCATGGCCACTACGCCTATGCCGATGGCGCCCAGCAATGGCGTTTTTCCCCGTTCTACGCCCAGTTCGATCGCCGCAGCGCCGTCTACCTGGAACACCGCGATACCGCCGCCTGGCAACAACGCCAGGCTGAGCAGACGGCAGCGGACGCAACGCAACGCGCGCTCGACGCGCGCGCACTGGATCGTGTCGCCTTGGGTGACGACGCATCGGAACAGGCACACGCCCTCACCAGCGACAGCTCCTACGCCCTCAGCTACCGCCGCCGCGCCGGCCGCGACGCCCGCACCGGCGGCTTCATCGCATTCACCCTGCGCAACACCGCCCAGGCCCGCATCCTGCGCCTACGCTACTGGGGCGACGAAAACCGCCGCCGCTTCCGCATCCTCGCCGACGGCGAACTCATTGCCAACGAACGCCTGGACGGCAATCGCGGCCTGGACTTCATCGATGTGGATTACGCCTTGCCCACCGCAGTGGCCGGCCGCGCCACGTTGCAGATCCGTATCGAACCTGAGACTGGATACTCGGCCGGGCCTGCGTTTGGGTGTTGGGTGTTGGAGTCGGCGTGAGCGCGTACATAGCAGCGACCACGACTTCACTCTATGGTCGATGTCGTCGCCTGCAGCTGATGATAGGTGCCTCTGCCTAAGGGCGACGATGCTAAAAAACGAAATGAATACGTTCTGTAACGGGAGATAACGCTATTGCGCCCAGTCATGGTTGTGTCTGCGATTCGTTATGTAGTCCGCAACATCTGACTCCAAAGTGCTACTGGCACGACTTGATAAATTCGCAATGCTTCCGCGCAAATGATGGGAGCTTCAATGTTCCCAGCTGTTATCCAACTAAAGCCCTTCCTACTGTTTGACTTCGGCTCTTCAAGTGAGGAGACTCTGAACCTATGCATGTAGGAGATGGTGGAGGAGCTAATTGGACAGCGAAACGATTTCTTTAGCGGCGAGGATCCGTGCTGCCAGGATTGGGGCTGGAATGTCCCAGACCGAGCTGGCGCAAAAATTGGGAGTCAATAGGGCAACCGTTGGGCACTGGGAACGTAATGGATTTGCGCCCAGCCTCGATCACCTCTATGCGATGAGCGGTGTTGTGCAAGGCAGTCTAAATTGAGTTTTTCACGCCGTTACTAATCTTCGCCGCGTTGCTCGGAATAACGGAAGCCTATGACTCCATCGAGCAACTCGCCTTTGGCAGCGGTCATTGGCGCGTACGCAATGCTGCACTAGAAGTCGCTAGCTTGCTCGCACCAGGAGAGAGGGGCGGGCTGTGGCGCAGGGCCGAACACGATGCCGATCCGGCAATCCGTCGTTCGGCGAGGATCTGGCTGGAACGGGAGCAGAGCGAAGTCGAATGATGGGTTTCTTTCGAGATAAGTTAAATACCCGGTTCGTTCGCCGATGGGGTGGGGGTATCCTGTTTGCAACTGCGATCTTGCTCCTGTCAAATCCCGAGTTGCTGTCGGCTGTGCTGTTGGTAAATATGATTGGTGTGGATGTGCTGGTCTTGTTTATCGGAATTCAACTGCGGCAAAATTTGTCGATTATTAGTGCCTTCATTATTGCTCCCTGCTATATTGGGATAAAAAGGCTGTTTAAGTCGAATTGAATTCTGGTCAAGAATTTTGAGTCATAGTTAGATGCCAGTCGTATGAGGTCTTCATGGCGGTCTAAAATTACTGCTGGATAGTAGTCGCTACGGACTGCGTTGAGGCTGAATCGATGAATATTCTATGTCAGTAGCGTGGTAAATATCTTCTAGGGCTCATTATCTAGATCTAAATAGATGGCCGGTCTCTTCTGCAGCTACTCCTCAGTGAAGGAATATAGTCAAAAAAGTGCCGAGGAAGAAAATTGGTCAAGCATTTGCCGGTTTAAATGCAACGGCCAGAGTATGCTCCGGCCGTTGTATTTTCAGCTGCTACATCGCAGCTGTCAGGCCGACAACTCCAACAACAACTTATTCAACCGCCTCACATACCCGGCCGGGTCCTTGAGGCTATCGCCCGCCGCCAACGCAGCCTGGTCGAACAACACGCGGCTCAAATCGCCGAAGCGGTCCATGTCCTGTTCCGCATCGAGCTTCTCGATCAGCGGGTGGGCGGGGTTGAACTCGAACACCGGCTTGCTTTCCGGTACGGCCTGGCCGCTGGCTTCCAGCAGTTGACGCATCTGCAGGCCCAGGTCGCCCTGGCCGATGGCGAGGATTGCGGGGGAGTCGGTCAGGCGGTGGGAGACGCGTACTTCGGCTACGTCGTCGCCGAGCGCTGCCTTGATGCGCGATGCCAGGCCTTCCTTGGACTTGGCGACTTCTTCCTGCGCCTTTTTGTCTTCTTCCGAATCCAGTTTGCCCAGATCCAGGTCGCCGCGTGCGACATCAACGAACGACTTGCCGTCGAATTCGGTGAGGTAGCTCATCAGCCATTCGTCGATGCGGTCGGTGAGCAGCAGCACTTCGATGCCTTTCTTGCGGAAGACTTCCAGGTGCGGGCTGTCCTTGATCTGTGCGTAGCTCTCGCCGGTGAGGTAGTACAGCTTGTCCTGGCCCTCGGCCAGGCGGCTCACATAATCGGCCAGGCCCACGCTCTGCGCGCCGGTGGTGTCATGCGTGGACGAGAAACGCAGCAGGCCGGCGACCTTTTCGCGGTTTGCATAATCCTCGGCCGGGCCTTCTTTCAACGCCTGGCCGAAGTTGCGCCAGAAGGTGGCGTAGTCGTCCGGCTTGTCCTTGGCGAGTTTTTCCAGCATGTCCAGCGAGCGCTTGGTCAGCGCGGACTTCATCGAGTCCACCACCGGGCCGGATTGCAGGATTTCGCGCGAGACGTTGAGCGACAGGTCCGACGAATCCACCACGCCCTTGATGAAACGCAGGTAGAGCGGCAGGAACTGCTCGGCCTGGTCCATGATGAAAACGCGCTGCACGTACAGCTTCAGGCCCTTGGCCGAATCGCGGTGATACAGGTCGAACGGGGCGCGGCCGGGCACGAACAGCAGCGAGGTGTATTCCAGCTTGCCTTCGACCTTGTTATGGCTCCACGCCAGCGGGTTGCCCGCATCGTGCGCGACGTGCTTGTAGAACTCCTGATATTCCTCGTCCTTGATCTCGGACTTGGGGCGCGTCCACAACGCGCTGGCGCGGTTGACCGCTTCCCACTCCGGCTCGGCAGGTACATCAGCCTCTTCGCCGTGATGCTCCTTGCGCATTTCGATCGGCAGCCCGATGTGGTCGGAATACTTCTTGAGGATGTTGCGCAGGGTCCAGCCGTCGGCGAAAGAATCTTCGCCTTCCTTCAGTTGCAGCACGATGCGGGTGCCGCGCTCGGGCTTGTCGATGCTGGCGATTTCGAATTCGCCTTCGCCACGCGAGGACCAATGCACGCCTTCGTTGGCGGGCAGGCCGGCGCGGCGCGAGTACACGTCCACCTGGTCGGCGACGATGAAGGCGCTGTAGAAACCGACGCCGAACTGGCCGATCAGGTTGGCGTCCTTCTTCTGGTCGCCGCTCAGATGCTTGAGGAAGTCGGCGGTGCCGGACTTGGCGATGGTGCCCAGATGCGAGACCGCATCCTCGCGGCTCATGCCGATGCCGTTGTCGTCGATGGTGACGGTGCGCGCGTCCTTGTCGTAGTCGACGCGGATGCGCAGCTCGCTGCCGCCTTCCAGCAGCTCGGGCTTGACCAAGGCTTCGAAGCGCAGCTTGTCGGCGGCGTCGGCAGCGTTGGAAACCAGCTCGCGCAGGAAGATTTCCTTGTTCGAGTACAACGAATGGATCATCAGCTGCAGCAGCTGCTTGACCTCGGTCTGGAAGCCCAGCGTCTGCTTGTCGGTGTCAACGGTCATTGGGGTCGTGCTCCATGGTGGTCCGGGCCGCACTACGGCCGATGGCCTGGGGGATGAGGCCGTCGGCGGTTTTTTTCAAGGCGTGCCTGCGCGAAGGTGTGGCGCGTCGGTGCCCCGGGCGGGCGGGGCGGGCGGGGCGGGCATGCCGGCGGCAGCGGTATCATGGGCGGCCATCGCCTGCATTCCGACCCATGCTGCCACTTGCGCCACCTGTGTTACGCCGTCGTCCGCCTGCCACAGGCGCGTTGCGATGAGCCGCCCGGCACGGCCGGCGCCGCGTGGCGCCGAAGGCCAGGTGCGTATCGTGGGCGGGCGCTGGCGCAACACGCGGTTGGCGGTGCCGGACCTGCCGGGCCTGCGCCCCAGCAGCGACCGCGTGCGCGAGACCGTGTTCAACTGGCTGATGCCGCGGCTGCGCGGTGCGCGCGTGCTGGATCTGTTTGCCGGCTCCGGCGCGCTGGGGCTGGAGTCGGTCTCGCGCGGGGCCGCGCATGCCACGCTGATCGAGCGCGACCCCGGCCTGGCGCAGCGGCTGCGCGAGCATGTGACCAAGCTGAAGGCGGCCGACCAGGTGCAGGTACTGCAGGAAGACGCGCTGCGCTGGCTGGAGCGCGCGCCTGCGGCCCCGGTCGACATCGTCTTCGTCGACCCGCCATTCGCGGCCGGTCTGTGGCCGAGCGTGTTCGAACGCCTGCCCGCACATCTGGCCGCCGAGGCCTGGCTGTATCTGGAAGCGCCGGCCGACCTGGCGTTGCAGCTGCCGGCCGGCTGGCATCTGCATCGCGAGGGCGGTACCCGGCAGGTGCGCTATGCGCTGTATCGCCGGGCCGCTGCTACACTGAACGGCGATCCGACCCCGGTAGTTTCCGTATGAGCGTGGCCAACAGCCGCACCGCCGTCTATCCCGGTACCTTCGACCCGATCACCAATGGTCATATCGACCTGGTGAACCGTGCCGCGCCGTTGTTCGAGCGCGTGGTGGTGGGCGTGGCGTACAGCCCGTCCAAAGGCCCGGCATTGTCGCTGGAAAAACGCGTCGCGCTGGCACAGGAAGCGCTGGCGGCGCACAAGAATGTGGAAGTGCGCGGCTTCGATACGCTGCTGGCGCACTTTGTGCGCGACATGCATGCCGGGGTGCTGCTGCGCGGCCTGCGTGCGGTGTCCGACTTCGAATACGAATTTCAGATGGCCAGCATGAATCGTCATCTGATCCCGGAAGTGGAAACGCTGTTCCTCACTCCGGCCGAGCAATACAGCTTTATTTCGTCGTCGCTGGTGCGCGAGATCGCGCGGCTGGGCGGCGACGTTTCCGGCTTCGTGCCGGCCTCGGTGGTCGAAGCCTTGCGGCAAGTGCGCGAGTCCCGCGCGCAGGCCTGATCTCATCTGTCGTTCCATCACCACGCTTTTCAAAGGGAGGAGTTTCATGAAACACACCATGCGCGCTCTGGCGCTCGCTTCGATCGCCGCTCTGGCGGTCACCGCCTGCAAGAAAGAAGAGCCGGCGCCGACCGCCGCTGCCGCTCCGGCAGCGCTGAAGGCCCCGGCCAAGGACGACAACGCCGGCTGGAAGAAGTACCTGCAGGAAGTGGTCGGCCAGAACCTGGGCGCCACCACCAACAGCCCGTTCCTGTACTACTTGCCGCCGGAGTCCGATGCCGAGTTCGCCGGCAGCTACGAGCGTCAGCTGGAAAGCGTCAAGACCGCGCTGGCGCGTGGCGTGCAGCCGGGCAACATGCTGGCCTTCGGTTCGTCCGCCTCCACCAAGATGGCCGACCTGATCGACGCCGCGTTCAAGGACGTGCAGCCGGATTCGATGAAGGGCGTGCGCGTGCTGTTCATTGGCGACGCCGCCGAGAATGCGCGCGTGCAGACCATCGTCCAGCCCAAGGGCGCGGAATACACCTTCGTTGAAGCCAAGTAATGCCGTATCAGGCCGGATGCGCGGGAGGGCGCACCCGGCCGCGGCGTGGAAACGCACCATGCTGCTGAAGTTGCACTCCCTCGTAGCCGGCCTGTCTGGGCCGGCTTTCGGCAACGCCCCCGGCGTTGTCGTCCGGCTCGCCCGCGCGGTTTGCGCCTGCCTGCTGCAGCGCGCTGCGCCCCGATCTGCGGGGCTGCCATGTCGCTGAAGATCAATGCGCTGTGCGTCAATTGCGACGTCTGCGAACCGGCATGCCCGAATCAGGCGATCTCGATGGGCGAAACCATCTACGTGATCGATCCGGCACGCTGTACCGAATGCGTGGGCCATTTCGACGAAGCGCAATGCGTGGTGGTGTGCCCGGTCGAGTGCATCGACCCGGATCCGGACATTCCGGAAACCCATGATCAATTGCTGGCCAAGCTCATGCAGCTGCAGCGCGATCACCCCGAACTGTACGAACAGGAGCCTCCCGTCCCGTGAGCACTTTCTCCCTACGTTTTTCGACACGCGGCCTGCTGTTGCTGGCCTTGGTGCTGGCACCGCCGGCCTGGTCTGCGGATGGCGCCAAGCCTTCCGCCGGCGCGCCCGCTGCAGTCGCCACGCATCCGCCCGGTGCGGCGGTGGCCAGCGGCCATGCATTGGCCACCGATGCCGGGCTGCAGATCCTGCGCGAGGGCGGCAACGCGTTCGATGCGGCCATTGCGGTGTCGTCCACGCTGGCGGTGGTCGAGCCGATCAGCTCGGGCCTGGGTGGCGGAGGATTCTTTCTGCTGCACGATGCCAAGACCGGCAAGGACGTGATGCTGGACGCGCGCGAATACGCGCCGGAATCGGCCACGCCGGAAAAATTCCTCAACAAGCAGGGCGAACTGGACCGCGACCGCTCGGTCAACGGGCCGTGGTCGGCCGGCATTCCCGGTCTGCCCGCCGCGCTGGTGGAGCTGGCGTCCAAGCACGGCCGGCTGCCGCTCAAGCAATCGCTGGCGCCGGCGATCCGCATCGCCACCAACGGCTTCCCGGTGTATGCGCGCATGGCCAAGGGCTACGCCTCGCGGCGCGAAGTGATGGAGCGCTATCCCGGGACGCGTGAGGTGTATTTGCGCGGCGGGAAACCCATTGCCGAAGGCGACACCTTCAAGCAACCCGAGTTGGCCCATACCTTGAAGCTACTCGGCGACAAGGGCTTCGACGGGTTCTACAAGGGCGAGACCGCCAAGAAGCTGATCGCCGGCGTCAAGCAGGCGGGCGGGCATTGGAATGCGGCGGAGCTGGCCGGTTACACGGTGAAAGAGCGCACGCCGATCCAGTTCGATTATCGCGGCTGGAAGATCACCACCGCGCCGCCGCCGTCCTCGGGCGGTATTGCGCTGGCAGCCATGCTGCAGATTCTGGAAGGCTGGGACTTGAACAAGCTCGATGACGTGCATCGCACGCATCTGGTGGTGGAATCGATGCGCCGTGCCTACCGCGACCGCACGTTCTTTCTGGGCGATCCGGACTTTGTCGACGTGCCGCAGCGCGTGCTGACCAGCAAGGATTATGCGCAAGGCCTGCGTGCCACCATCAATCCGGAAAAAGCCACGCCCAGCGATCTGTTGTCGGGCAACCCCACGCCGCTGGAAGACGACGAGACCACGCACTTTTCCATCATCGATGGCGAAGGCAATCGCGTCGGCGGCACTCAGACCGTCAACCTTCTGTATGGCTCGGGCCTGATCCCCAAGGGCACCGGCGTGCTGCTCAACGACGAAATGGACGACTTTGCGCTCAAGCCGGGCACGCCGAACGCCTTTGGCGTGATGGGCTACGCGGCCAACGCCCCCAAGCCGGGCAAGCGCATGCTCAGCTCGATGACGCCCACCTTCATGGAATCGGCCGACAAGGCGATCGTGCTGGGTACCCCGGGCGGCAGCCGCATCATCACCATGGTGCTGCTCGGCATCCTGGGTTACGACGCGGGGCTGGATGCGCAGGCGGTCAGTGCGTTGCCGCGCTATCACCATCAGTGGTTGCCGGACGTCATCGATGCCGAAACCGACGCGTTCTCACCGCAGACTGCCAAGGGCCTGCAGGCGATAGGCCACGCGCTCAAACTGCCCGGCGATACGGCAGAAGGCGGCCGCGGGTCCAGTCACGTGTGGGGCAACCTGCAGACGGTGGAATGGGACAAGCGCAGCAATGTGCTCAGCGGCGGCAGCGACCCGCGTAACCCGGTGGGCAAGGCGGAAGTGCAGTTGGATGCGGCAGCGCGATAACCCGTCAGGTCCCTTGACCAAGCTGCGATGAAGTAGGTTGGGCTGATGTGGCGAGTGCGCTTGTTCGTGCCCCTGACCAGGACTGGCGGCATGCGGTCGTTAGTCACACTTCTGCGAGGTGTTCTGGTCTCCACTTGATGCAATCACCGCATGGTGATTGCATCAAGCGCGGCCACGGCACTCTTGAGCCCAGCAGCAACGCGTAGGCAGGCAGCACCTGACAGCATGTGCCAACGGTTCCTACGCAGCACCTACGCTCAACCGACAACAGCATTTCCTGTGTTGTCGGCTTGCAAGCGCCCACCTGCGGATGAGCAACTCAATTGAGTTTGATGTAGGTCCCTCTGTGCTGCGGGTCGTAGCACAGGGCTCCAGTCAGCGCTTTGCTTGTGGTGTTGCCTGGATCCTGTGGGTAGATGTGACAGGCAGTGTAGGGTGCTTGGGCTCCAGTGAACCTCAAGGTGAAATGCTGGTTGTCATCGGCGGGGCTGGTATGCACCCCGCCATTGGCCAAAATGATGACCTCGCAGACTGCTGCCTGCGCAAGTTCGCATCGACGCAATGTTGCCTGCAACGGCGCTCCGATGGCGGCGTACATGCCAGAGATCCAGTTGTTCTGCACTTGATTGGGGCTGGCATTCCACTGTTTGGATGCCAAGGCGGTCTGGCTTGAGGCTAGTAGCCCGAGCAACAGCGCTATCGGAAGGCGTTTCCAGCGCTGCGGATGCTGCGAGCACTGCGGCCCCGGCACGTTCGGGCTGCGAGGAGACGACGAAATGGTTGGGTGGCTGGTCATCTGTGGTCCTTGGCAAAGAGAGCCCATGCCGTAGCACTCGCAGTCACAAGCGTCGGGCAGGGCAGTGCGATGGGAGGTGCGGCATTGCCGCAACGCCAATCTAGGCGCGTGGCAATCTGAAAAATTGGGGGAGACGACGAGGCTTGCGGTTGTTTCTATTGAAATTCGCGTGGGACGCCGCGCAGTTGTTTTTCCGCTACGCCAACTGGGTGCGAACGCCGACAGACTGCGATGCAGGCAGCAGAAAATTCGGGTGAATCGCGAGGGTGTCAGCGCGCAGTCGCGATTGCTGTCATCCGGCGATGTTGGCGATCCGTGCTCTGGAGCGACGACACGCCGGCGATGTCGGTGCGTCGCAAGATCTGTGCAGCTGCCCGCATCTCGCGCGCTCGCCCGGGCTTGTGGCAGCACCGACATCCGGCCACCATTGGGCGATGAACAATCTCAATCTGCTGATGATCACGGCCGCCATCCTGCTTTCCCCCACTGCCTGTTCGGCACAGACCGCTACGGAAAAGACCGGCGGTTCGATCCACGTCAATCAACTCGGCTATCTGCCGGGCTCAGCCAAGTTGGCGGTGGTCGGGTTGCCGCAGGGCGCGGCGCCGGGGGCGGACCGTTTCACGGTCGAAGATGCGCAGGGCCGCACGGTGTTGAAAGGCACGTTACAACCGCCAGCGCTGTGGTCGCCGGCCGGGCAGCAGGCGCGGGTGGCGGACTTCTCCAGCGTGCGTGTGCCGGGCACCTACCGGTTGAAGATCGATGGGTTGCCGACCTCGGATGCATTTCCGATCAACGCGCATGCGTATCAGCCGGTGGTCGATGCCTCGCTGAAGGCGTTTTATTTCAATCGCGCCAGCACCGCGCTGCCCGCGCAGTTCGCCGGGCGCTATGCGCGTGCGTCCGGGCATCCGGACACGCAGGTACGCATCCATCCATCGGCCGCATCGGCCACGCGTCCGGCCGACAGCGTGATCAGCGCGCCCAAGGGCTGGTACGACGCCGGCGATTACAACAAGTACATCGTCAACTCCGGTATCAGTACCTACACCTTGCTGGCGGCATACGAGCACTACCCGGCGCTGTTCAAGGCGCAGGCCCTGACCATCCCCAACGACTCGCCCGGCGTACCCGGCATCCTGCAGGAAACCTGGTGGAATCTGGAATGGATGCTGGCCATGCAAGACCCGGCCGATGGTGGCGTGTACCACAAGCTCACCGACAAGCAGTTCGACGGTCTGGTAATGCCCGATCAGGCCAAGCAGCAACGCTACGTGGTGATGAAGGCCACGGCGGCCACGCTGGATTTTGCAGCGGTAATGGCCGCGGCCAGCCGTGTGTATGCGCCGTTCGAAAAGCAGTATCCGGGTGTATCGGCGCGCATGTTGAAGGCGGCGCGTGATGCCTGGGCGTGGGCGCAGCAGCATCCGGATGTGATCTATCGCCAGCCCGACGACGTGCGGACCGGCGGCTATGACGATGCGCAGGTCGACGACGAATTCGCGTGGGCGGCGGCGGAGTTGTATGTCACCACCCGCGAGGATGGTTTCTACGATGCGATGTTGGCGCGCAATGTGCCGGCCAGCGTGCCGGGCTGGAGCAATGTAGGCGGGTTGGCGTGGATGTCGCTGGCCGCGCACCGCGACACGCTGACCGCGCATGCGGATCGTGCGCGCATCACGGGTGAGATCACCGGTCTGGCGCAGCAGTTGACCGAGCAATGGCAGACATCGCCGTGGCGCCTGGCCATGACCGACAAGGATTTCGTCTGGGGCAGTAATTCCGCCGTACTCAACCGCGCGATGATGCTGTTGCAGGGCTATCGCCTGACCAAACAACGGACGACGCTGGATGCCGCGCAATCGCATCTGGATTACATCCTGGGGCGCAATCCGCTGGGGTTGTCGTTCGTCACCGGGGTAGGCCAGCGCACGCCGATGCATATCCACCATCGCCCCTCGGAGGCCGACGGCATCGACGCGCCGGTGCCGGGTTGGTTGGCCGGCGGCCCGCAGCCGGGCCAGCAGGACGCCAAGGACTGCAAGGTGCCGTATCCGTCCACGTTGCCGGCGCTGTCGTATCTGGATAACACCTGCAGTTACGCGAGCAATGAAGTCGCCATCAACTGGAATGCGCCGCTGGTGTATGTGAGTGCGGCCATCGAGGCCTCGACGCGCTGAGGGATGCCCGAGGTTTCTAGCAAGCTGCACCATCAGGCCGCAGCTCTATCACTGTATTTAGAGCGGCTAATAAAACGTAGCGAGCAGTCGTCAGGTGGGTGCGGGCGGCGCGCTCAGACCCGGAGTGTACGAGATGGGCACATGCCGATTCCAAGCACTGGCCGTGCCCGTCTGGCGGCTGCACAGTCGTTTTGTTAGCTGCTCTTAGTTGCTATCTCATGCGCGTGCGCAGGGGGGGGGGGGCTGTCCCTTCTCCCATCGGGAGAAGGTGGGGCGTAGCGCCGGATGAGGGTACGGCGTCGGCAAGAACACTGGCATGCCGTACCCTCACCCCAACCCCTCTCCCATTGGGAGAGGGGCTTGCCGAGCTGGTCTTTGACCAATCAGTCACCCGAGCGAGTGACTCGTCATCCCATTCCAGACTCGGTCGATCCTGAGGCTCCCGCTGCGACTCACTCCACCCGCGTCCCGAAAATCCGGTCGCCCGCATCGCCCAGGCCGGGCAGGATGTAGCCCTTTTCGTTGAGGTGGTCGTCGATGGCGGCGGTGTAGACCTCCACGTCCGGGTGCACGGCTTCCAGCGCTTTCAGACCTTCCGGCGCGGCGACCAGGAAGATGCCCTTGATGCGGCGGGCGCCGGCGCGCTTGAGCATGTCGATGGTGGCGATCAAGGTGCCGCCGGTGGCCAGCATGGGGTCAAGGATCAGCGCGTCGCGTTCTTCCAGGCGGCCGGTCAGGCGTTCGAAGTAGGGTACCGGTTGCAGGGTTTCTTCATCGCGTTGCAGGCCGACCACACTAACGCGCGCGGCGGGGATCAGTGCCAGCACGCCTGGCAGCATGCCAAGGCCTGCGCGCAGGATCGGCACCAGGGTGATCTTGGCGCCGGCGATGCGCTGCACATCAACCGGGCCGGCCCAGCCCTGCTGCACATGCGATTCGGTGTCCAGATTGGCCGTGGCCTCGTAGGCCAGCAGGGTGCCGAGTTCGGTCACGAGTTCACGAAAGCCCTTAGTGCTCAAGGCGGCATCGCGCAGCAGGCCGATTTTGTGCTGGACGAGAGGGTGGCGGACTTCGACGATTTTCATGGGCAGCGACAGACGGGAGAGGCGCACAGTGTGCCGCAGCCATGCGTGGCGCTGCCACACATCGGGTGTGATCGCGCTTGCATATGTCATGTCGGTGAAACGTCGCAGACATAGTGTGTGCACCCATTCTTAACCGATTGGGGAAGCACTCGTGTTGAACAAGACTCCGCTCTGCCTGGCGATCACGCTGACGCTGGCAACCGCCGGCTGGGGCCCGCAGGCACAGGCGGCAGAGGCTGCTGCTGCCTCCGGCGCAGCCAGCGGTGCGGCGGCCATCGATCTGGAGCGGCTGGAAGTGCGCCCGCAGCTGGAAGCGCAGGAGCGCGCAGTCGATCTCAAGCGCGCGTCCGATGCGATCCAGGATGCAGTGGCTTCCGATGCGATGGGCCGTTACCCCGACAAGAATGTTGCAGAATCCTTGCAGCGCCTGCCCGGCGTCAGCGTCACCCGCGATCAGGGCGAAGGCCGCTTTGTGGTAATCCGTGGCCTGGATTCGTCGCTCAACAGCGTGACCATCGACGGCATGAGCATGGGCACGCCCGAAGACGGCACGCGCTCGGCGCCGCTGGACGTGATTCCGTCCGATTCCACCGAGCGCTTGAAAGTGGTGAAGTCGCCCACGCCGGACATGCCGGGCGATTCGATCGGCGGCGCGATCCAGGTGGAATCCACCTCTGCGTTCGATCGCGACGGGCGCACGCTGCGCGGTTCGATCGAAGGCAGCCATCAGTCGCTGTCGGGCAAGACCAGCCCCAAGGGCGCGTTCAATTACAGCGACATCTACAACGGCACCTTCGGTGTGGCGGTGGGTGTGAACTATCAGGACCGCGAGTTCGAATCCGACAACACCGAAGTGGCGTACGACGCCTTCGCCGGTGGCGCTGCCGATGACCTGTTTGCCGGCGAAGTGCAGCGCCGCAAGTACTTTATCGAGCGCACCCGCATGGGCGCCAACCTCAATCTGGACTGGCGCCCGGATGCCGACAACCGCTACTACCTGCGCTCGCTGTACAGCCGTTTCGACGATGCCGAAACGCGCCAGCGCACCATCTTCGGCCTGGCCGATGGGCAGGTAAGCGCCAACGGCGATGGCACCTACAACGTGGCCGATCTGCCGGCAGACAGCATCGCCAAGCGCGTACGCTACCGCACCAAGAAGGAAGACAACACGGCGATCAGTTTCGGCGGCGAAAACCGCCTGAGCAGCGCCACGCTCGATTACAAGGTGGGCTACACCAAGACCACCGAGCGGGTGAACGATGAGATGGAAGCGCGCTTCGACTACGACGGCGACGACCTGTCGGCCACCGTGGATCAGCGCAGTGGCATCCCGCGGCTGGGTTTCTCTGACAACGGATGGCAGAGCAACCAGGACTTCGTGTTCGACCGCTTCGTGCTGGCGCCCAAAACGGTGGACGACAGCGAGCACAGCGCGCAGGTCAATGTGCGCTTCGACGGCGAACATTCCAGCCTGAAGATGGGTGTGCTGGGTCGCTGGCGCGAACGCGATGTGGACGTCAACGAACAGGAGCTGCGGCGTGGCCCGGCGATCGATCTGAGCAGCTGGACCACCGCCGCACCGGAGCACCGTGGCGGCACCTTGGGCGAAAGCATCGGTTCGGACGGTATGCGCCGCTACTGGCGTGCGTCGGGTGGTCTGTACAGCGCACGTCCGCAGGAGGTGGGCGGCAATGTGCAGACCTCTCTGCAGGACGATTACACCGCGAGCGAAGACGTGTTCGCCACGTATGCGATGGGCACCTGGGATATCGGCGCGTTGCGCATGATTGCCGGCGTCCGCGTGGAGAACACCCAGTTCAACGCCACCGGTAATCAGGTGGACGTTGCCGAAAACGGTCGCACCGCCACGGTAACGCCGCGCCAAGCCTCCAGCAGCTACACCAATGTGTTGCCGGGCCTGCACCTGCGTTACGACAGTGGCAACGATTGGGTGTTGCGGTTTGCAGCCAACAAGACCTTGTCGCGCCCGTCGTTCGGCGATGTGTCGCCACGCGTGAGCATCAACCGCGGCGATGAAGAAGTGAGCATCGGCAACCCCGACCTCAACCCGTATCGCTCCACCAATCTGGATCTGTCGTTCGAGAAGTACATCGGCAGCACCGGGCTGGTGTCGCTGGGCGTGTTCAACAAGTCGATCGACGATTACATCGTGCAGACCCTCAGCACCACCGATGCCGAATTTCCTGGCCTGCAGGTGACGCGCTCGATCAATGGCGACACCGCCAAGGTGCGCGGCGCCGAGTTCAATTGGCAGCAGACGCTTGACTTCCTGCCCGAAGGCTGGAACGGCGTGTTGGTCGGTGCCAGTGCCACCGCCCTGGACAGCGACTTCGACCCGGGCCTGAACAATCGCGCCGGCGACGACTTCATGCTGCCGCGCTCGTCCAAGCGCATCTACAGCGGCCATCTGGGTTACGAAAAATACGGCTTCAGTGCGCGTGTGGCGGCGGTGTATCGCAGCGAATATCTGGACACCATTGGCCAGAGCCGCGCGTACGATATCTATGTCGCTCCGCACACCCAGCTGGATGTCAGCATGAGTTATCAGTTCAACAGCCACGTCAGCCTGTATCTGGAAGCGCAGAACCTGCTGGATGAGCCATTTGAGCTGTATCAGGGCGTGCCCTCGCGCACGCTGCAGAACGAAGAGTACGGCCGCACCTATGCGCTGGGCCTGAAGGTGGCGCTGTGATGCGGGCTGGCGTATTGCTGCACTCCACACTGCTTGCGAGCGCGTTGCTATTGGCAGGCTGTGCGACCAAGCCGGTCGACCGCGAAGCCGACGAAGCGTTGCTCACCGACCCCATGCTCAGCGAAGCGAAGGTGGCGCATGAAGTGGTGCCGGAAGCCTTCATCACTGCATTGACGCCGTCCGACAATCTGGATTCGCCGGCCAGCTGGATCGCGCCCGATGGCCGCCGCTGGGTGATCGCCACGTCCAAGGCCACGCATGCGCTGGTGGTATTCGATGGCGACAGCGGCAAGCGGCTGCGCGTGGTCGGCGGCAAGGGCAAGGCGCTGGGCAAGCTGGATCGGCCCAACGGGATTTCGGTGGTCGATGATCTGGTGTTCGTGGTCGAGCGCGACAACCGCCGCGTGCAGGTGTTTTCGCTGCCGGAGTTCAAACCGCTGACCGCGTTCGGCCAGGACGACTTGCGCGAGCCTTACGGATTGTGGGTGCGCAAGCATGACGGCGGCTACGAGGTGGTGGTCAGCGACAACTACATGTCGCCGGCCAACAAGGACCAACCGCCGCCGCTGGCCGAGCTGGGCCAACGCTTCCGTCGTTATCAGTTGAATGCGGCAGGGCAGGGCTGGCAGTCACGGCTGACGCAGAGTTTCGGCGATACCACCGAGGCCGGTGCGGTGCGCATCGCCGAGTCGGTATTCGGCGATGAGGCCAATGCGCGGCTGCTGATTGCCGAAGAAGATGTGGCAGTGGGCACGCAGTTGCGCGAGTACGGCATGGACGGGCGCTATCGCGGGCGCGACGTGGGCGCCGGGCTGTTCAAGGCACAGGCCGAGGGGTTGACCTTGCTGCAGTGCGCCGATGGCAGCGGCTACTGGATCGCCACCGATCAGTTCAAGGATCGCAGCGTGTTCCAGGTGTTCGATCGCAAAACGCTGGCGCACGTGGGAGCCTTCGCCGGTCGTGTGACCGCCAATACCGATGGCGTGTGGCTGGATCAACGCGGCGATGCGCGCTTTCCCGGCGGCGTGTTCTACGCGCTGCACGACGACCAGGCGGTGGCCGCGTTCGATTGGCGCGACATCGCACGCACTCTGCGCCTGAAGGACTGCGCACCATGAGCGCCGCGCGTACCGCGTGCTACGCAGCGTTATCGTTGATGGCGCTTGCCGCTAGCCACGCGCTGGCTGGCGAGCGCACCGCCGAGCCGAATACGCAGGTGCCGGCCGGGTCCACCCACTACGTGGCCGACGGCTTCCCGGACCGCATTGTCGCCACGCCCGCACAGGACGCGGCGACCGGTTTCGCGGTGGCCTGGCGCACCGATGCCAGCGTCGATCAGCCGTGGCTGGAACTGGTGATCGCCGGCGATTCGCCCGACGTCGGCACACCGCGGCGTCTGCGTGCCAGCACCGCCACGCTGACCAGCGAAAATGGCCGCTCGCACCATCATCGCGCCGACATCGACGGCCTCAAGCCCGACACGCTGTACGCTTACCGCGTGCAGGGCCATGACACCTGGGGCGCGTGGAATCACTTCCGCACCGCGGGCACGGCGCAGACCCCGCTGACGTTGCTGTATTTCGGCGACACCCAGAACAAGAATCTCAGCCTGGTGTCGCGGGTGATCCGTCAGGCCTGGCGCTCGGCGCCGGATGCCCGGCTGGCGCTGTTTGCCGGCGATCTGGTCAGCGGCAAGGACGGCCAGGACGACAATGAATGGGCCGAGTGGTTCGAAGCCGGGCGCTGGCTGCTGGAAGGCACCGCAGTGGCGCCGGCACCGGGCAATCACGAGTACCACGAAGAGGGCGATGAGACCCTGCAGGCCACCCGCACCCTGGGCAGCCATTGGCCGGTAACCTTCGCGCTGCCGCGTAACGGGCCGTCGGCCACGGCGCGCACCAGCTATTGGTTCGACTACCAGGGCGTGCGCATCGCCGTGCTCGATGGCACCTCGGTGCTGGACCTGGGCACCGGGCCGGCGCAGGCGCAATGGCTGGACAAGGTGCTGGCCGACAATCCGCACCCGTGGTCGATCGTGCTGATCCATCAGCCGTTCTTTTCGCCGCGCGCCGATCGCGAGAACGAAAAACTGGTCGAGCAGGTCTTGCCGGTGATCCGCCGGCACAAGGTGGATCTGGTGCTGCAAGGGCATGACCACACGTACGGCCGGCGCGGCGACCAGGCCGGGCAGGCCACGCCGGTGTTCGTGGTGTCGGTCGCCGGGCCCAAGCAGTACCGGCTCTCTGACATGGCGCGCAAGACCATGCGCCCGGTGGGCGAAGACACCCAGCTGTATCAGGTGCTGCGCATCGACAACCAGCAGTTGGTCTACGAATCGCGCACCGCCACCGGCCGCCTGTACGACGCGTTCGAACTGCAGCGCGACGCAAGCGGTGGCAAGCGGCTGATCGAGCACGAGCAAGGGCGCATCGCACCGCGCGATTGCCCGCGCAACGCCACGCTCAAGGGACGCGCGGATCGCTGCTGGGAGTGAGTTGAGCAGGCGCGTAAGCGTTAGCGAGCGTGTGCCCCATGGCAGTGACGCCATCCAGAAGATGGCGACGTGTGCCCTGGCGCGTAAAGCGCCTGCACCGCGCAGCGGCGCCCTGCATATTCAACTGACCGCGACTGCTGCGAGGTCGAGCGGCTAACACCATCACTGCGTTCACCGCCTGGCGGGCGCAGTCGGTGCTCGATGTGGCCTATACCACGCGCATACTCTGCATCAGAGCGCGCCATCCGTGCGGCCCTGATAACTGCGCGTTGCGTTTTAGAGCAGCTAACAAAACTACTGTGCAGCCGCCAGGCGGGCGCGGCCGGTGCTCGGAATCCTCATGTACCACCCGTACACTCCGGTTCCTCCGCGCCGTCCACACCCACCTGACGACTGCTCGCTACGTTTTGTTAGCTGCTCTTATTGGTCGCTCTAAATATGACAAAACGGCGAAGGTTTCATCGGGCATTCGATGGAGTTTATGCGTCGTTTCAAAACTTCGCGGATGCATCGATTCTATCGATGAGAAATGCGATTGATCATCAGGTAATGTGAATTACGTCACATCATTAGTGCGACTACGGTTGGCGCAGCTGAGCCGCCAACCGAGTAGCCGATTCGATGCGGTGCTGCGGTGACGGCTCTGGCTCCCCCAGCCCACCGAGTCGCCCCCCATGATTCCCCAATTGATTCACCTGACCGCACCCACCAAGCACTTGCTGTGGGAGGAGCGCCGGGTTTGCGATCGTTTGCAGCGTTTGTTGCCCGGATGGACGTGTCACGTCTGGGACGATGCCGATAACTCTGAACTGATGCGACGTGCGTTTCCCGAGTTTGCCCAGCGCTACGAGCGCATCCGTTTTGGCGTGATGAAAGCGGACATCGCGCGCTGTGCGTATATGCATGCGCACGGCGGTTTCTACTTCGACACCGACTACAAGCTGCTGCGTCCACTCGGTGCGGAGGTGCTGTCGCAGCAATGCGTGCTGCCCATTGAAGAAGGCACGCCCGACAACGACGACTTCAAGATCGGTAACGCCGTCTTCGGCTCCGAAGCGGGGCATCCGTTCTGGGGCGCGTTCATCGAGCACATTTTCAATGTGCATGCGCCGGAAACGCTGGAAGACCACCGCGAGATTCCAATGATCTCCGGCCCGCGTGGGCTCACCCGCTTCTACAACGCGCATGCCGGGCAGTTCGCCGGCATCATGTTCCCGCCGCGCAACGCCTTCCATCCGGATCGCACCTGGTTCGGGCTTGGCCATCGTGGCGGCCAGATCGCCGTCGGCTCGCACTTGTGCTGGGCGTCGTGGCGCGGCAAATCGCCACACCGTGCCGTGACCAATTATTTGCGCCGCAAGTTGAGCGCTGTGCCGATCTGATTGGTGCTTTTGTTGTTGAGACACGGCCATCGACCTGGGCAAAGGCGGCACAGGTCGAAGGTGTTTAGCCGATTCGCGAAGCACGTTGTTGGCGATTCATGCAAGCGAAAGCTTGCACGCCAGATTGGCTTCGCATTGCGCCTTGCAGTTGTTGTGCGAGGGGCGATCGGTGGGGTGAGAGGCAGGCTTGGTCACAGCCTGGCATCTGCTTGAACGCGGTCGATGCCTTGCGCAACGACCGCCGGTGCCGACCACGCTGCCAAACCAAACAACGCGGCGCAGATGGCAACTCCAACACCCAAGCGGGCGATGCACCGGCTGCAACTGCGCAGCCGATGCATCGCCCGGCGTGGATCAGGCGGCCTCGGCCTGCACCTGGCGCGGGCCTTCCTTCAATGCGCGTGCGATCAGGCCGACCAGCAGATCCAGTTCGTCTTCGTCCATCGCAAAGTGCGGCGTGAAGCGCAGCGAGTTCTCGCCGCCGTGGATCACATTGACACCGCGATGGCGCAACCACTCTTCGGTGGAGCCGGCCCCGTAGCACTTGAACTGCGGCGCCAGTTCGCAGGAAAACAGCAGCCCGGTGCCTTGCACCTTGGTGATCAGGCCGCCCAGTTCGGACTGCAGCGCCTGCAGCTTGGCAATCGCCTGTGCGCCGCGGGTGCGGATGTTGTCGCGCACTGCGGGCGTGAACAACGCCAGCGTGGCGCAGGCGACATCGAGCGCGCGCGGGTTGGTGGTCATGGTGTTGCCGTAGGTGCCCTTGCGGTACACCTGCGCGGCGTGCTCGGTCACCGCCAGCACCGACAACGGGTACTGCGCGGCATTGAGCGCCTTGGAATAGGTTTCCAGATCCGGCGGGTCGAGCTGCTCGAAGCCGGGGTAGTCCACCACCGACAGCACGCCGTGCGCGCGCAGGCCGGCCTGGATGGAATCCACCAGCAGCAGGCTGCCGTGCGAGCGGGTGAGCGCGCGTGCGGCGGCGTAGAACTCGGCCGGCAGCGCACGCCCCGGGTCGCCTTCGCCCATCACCGGTTCCAGGAATACCGCTTCGATAAACCAGTGGTTGCGCAGCGCCTCGTCGAACGCGCGCTCCAGGGCGGCCACGTCATAGGGCGCGATCGCAATCACCGAATCTTCGTCGCGGTAGCTGGCCAGATACTTGTTGTAGGTCTTGCGGCTGGAATCCGAATACAGCCCCGGGCGGTCGGTACGGCCATGGAAGCTGCCCTTGACCACCAGGCGCTTGATGGTGGCCCCGGCATGCCGCGCGCCCGGGTCGGTGTGCAGCTTGGCGTTGGTATCGACGATGCGCGCGGCCAGACCCACTGCTTCGGAGCCGGAGTTGAGACACATGAAACGTGCGAACGGGCAGCCGCCGCGGGTGTGGCCGATCTCGGCGCGCAGGGCGCGGTCCAGCCGGCGCTGCGCCAGGCTGGGGGTCATCACATTGGCCATCACCTGCGGGCGGGCCATCGCCTCCAGCACCGGCGCGGGGGTGTGCCCGAAGCCCAGCATGCCGTAGCCGCCGGCGTCGTAGAGCACCGCGCCCTTGAGCGTGATCACCCACGGCCCACGCGCAGCCAGCGCCACGTAGGGCGTCACCGCATCGTCGGCGTAAAAGTTGATGAAGCCGTCCTGCACGGCGGCGATCTGCTCGCCTTCGTCCAGATCGAGCAGGTCGGCAGCGTCATCGCGCACCTGCGCGTATTCGGCGGCAGCGGCGTCGATAGCGTGGGCCAGATCCGGATGGTTGGCGGCCAGACGCACGATGGCGGCATCGTCCAGGCCATCGGTCAGGCGGCGGCCGGCGTGGGCACGCAGCGGGGCGAGCGGGGCGAGGACGGACATGGCGCATCTCCTGCATTGACGTTGTCCTTCCTATTATCGGCAGACGATCGGCGTTTGGCAGCGTGAATTTAGGCGTGATGTACGGTATTTTCGTCGATTCGCCGAACCGGATGCGCATTGTGAAGATCACCCCGTCCGACGAACGCCTGTTGTCGCTGCTGCGCGAGGACGCGCGTGCGTCCACTGCGCAGATCGCGCGCCGGCTCGGCTTGTCGCGCACCACGGTGCAAAGCCGTATCGAAAAGCTCGAACGCGATGGCGTGATCAGCGGCTACACCGTGCGCACCCACGACGACTACGAACAGGGCCGCATCCGCGCGCACATCCTGATCACCGTGCTGCCCAAGAAGATGCCGGCCGTGGTCAAGGCCTTGCGCGACATCGCCGAGGTGCGCCTGCTGCACTCGGTCAGCGGCGCCTACGACCTGATCGCGTTGGGCGTGGTCGGCGGCGTCAACGAGATGGACGTGCTCACCGATGCGATCGGCGCGATCGACGGGGTGGAGCGCACCACCACCTCGATCATCCTGTCGACCAAGTTCGAGCGGTGAGGGGCGGGGAATCGGGAATCGGGAATCGGTAATCGTAAAAGCGGGCTGGCTTGTGTCGTCCGCGTTCCGGCCTGCGGATCCGGCTCTTATGAATCCCCAATCCGGAATCTCCACTCCCGGCCGCCCAAGCCGAGGCTGTCGATGAAGTTGGAGCGGTGAGGGGCGGGGAGTCGGGAATCCTGAGGGTCATGATTCGCGAGCTAGCAAGCCCCTCTCCCCCCGGGAGAGGGGTTGGGGTGAGGGTACGGGGCGAAGCCCATGTGGCATTTCAACTCCATGAGGCTTCGCTCGTACCCTCATCCGGCGCTGCGCGCCACCTTCTCCCGCCCGGCGGGAGAAGGACAAGCAGTCGAGCTGCCGCCCTCACCCCTCTCCCCTCGGGAGAGGGGTGAGGGCGGGGCGAAGCCCATGTGGCATTTCAACTCCATGAGGCTTCGCTCGTACCCTCATCCGGCGCTGCGCGCCACCTTCTCCCGCCCAGCGGGAGAAGGACAAGCAGTCGAGCTGCCGCCTCACCCCTCTCCCCTCGGGAGAGGGGTGAGGGCGGGGCGAAGCCCATGTGGCATTTCAACTCCATGAGGCTTCGCTCGTACCCTCATCCGGCGCTGCGCGCCACCTTCT